>CAJTMX010000013.1 GCA_910577235.1 uncultured Acetatifactor sp. | reverse complement strand
CTCCTGCACAGCCTTATCCTTCTCCTGCACAGCCTTATCCTTCTCCTGCACAGCCATCTGTTTCTCCGTCAGTACCGTCCTCATCTCCCGCACATGTTTCTCCCTTGCTTTGCACTGCTCCTGAACGGACTCGTCAGCCGTAAGCTCATATATGGTTTCAACTGCGTTTTCAAATATTGAGTTCTGCTGTGCCAACATTTTAAGTTCCTCCCATGTAGTAGCCTTAAAGAGGGATGCCCAGAAGTCAATCCTCCACTCCCGGTCCTCCTCCGTTGCAAGTTCTATATGATTTAAGTCTACCACACTCAATATGAATTTGTCAGTATAAACTTGATGGTTTTTTTCATTTATCATCTTGTAGGTGGCGTAAAATTCCGGGGTTTCCGGGAACAGGGTAAAATCAAGGAACCCGATATGTATGACCGGCTTTACATGAATATAATCTTCCCCTCTGGATAGATGGTCAAAATTGCGGCACAGGTAGGTCAGCGATCGCTCCGGCCAATTCTTATAATTTACAACCTGCATCTCCAGATTTATCAGAACCTGATCATTTAGCAGCACGTTTACGTCCAGCACAAATGTTTTGCTGTCAAGATCCTCCGTAAGGGACTTTCCCAATACGATAGGATTTGTGAGATTCACGCTGACTACCTCTTCCGGCCGCAAGTGCAGCATAGAACAGATAAGGTGTTTCAATACCATTTTGTTTTTCTGCAGCAGAGCCTTGAACATGTAATCGTTAACCAGAGTGTGCGGCAGCGCCCCTGATGCCTGCATATAGGGTAAATTAGTTTGTTTCATCTCTTCTTTTTGTCCTCCTTCTTTTTGGTGCGTTAATCAAATACAGTAATGATTCTCCAAAAACTCCCCCTACGTTTTTCCCATGTTCATTTTTACACCCCCCATGCGCAGGAAGTCCGGCAAAAAAGACCCTATCCCCAGGTTTTACACTTGCAAAAAAACTCCGGGATTCAGCCAGATACCAAAAACCTTCTGCCATTTTCAATTGGAATAATTTGAGTTTAAAGCATAGATCTTCTGATATCCTGAAAAGAGATTTGCCTTATCAAAAGCGAAAAGAAATATATGCTCTGAGAGCATACTAGCATATATGACATGGAATTGCAAGAAATAAATGCCAATACACAACAAAAACCGACCTGGATGAATCTTGTCGGTTTTCATTAACTATTTATATATCCTAAACGCGCCCCCTATGCCGGTTCTCAAGCAGCCGCTCATAGAATTCTGTCTCGGACATGGGCTTGGCGTAATAATAGCCCTGCACTTGGTCACAGCCCATCTGTTTCAGCATCTCCACCTGTTCTCCGGTCTCCACGCCCTCGGCGATCAGGCCCAGCTGCAGCTGTTCCGCCATCGTGATAATATGCTCCAGGATCAGTCGCCCTTTGTCCGACACCATCATGTTCTCCATGAACTTCCGATCCAGTTTCAGCATGTCAAAGGGCGTATCCAGCAAGATATTCAGGGATGAATAGCCGCTGCCAAAGTCGTCCATCAGCAGTTTAAATCCCTGCTCCTTCATCTCTCTGACCGCCTGGCTCACATGCTCCTCCATAGTCTCGGTGATCTCCAGCTCCAGCAGCCGCTTATCAATGCCGTTCTCCTGCACGACGCACTCCAGCACCCGCATGAACTCACGGTCCTGCAGATGCCGCCGGGACAGATTCACCGATATGGGACAGTCGCCGATCCCCGCGCTTTGGCACCGGCGTAAAAACTCCGCCGCCTTCCTCCACATATAGTAATCCACCTTTGTGATAAAACCGTCCTCTTCTATCACCGGCAGGAATTCCATGGGATAGATCATTCCCTTCAGGGGATGCCGCCAGCGCACCAGCGCCTCCGCTCCTATGATCCTGTTCCGGGAAATACTGTATTTGGGCTGCAGATACATCTGCAGCTGTCCCTCCCTGATGGCGATGTCGATATTTTCCTCCACAAACTTGCGGTTGTACAGAGAATCCTTAAACTGCTCCTGATAAAATACCACCTGGGACACCAGGCTGCTTTTGGCCGCCTTGCGGGCCATTGCCGCCCGGTCTTCCATCTGGCGCAGTTCCATACCCGCATCCTCCACCAGATAAATGCCGCAGGAATATTGAAGTTTCACAGCCTTATACATTCTCAGCTCCCGCCCCAGCATAATGATCCGGTCGTATAGCTCGGCTGTTTCATCGTACTCCGTCACAATCTCAAATACATCGCTGCGCAGATTTATAAAGTATTGCCTTGTATTGCAATATGTCTTTAACTGTTCCCGAACCCAAAACAGTACTTCGTCTCCGAACTGCTCACCGTACAGATCGTTGATGATCTTGAATCGGCGTATATCAAACTGAATGAAAGCCACCTTCTGCCGGGTTTCGTTCAGCATCCGCCGTACATCGCGGCGAAACCCCTGCCTGCGGCTCATATTTTTGAGCATGATCTGGATCTCCTCATCCTCAGAGATATTTATCTCCTCCAGATCCACATTGAGCAGTTCTCCCGCATATTCTTCCAGCATTTTTTCCAAGATCTCTACGCTGGCAAAAAAAGCCCGGGGGCATTTTTGCATAATGAGCCCTTCCTGGCGTATTACCGCCATGTCCTCCGGCTTTGTTATGTCCTTACCCAGAATATCCCTACAGTATATATCGCCCTTCATTTTATCCCGAAAAGCTCTTATGTACTCCTCTGTTTTGCGGTTTCCGTATGTCTCCAGCTCCTTGTCCTGCGGGTCAGAAAAGCCAAAAGCCAGTCCCAGCACCAGCAGACCTCCGGTGATACAGCCGCAGGTAGTCCCCTGCCGCATACCGCCTCCAAAGCAGGTACTGATTTTAAAGGCCGTCTTCATATCAAATCCGAAATCACCCGCAAATGCCCCCAAAAGTGCCTGAGAGCAATGATATTTCTTTTTCAGGAGTTCAATGGCTTTTTCTTTATGCGTCATATGCACACCCCCCTGCCCTTGTAACGCCATTTTTCCCTCGGCAGATTTTTAGTTTATAAAATTATAACATCTTTTTCCGGTAGTTTCAAACGGTATTTACTTGTAGCGCATATATTTAGTGCAATACCAGAGTAGTTTTATATGTTTTTGTGAATTATAAACTGTTTTATTCATATCTAAACAAAATACTTATATCTAACTGCATTTTTATCTTGCATATTAAAGCTAATTAGTATATATTTAAATAAGAAAAACAATGGCACAGCGCACTTGCAGAAAACAACGTGAAAGGAGATTGCAATGTTCATGAGCAGACAGGAAGTTACGGACAACTACATTCTCAGCATGGAAAAAGAACGAATACGGCGGGGCTACACTCAGCCGCAGATGGCCAAGCGAATGGGAATATCCACATCGGGATACAAGAAGATCGTAGCCGGAGAAACATGCAAGATCGACCTGTATTCCGCTTATCAGCTCTACAAGTTCACCGGAAAGTTTATCTTTGAGCTATGCGGTGAAGAAAATTCCGATCTGAAACTTTTCCAAAGTCTGAGGAACCTAACGCCTTCTCAAAAAGCCTTTGTGGGAGGCATTATCCAGTTTGAGGAAGATTTTCTGCAACAAGAGACAGACGCGGAGGAGTACATCAGCGTTGTGGTACCCACCGGCAATCTGGAGGACGGTATGATCTGGGATTCCGCCAATATCATCAAGATCCGCGCCTCCTCCTATCTGAACAGATTCGGGAAGAGCCTGCACTGCGGAGTCCAGATCACTTCCCATCATCTACAGCCGGTCTATCATAAGGGAGATATTCTGCTGATCTGCAAACGGCCGCCTCACGAAGGAGACACTGCTATTTTTATCAACAAAGAAAACGGCTGTGCCTATCTGCGCAAATTCCGGCAGGGCAATCCCGTGCGGCTGGAACCGCTCAACGAGTATGGCGTGACTTTTGAGCTAGATTGTAATAATGCGGAAGAGATGGATAATTGGATCAAATTCGGCTGTGTGCTGACCAAAATGCGGAAACATGAAGTAATGGCTCCCGCCAATTAAAAACAAAAAGGAATCCGCGAAAGTGGATTCCTTTATCGTTAATACAATCTCAAATTTTTCCTATGATCATGTCGGGCTGCCTGTCCGCAAAGCAGCCCGCCTTAATCTCCTCCAGTTTTCCTGCGATACGGCATTTCACCAGTTCCGCAAGCTGCTGCTTGGTCAGACCGCCGTATTCCTCATATAGAATAGCCTTCAAAAAATGAACCTGCGTTATGACCTTTTCAAAAGTATTGCTGTTCATCGCCTTGTAGGAGTCGTAGATCACCACAGGCACCACAGGGCCTTTGCTCCGCAGGCTGCAGCTAAAGCATCCGCTCTGAAACTGCTGAAGTTCATTGTGATTGTTGGTGTAACCGCCCTCCGGAAAGATCAGAAAGTCCCTTCCGCCTTCCACGGCGTCCGCAACCCGACGGATACTGCGCACCTTATCCCGCATATCCGTCAAGTCGATGTCTACCCCCTCCAAAAGCCTGCACACCTGCTTACTCAACAGACGGTTGGCCTGCTTTTTTTCCCACAGTACTCCGCAGGGCCTTTTCAGCGCCAGCAAGATCCCCAACGCGTCGTATTTTCCCTGATGATTGGAATAAAAGATCGTGCCTCTTTCTCTGGGGAGATTTGCCGTCCCATACACACGGGTAGCCGTACGACTGCATCTTCGCATATGGTCGATCATCCGGCACGCAAGCCGGAACCGTTGGGCCTCCGGATATTTTTCCTTATGGCCGATCACATGATTCGCTATCGGAACCATAAATAACGCATACAGGCCATTGACGGCCACCACCCATTTAAACCTTAAATTCAGCAAGCCTATAACCTCTAATCTCTCAATCACACATCTAAAAACAGTATCCTATCGTTTTATGATACTATGTTTCTCTTATTTTTTCCACCCTTTTTTGTTATCTGAGGATATATTGCCTGCCATTGCTGTCAGCTGCGTGCTGCCGATTCAAAAAATTCGTTCAGGTTTTCAAGGCAGCGATATAATATCTCCATCTCCTGCCCGCTGAGATCCTTTACGATGGCCTTAATCATCTTCTTATGAAAATCCCGGTGATGGTAAAACGCTTTTTTTCCCTTATCGGTCAGAGTCACATGCACCACCCTTTTGTCCTGCTGGCTGCGCTGCCTGCATATATAGCCTTTTTTTTCCAGACCGTTCATATTGATGGTGAGAGTGCTTACCGTAACGCGAAGCAGGTGGGCGATCTCGGACATATTTCTGGGCGTTTCAATTCCGATTGCCTCAATGATATGCATATCATTGTTGGTAATGTCCCGATACTGATCCGTGATCACTGCGTCCGCCTCCATGTTCATCACATGGTTGAACAGATTCACCAGCAGTTCATTCATGGAACGTTTCTTATCCTGTGCCATTCTATAACCCCCTGTTATATTTGGGATTCCGCGTATGGCATCTACCATCGCAGTACACATGCCCCATAAGTCAGTCCCGCGCCGAATCCGGACAGCACCAGCGTCATTCCCTGCCGCAGCCGTCCCTCCCGGTTGAGTTCGTCCAAAAGCACGGGAATGGCTGCGGAGGACATATTGCCCACTCTGTCAAGATTCATGGGGAATCTGTCTTCCTCCACGGACAGCCGCCGGGCGATTCCCTCCACGATGCGCCTGTTGGCCTGGTGCAGCACATACAGATCCACGTCTGCCGGAGACAGGCTGTTTCGCTCCAGTACCTCCCGGATACAGGCGGGCACCTGACGCACGGCAAAGGCAAACACTTCCCGCCCGTCCATTTTCACAAAATGGGAATCGAAGGGCAGAGATATGTAGGGATTGCTCAGTTGTCTGCTGTGACATTGCAGCACCTCTCCCTTTGTGCCGTCGCTGTGCTGGACAAACCCCAGAATACCCGGCTGTTCACTGCGCTGCACCAGCACGGCCCCCGCCCCGTCGCCAAACAGAACGCAGGTGCTTCTGTCTGTCCAGTCCACAATCTTGGACAACACCTCGCCGCCCGCGATCAAAGCGTTTTCATAGATTCCTGCCTCAATATAAGCACAGGCAGTATGCAGCGCGAACAGAAACCCCGCGCAGGCGGCGTTCAGATCAAAGGCCACGGCGCTCCCGGCACCCAGTATACTCTGCACCTGGCAGGCGGCGCAGGGTATCCCTGTTTCCGGCGCGGCGGTAGCCACCAGCAGCAACTGTACATCCGCCGGGTTTTTGCCGGCATTTTCCAGCGCTCTCTCACATGCCTCCGCCGCCAGGGACACTACTGTCTCCCCCGTGGAGATATGTCTGCTGCCGATGCCGGTGCGCTCCCGTATCCACTCGTCGGAAGTCTCCACCATCTGTGCCAGGTCATCGTTGGTTACAATCTTTTGCGGAAGGGCACTGCCTGTTCCGATTATTTTTACTGACATGTTTTCCTCTCCATGCATAACTGCAGCGGACCGGCCAACTATGGATGGCCCGCGCTAATGTGTCAATATATTTCTCTAAAACCGGCGGAAACGCTCATATCTTTGGGCCGCCAGCTCTTCGCCGCTCATCCCCTCACAGCGTTTTAAAAAATCCCTGATCTGTTCTTTCATAAATCCGCCTATGGCGGCCGCCGTAGTATTGTCCGCCCCGCCAAATTCGGGAATGATCTTCTCGATGACCCCCAGCTGTTTCAGATCCTGGGCCGTAATGTGCATCACTTCGCTGGCTTCTCTGGCTTTGGAGGCGTCCTTCCACAGGATGGAGGCAAAACCCTCGGGCGACAAGATGGAATAGGTGGCGTTTTCCATCATCCACACCTCGTTGCCCACCGCCGTAGCCAGCGCGCCGCCGCTGCCGCCCTCACCGATGAAAATACACAGCACAGGCACTTTCAGCGCCGCCATCTCCTTGAGATTACGGGCAATGGCCTCCCCCTGCCCTCTCTCCTCCGCCTCGATGCCGCAGAAAGCTCCGGCGGTGTTGATGAAACTGATGACGGGCCTGTTGAATTTCTCCGCCTGTTTCATCAGGCGCAGCGCTTTCCGGTAGCCCTCCGGCATGGGCATACCAAAATTCCGCCTCTGGCATTCCCGGATGTCCTTGCCCTTGTGCTCCGCGATCACAGTCACAGGCTGCCCGTCCAGAAAGGCAAGCCCGCCTACAATGGCGGGATCGTCCCGGAAAGCCCTGTCTCCGTGAGATTCCACAAAGAAATCGAATATATGCTCCATATAGTCGCTGGCCTGGGGCCGATCTACTTTTCGCACTGCCTTGACTTTGTCCCAGGCGTTCATGGGACGCACCTTAAAGGACTGTTCTTTCAATATCTCGCTGAGTACGAAGGGACTGTCCTTTCCGGGTGTAAATCCGGCATACTGCCCTTGCCTGCACTGATGGGCCTTGATCAGGAAATAAATGGTCTTTTTCAGATCCTCACGCCTTACAATACCGTCTATCAGACCGTGTTCCACCAGGAATTCCGCCGTCTGAAAACCCTCCGGCAGTTCCTGGCCGATGGTCTGTTTGATAACTCTGGGACCCGCAAAGCCCACCAGCGCCCCCGGTTCGGCCATGATCACATCGCCCAGCATGGCAAAGCTGGCCGTGACGCCCCCGGTGGTGGGGTCCGTCAGAACGGTACAGTACAGAAGGCCCGCCTCACCCAGTTTTTGTACCGCCGCGGCGGTCTTGGCCATCTGCATCAGAGAGACGATCCCCTCCTGCATTCTGGCTCCCCCGGAACAGCAGAACAGAAATACCGGCAGCTTACAGGCAATGGCCTTCTCGATGGCGGCAGTTATCTTCTCCCCCACAGTATGCCCCATACTGGACATCAGAAAACGGGAATCACAGATACCCAGCACGATATCCTCTCCGAATACCTTACATCTGCCCACCGTCACCGCCTCGTCCAGGCCGGTCTTCTCTCTGGCCTGGGCCAGCTTTTCCTCATAGCCCTCATAGTCCAGTGGGTTCTTAACCGGCAGATCGGTAAACCAGGGTTCAAAGGTATGAGGGTCCGCCACCATGCGGATACGGTTGGGCACTCTGACCCTAAAGTATCCCTCGCACTCATAACAGATATATTTTCTCCTTACCACCCGCTGCCGATTCACCTGCCTGCCGCATTTGGGGCAGCGGATCATATAGTCCTCCGGGGCCGGAGGGGCATCGCCCACACCATCCTCACGGTTCTCGGAGGGCACTGCGCCGCGAGCCCTGGAGGCGGCCAAAGACGCGTTGAGCTTGCTGAGTTTTTTGGCGAAATAATCCGCCCGTTTCTGTTTCAACAAATCCATATTCATAACTCTATCTCCATATGTACGGGGGTACACCCTTACATCAGTGCAAAAAAATCGCAGGACTATGGCATATATCCAAATCCGAGTTCACCCCACAGAAAAAGTCAGTTCCGCCTGGGCCGCTACCTGGCCGTCCACTCTGGCCACTGCCCGGCCCACGCCTATAGGACCCTTTACCTTGATGATCTCCGTCTCCAGCAGCAGTACGTCCCCCGGAACCACCTTGCGGCGGAACCTTGCCTTGTCGATCCCCGCAAAATAGGCGGTGCGCCCTTTATATTCCGGCTTGGACAGCATCGCCACCGCGCCCACCTGGGCCAGCGCCTCCACGATCAGCGCCCCGGGCATCACCGGATTGCCCGGAAAATGTCCCTGAAAAAAAGGCTCGTTCACGCTGACGCACTTTTTCCCCACAGCCCGCACACCCGGTTCCATTTCCTCGATGGTATCCACCAACAGAAAAGGGTATCGGTGGGGAATGATATTCATTATTTCCTGTGCCGTATATAATGCCATGTTTTCCTCTTTCCCATATACCGGAGTCAGCATGAAAAATTCGGTTAGCCCGCATAACTCCGATCATGTCTGTGATATTGTGTCTGCAATATTGTGTCTGGTATATCGAGCCTGGTTTATTGCGTCCGGTTTATCGCGCCGGATTGGACGCCGAAATGCCGTACCGCGTCCGAAAAACGGGTGCCTTTACCTACAGATTACGCAGCTTTCCCACCAGAATGCTGGCATTGTGCCCGCCGAATCCCAGAGAATTGCTGAGAGCATAAGGGACTTCCTCCCGGTAACTCTCCCGGCAGTAATTCAGATCCAGCTCTTCCTCACTCTCCTTAAGTCCCACTGTCCTGTGGATAAAGCCTTCCTCTATCTCCTTGACGCAGGCGATGAACTCCACCGCTCCGGCGGCACCCAGCAGATGTCCCACCATGGATTTGGTGGAATTGATCTTCAGATCTCCGGCATGTTCGCCAAAGGCAAGCTTGATGGCACGGGTCTCGAACAGATCGTTGTGATGTGTTCCGGTACCGTGGGCATTGATGTATGTCATTTCCTCCGGTTTCACCTTTCCGTCCCTCAATGCGTTTTCCATGGCTTTGGCCGCGCCGCTGCCGTCCTCCGCAGGGGAGGTGATGTGGTAGGCGTCCGAAGAACAGCCGTAACCCAGCACTTCTCCATAGATATGAGCGCCTCGTTTCGTGGCGTGTTCCAGTTCTTCCAGCACCACCACACCCGCTCCCTCGCCCATGACAAAGCCGCTCCTGTCTTTGTCAAAAGGAAGGGAACATCTGGCAGGGTCCGTGCTGTCGGACAGCGCCGTCAGGGAGGTGAAACCCGCGATCCCGATGGGAGAGACGGCTCCCTCAGTCCCCCCGGCCACCATCACATCCGCATCGCCGTACTGAATGGCGCGGAATGCCTCGCCGATGGAGTTTGTACCGGTGGCACAGGCTGTGACCACATTCAAGCTTTTGCCCTTCAGGCCGAAGGCGATGCTCACATTTCCCGCCGCCATATTGGATATCATCAGGGGTACAAACAGGGGGGCCACCCGGGACGGACCCTTTTCCAGAAGTCTTGCGTATTCCCGCTCTATGGCCTGCAGGCTGCCGATACCGCTGCCGATACTGCATCCCACCCTGTAAGCGTCCTCCTTTTCCATGTCAAGTCCCGCGTCCTGCAAGGCCTCTCCTGCCGCCGCCACCGCGAACTGGCAAAACAGCTCCATGCGCCGGGCTGATTTTTTGTCCATATAATTCTCCGGCAAAAAATCCTTGACCTCCGCCGCCAGGCGGCATTTATACTCCGCCGCGTCAAACCGGGTGATGGGGGCAAATCCGATTTTTTCCTGTGTGATCCCCTCCCAATACGCCTTTACGCCGATACCGATGGGCGTCACGGCACCCATGCCGGTCACTACTACTCGTCTGCTCATATCGCCATACCTCCGTCCACACAGATTACCTGACCTGTGATATAGTTGGCCCGCTCACCGGCCAAAAACGCCACCGTTTCCGCTATATCCTCCACGCTGCCCATCCTGCCCATGGGCACGGCAGCCACACCTGCCTCTCTGGCTTTCTCGGGCAGGGCCCGGGTCATATCCGTGTCGATAAATCCGGGAGCCACCGCATTGACGCACACCCCCCGGGACGCCAGTTCCCGGGCCACGCTCTTGGTCAGTCCGATCAGTCCCGCCTTGGAGGCGCTGTAGTTGGCCTGCCCCGGGTTGCCCAGCACGCCCGATACGGAAGAGATGTTCACGATCTTGCCGCTGCGCTGTTTCAAAAAATGCCTGGACAGATGGCGTATGGTATTGAACGCGCCCTTTAAGTTGGTGTCCAGCACCCTGTCGTAATCCTCCTCGGACATCCGCATGATCAGGTTGTCCCTGGTAACACCCGCGTTGTTTACCAATATGTCTACCCTGCCGTATTTTTTGATGATCTCTTCCACCATGCTGCCGCAGGCCGTGAAATCCGACACGTCGCAGCCCAGGCACTGTGCCTGACCGCCGTTTTCCACAATCTCCGCCGCCAGCGCCTCTGCCCGTTCCCGGGAGCCGTTGTAATTGATCAGTACCGTAGCGCCCAGGGAGGCCAGCTTTTGCGCAATGCCCCGTCCGATTCCACGGCTGGCTCCGGTGACAAGGGCTATCTTGCCCGCCAGCTCCCCGCCGCGGGATATAGAATTATTATCTGTCTCTACCATCCGTCTCTCCTATTCTCCAATTCCCAACAGTGCCCATGGCATACTTTCTGAGCATACTTTGCGCAACTATTTCGCAACAGATATACTCACACATCAGCTGCCAGAAGTTTCTCCATATCTTCCACTTTCTCCACATTATACACTGTGATGTCCCTGCTGATCTTGCGCAGGAATCCGGTTAATGTTTTTCCCGGTCCGATCTCGATAAAGGTATCCACGCCGTCCGCCAGCATACGCTCCATCGTCTCGCGCCATCTGACGGAGGAGGAAACCTGTCTGGCCAACAGTTCTTTGACCCGGGTGGCCTCTGTCACAGGCGCAGCCTCCACATTGCACAGATAGGGAATAACCGGGGTATGTACTTCCACATCCGCCAGCTTTTCCGCCAGCTTATCCCCTGCGCCCTCCAGAAGCGCCGAGTGAAAAGGACCGCTGACCTTCAGAGGTACACAGCGTTTCGCGCCTGTTTCCAGCAGTTTTGCCGCCGCGGCCTGAACCGCCTTCTCCTCCCCAGTTATGACGATCTGGCCGGGGCAGTTGTCGTTGGCGATGGAAACGATACCTTCCGTCTCCTCGCAGACCCCGCGGATGACGTCCGCGTCCAGCCCCAGTACCGCCGTCATAGCCCCGCCTGTGGGATATGCCTCCTGCATAAAAATACCCCGGCTGCGTATCAGGCTGAACAAGTCTTTCGGTTCCATGACCCTGGCCGCCGCCAGAGCGCCGTACTCTCCCAGGCTAAGCCCCGCGCAGCAGTCCGCCTTTAGGCCCTTATCCTCCAGCACTCTCAAGATAGCCACCTCCGTGGTCAGCATGGCGATCTGCGTATACTCCGTGATATGCAGACGCTCATCCTCCTCAAAGCAGAGTGATGCCACATCCAAACCGGTAGCCTGTTCTGCCAGCTCGTAAATCTCTCTGGCCGTATCATATTTTTCATAAAAATCTTTGCCCATCCCACAGTACTGGGCCCCCTGTCCGGGGAAGATAAACGCTGTTTTGCTCATTTTTTTACACTCCATACATATCCGGAACCTTGAAAAGGCCAAGCCGCCCTATGCGCGTTCTCATGGCAAGCGCCGATTTCGGCTTATGCGCAGGCGGCATCCGTTCATTCTTTTAGAAGTATCCTGGCCTGCTCCATGATCTCCCGGATCATCTCCTCACAAGTCTGCTCTCTGTGTACCAGCCCGGCGATCTGGCCCGCCATCAGCGTTCCGTTCACCGCGTCGCCCTCCACTACGGCTTTGCGCAGCGCGCCCAGGGTCAGCTGTTCCAACTCCTCAAAGGGCGCCCCTGCTTTTTCCCGTTTTAGGTACTCTCTTGTCATCTGATTGCGCAGCTGTCTCACGGGATGCCCGTGACTCATTCCCGTCACCTCGGAGTCAATATCTTTGGCGTCAATGACTTTTTTCTTGTAGTTTTCATGGACTATGGACTCTTTGGCCACGATAAAGCGGGTGCCCATCTGCACCGCCTCCGCGCCCAGCATAAAGGCTGCGGCGAAACCCCGGCCATCGGCAATGCCTCCCGCGGCGATCACGGGTATATGTACCGCATCCACCACCTGAGGTACCAAAGTCATGGTGGTGGCGGCTCCGATATGGCCGCCGGACTCGGTTCCCTCCGCCACCACGGCATCGGCTCCTGCCCTCTCCATCATTTTGGCCATGGCCACGCTGGCCACCACGGGGATCACTTTCACCCCTGCCTCTTTCCACATGGTCAGATATTTTCCGGGGTTTCCGGCCCCGGTAGTCACCACCTTCACGCCTTCCTCCGCGATCACCCGGGCGATGTCGTCGGCCTCGGGGTTCATCAGCATCAAGTTTACGCCAAAGGGCTTGGATGTAGTCTCTTTGACCTTCCGTATCTGTTCCCGCACAAACTCCGCCGGAGCGCCGCCCGCGCCGATAATTCCCAGCCCGCCGGCCTCGGACACCGCGGCCGCCAGATGATACTCCGCCACCCAGGCCATGCCGCCCTGGATTATGGGATGTTCGATCCCCAGCATATCCGTCACTCTTGTTTTCATACTTATACCCCTGATATCCTTTATTCCTGTACGCCCTTGCCCTTTAAATACTCCAGCACATCGCCCACTGTGAGCAGCTGCTCTAACTCCTCGGAGGGTATCTCAATGCCAAATTCGTCCTCCAACGCCATAACCATCTCAAACAAGTCCAGGGAATCGGCATTCAGGTCGTCCTTAAAACTTGTGGACTCCGTGATGTCCATGCCGTCCGCGTTCAGCTTTTCCTCAATGATCTCCTTAACCTTTTCAAACATAACCTCTTCTCCTTTTCATATATTCTTTTCGTGGTTTTACAAACTACATAAAATAGTCTGTCACTCTATTTGTTTGAGTATCAAATATTTTGACCATCAAACTATCAAAAGGATAATACTACCAAATATATTTTCTGTCAATAACAATTTTTCACGAATTAAAACACAAGACAAAAAAGTCATTTCAAAATGATTTTTTCCTGCGAATCCATCATTTCAAAATGACTTTCTGTGTTTATTAACTATGCCTTTTTATTTGTTCCGGCGAAACTGCACCGGGGTCATACCGTAGGCTTTCTTAAACAGGCGGTTAAAATGTTCCACCGTCTCGTAACCCACCTCCGCCGCGATGGACTCCACCGTGCGGTTGGTCTCTTTCAACATGGTCCGCGCCCTTTTCATCCGAGCCGCTTTTACCGCCTCCTGAAAAGTTGTTCCTGTGTTCTCCCTGATGTATTTGGACACATAGGGCTTTGACAGATGAAATACCTGAGACATCTCCTCCAGCGTCACGTCCTGGCTGTGATCCTGGATATATTTCATCATGTCCATGATGCGCTCCTGGCGGCCCTGGGTCATATTTGCCGCCTTTGCCAGCTTGTTCACCGCCACCACCAGCGCGGCAATGGAACTCTTGATGATATCGCCGTCTATGCCCACGCCCCACTGAAAACTGCCGTTCTGCAATACGCCCACATAGGAGGCCGCCTTGGAGGAGGAACCTCTGGAAACCGCGTGCTCCTCGTACACGGAAAGCTCATAGGAGATGCCGAAATACAGTTTCAGCGCGTTGCTGACAGCGTCCAAGCGTCCGTTGCCGTCCGCCTCAATGACCCGTTTTTCCTTGCCCTGCTGAATGGTCACACTGGCTATGATCCCGTTAGGCACCTGCTTGAAATGGCACTCCGCAACGTCAAACACCTCTCTGGGTTTGATATACGAGTCTTCAAAGATGCGGTATACATCCGCCGGGGCCAGTTCCTTGTGCCGGTGGTCGGATACGCCTTTCATCAGATAGCCCACTTCCTCACGCATCTGGGCGGGCAGCGCCATGCCGAAGTTCTGCTTGAGGATAAATGCGATACCGCCCTTGCCGGACTGGCTGTTGATACGGATCACGTCGGATTCATACTCCCGCCCCAGGTCCTGAGGATCGATGGGCAGATAGGGAACTTCCCAGCGCTCCCCGCTCTTTCCCGCGTCTCTCCAGGCCATGCCCTTGGAGATGGCGTCCTGGTGGGAGCCGGAAAAGGCTGTGAACACCAGATCTCCGGCGTAGGGAGATCGCTCATATACATGCATACCCGTGAGTATCTCGTATTTTTCCCGTATGGGATTGATTTGGGAAAAATCCAGTCCTGAGGCCACTCCGTGACACATCATGTTCATCGCCAGCGTGACGATGTCCACGTTGCCGGTGCGCTCACCGTTGCCAAAGAGGGTACCCTCCACCCGGTCCGCCCCTGCCAGCACGCCGAACTCCGCGTCGCTGATACCGCAGCCCCTGTCGTTGTGGGGATGTACGCTGAGCACCACTGCGTCCCGGTATTTCAAATGCTTGTGGATATACTCGATCTGGCAGGCAAAAACATGGGGCATGGCGATCTGCACTGTGGTGGGAATATTAATAATAGCCTTGTGAGAAGCCTTGGGCTGCCACACGTCCAGCACGGCGTTGCACACCTCCACCGCATAGTCCACTTCGGTGCCGGGGAAACTCTCCGGGCTGTATTCAAACCGGAAATCCCCCTCCATCTCCTCCGCAATCTCCAGCAGCAGCTTGGCGCCGTCCACGGCCAGCTGTTTTACCTCCTCTTTGCTCTTGCCAAAGACCTGTTCCCGCTGGGCCACAGAGGTGGAGTTATACAGATGGACAATGGCGTGGGGCACGCCCTCCAGCGCCGCAAAAGTCTTGCGGATGATATGCTCCCGGGCCTGGGTGAGCACCTGCACGGTCACGTCTTCGGGGATCATATTCCGCTCGATCAGTGCCCGCAAAAATTGGTATTCCGTGTCGGAGGCCGCCGGAAATCCCACCTCTATCTCCTTAAAACCGATGTCCACCAGCATCCGGAAAAACTCCAGTTTCTGCTCCAGGCTCATGGGTTCGATCAAGGCCTGGTTGCCGTCACGCAGGTCCACGCTGCACCATACCGGGGGATTTTCGATGATGTCCTTACGCACCCAGTCATAAGTAACTTCCGGGGGCATAAAATAGGATCTTCCATATTTTTCAGCTACATTCATGTCATTCTCTCCTCTCATTCTACGTTCTGACTCCGATTCGGGTAACGCCGGGTCCTGCTGTGGAACTCCCTTGCCGCCTACAAAAAAATCCCTACAAGACATCCGACGGATATCTTATAGAGACGCTCTTCCAAACGCGGTACCACTCTACTTCACGGCTTTCGCCATGCCCTCACCGGCACATACATGCCTGCCCCCTTTGTACGGCGGGTGTTCCGTCCGAGCCTACTTATCAATTTAACGTATGTCTACGCGTTTTCCGAAGACGCCCGTTCTCTGCTTTCGGTCGGCTGCTCTAAGGCCAGTTCACCGTCTGTTTCTGACTGCCTTGCACCTTCCGGCAGTTCTCTGCTGTCCCACGTTCGGCTACTACTCCTTGTCATAGCATTTGCGCTATTCAATTGCTGTTATCTTAGCATAAACTTTTGTATGATGCAAGATGTGAATTTAATCAATTTCATTGATCTTTTTTATCACTCCGATTTTCCCCATTTGCGCATGACACCAACTCAATTATCCTCCTCCGGTTCATAGGCAAGAGACGAGTCACAATAGGGGCAGGATTTCGCTCCCTGGCTGACTCCGTCGCAGATATAAAAAAGAAAACATGGATTTCGCTTGGAAACGCATATCTCATGTTTTCTCCATTTGCAGTATGTATAATTGAAACCTTCAGATCACATCGGCCAAAGGTTACTTCATTTTCCCTTTACCTCTTGCAACACCGTTTCAATCTGTTTGATCCTCTCTGCCCTGATATCGGTATTCTCCTCCACATTAAGCATGCCTTCAACCGCGTCACGCACACTGATAATACTTCTATAATTTCTAAAAGACTCTAAAAACCTTTTGGTCAATACTTCCTTGGATTTCTCGGTGACACCAAATGTCCTGCTCAACACATTGCCACTATGGGTTATGCCCCGCACCTCTATCAGTTCTGCTGCTATCAGCTTGCGCAATACTACCTGAGCGGTACTCTGAGTCAACCCATTGGCTTCTCCGCTCTTGACGATCTGGGTAGATGTCAATGCCTTGTCGGATGAATGTAAAATTCTTAGGATTTCTAACTCCCGTGGATTCAATTTCATTGCAGCCTCTCCTTTGCATTATGTTTGTATTATCCTAAGAATAATATAATACATTAACCGTCTCTCTGCAAGTAGTATTTTAAAAGTTTTATCGAGTTTAAACAGATTTTTGTGTCAATTACCGTACACTGTTTTCATTACATTGCGAACCTTATAGTACGCCGGCTTAGGCTGGAAGACCCCGTCAAACAGCCTGGAATTGGTGGTATCCCCCTGGCGGTAATGATCTATCAGCCCAAACAAAGTCACATTAGTGATATTCGCGTCTCCTCCGCCGTCTGTATCCAGTTTTTTTAGGGACATAAAGATGGAGGCGTACCGTTGTCCCTGTTCTTCAAACTCCTCTTCCGTTTCCTGATCCACTGCCACAGACAGCTCTGTGATATGGATCTCCAGTTCCAGTTCCGCGAATTTGTGGATAGCAATCTCCAAAGCACCGATGCTGGGATAGTCTATTCCCCAATATCCCTGCATTCCAATACCGTCGATCAAGCCCTTCTCTTTTAATGACTTGCAGAGCGCATAGATGGCATCCCGCTTTTTGTCCTGAAATGTATTAAAGTCATTGTAAAAAAGTTTGACATCTTCATCCGCGTACTTTCGCGCATATGTAAATGCCATCTCCACATAATCCTCCCCAATGGTTATATACCAGGGATTAGGGATGCCGTCATTTTCGGTACGGCAGAGGAAAAAGCTGTCGCTGTCCCCCCTGTCGGGATCTACGGCCTCGTTTACCACGTCCCAGCAATATACCACACCGGGATAGTTGTCCTGCACATGGGCCATTAGCTGCGCGATATAACTTTCCATCCGAAACAACATGGTTTCCCGGTCCACATATTCGCCGTCGTCACTATATCCTTCCCGGAAAAACCAATCGGGGGCCTGTGTGTGCCAGACCAGTGTGTGCCCACGCATCCGCATATCATTTGCCTGGCACCATTCCAGAGTCGGATCGATGGCGGCAAAAGAAAGCGCCGGACTCCCATCCTCACTCTGTTTAGAACCCTGCTGATCAAGTATATAACTACTCTTCATCAGATTGGTCATGGTACAGCTGTTAAAATGCTTTTTAGCCACCCACATATATTCCGGCATATTAAGGGTCTGATTTTCCAGAGTACTTCCATTGATACCTACGCCCAATGTAAAATAGCCGCCACAGAGATCTTTCAGCGCAGGCTCCGTCAGGGCAGCCGTCAGATCATAGCGGCCGTTCCCGTATTCCGCCAGGATTTCCTGCCAATAGAGATCTTCCTCGGACAACTCTTCCTGAGAATCCGGCTGACTGTCTTCTTCCGGCTGACTGTCTTCACCTGGGTGGCTGTCTTCACTTGGCTGACTGTCTTCACTTGGCTGACTGTCTTCTTCCGGCAGTACGGACGCGCTGTCCCGGGAAACAACGATCTCATCTGTATCCTCCACGGCCGGCTGAGCGCCACAGCCCGTCACCGGTACTGTCAGGCATATTCCCAGCATCATTAAGCAAAACCTCTTTATTGTGTACTTTCCTATCATAGAATAATCCTCTTCCTTTCTCACGTTCCTCATGTAAATACTGTTTATTGCAATACCAGAATAACAAAGCCGGGCTGGTATTTCTCGCAGATATAAGTATATCCCCTATTAAAAACAGCGGATTTCCTCAGCCTTCGCCGGGATATCCGCTGTTTTTGGGAGATATTTAACAATGCTGGTGGCCGGACTTGAACCGGCACGGTGTTGCCACCGAGGGATTTTAAGTCCCTTGCGTCTGCCTATTCCGCCACACCAGCCGACGCATGGCTACAGGCGGTAATCGCCTGCCATATATTATATGCGCATCCCCGCGGGAGAATGCCACTGGATGGAGGTGGATTCGAACCACCGAAGCAATTTGCAGCAGATTTACAGTCTGTCCCCTTTGGCCACTCGGGAATCCATCCTTACAAACACTAACTCTCTGACCTAAGCCATTGTAGCATATGTCACCCCAAAATGCAACTATATTTTTCCGGCGGATACCCATTGAAACATCCGCCGGAAAAGCGTCTCTACGTTGTCTTATGCTTTAATATCACCGCCGAAAATTTGGGCAGTACAATCTTCACCTTACCCGCATAGATCGGGTGTTTCACGGGATCGGTATTAAAGCCTGTCTCGTTAGTCTGGATCAGCTGTATCATCACGCCGGCCCGGGGAATATTGGCCTCCCACACCATAACCTCTTTCTCCAGGTCATGGCAGTTGTTGTTGATCAAAACCACACATTGCTCACGGCGGTTAAAACGCCCGTACGCCAGATAATTGTAATCCGCGTCAATATATTTGATGGACCCGGTCTTCAACTCCTGATTGGACTTGTGAATCCCGATGATCTTTTTATGGAAATCAATCAGTTCCAGATCCTCATGTCCCCAGGGATAGGTCCTTCTGTTATCCGGGTCCGTAAAACCACATACGCCCGCCTCGTCTCCATAATAGATCGTGGGAGCGCCCACCCAGGTCATCTGCATCACCACGGCCAGCCGCAGCACTGCCTTGTTGATCCCCTGGTTGGCCGCCTCCGGGCCCAGCGTGCTGGTTCTGCCTACCTTGTGGTTGGTGCGGGTCAGAAAACGGGAATGGTCATGGTTGGACAACTCGTTCATGGCCACCTGCCAGCTGGGCATGGCCAGATTGCAGCTGTGGTGTTTCATAGCACCCCAGAAACTGTCCGCATTTCCCAGAAGGTCTTCCCTAAAATCATCACTGTGTTTCTCCATGCCCGTCAGAAACCATGTGATAGGTTCCATAAAAGCATCGTAGTTCATGACGGTATCCCACTCATCGCCCTGGAGCCACTCTCTGGTGTTGCCGTAATGCTCCGCCAGAATAATGGCATTGGGATTGGCTGCCTTTACCGCACGGCGGAACTCCCGCCAGAAATTGTGGTTAAATTCCGGTGAATGCCCCAGATCCGCAGCCACATCCAGCCGCCAGCCGTCCACATTGTAGGGAGCGGACACCCATTTCGCGCCTATATACAGTACATAGTCAAGCAGCGCCTTGGAACCTTCATAGTTTAATTTCGGTAGGGTATCATGTCCCCACCATCCGTCGTAATCCTTATTATAGGGCCAGTTATTACTATAGAAGGCAAAATAATCCTTATACGGACTGTCACCGGACACAAAAGCGCCCTTCTCATAGCCTGCCGCGTTTTCATATATGCGCTCACGGTCCATCCATTTGTTAAAAGAACCGCAGTGATTGAACACGCCGTCCAATATTACTCTCATGCCCCGGCGATGCGCCTCTTCCACAACCTGAATAAAAAGCTGATTGCTGGCCTCCAGATTTTCTTTGTTGGTCACACGCTCAATATATCTGCCCGCATGGCTGTTATCCTTATCTCCCGGGGACAGCAGTTCGCCGCTATCGTTGACGATCCGCCCAAAATGGGGATCGATATAGTCATAATCCTGAATATCATATTTGTGATTGGAGGGAGAGACAAACAACGGATTAAAATAGATCACCTCCACACCCAGATCCTGCAGATAATCCATCTTATCCAGTACACCCTGCAGATCTCCCCCATAAAATTCTCTCACATCCATCTGTGCCGGATAGCGTTCCCAGTCCTCCACACGATGCACATGTTCCCCGATATAGGAATATTCGTCCGTCAGCACATCGTTGGTGGTGTCGCCGTTACAAAAGCGATCCACATATATCTGATACATGACGGCGCCTTTGGCCCAGTCCGGAGTCTTAAAGCCTGGAAGGATCACAAAATCATAGTACTCGTTCACATCTCTGGCCAGTCCCCGCACGTCATAAGTGCCGTATATCTTTCCCGTAACCACCTCGAAATGATAGGAAACCTTTTCATTTTCCAGCTGAAGTTCATGAGCGTAATAGTCAAACATTCCGTCGGACTCCGCCCTGTTCATCAGATAGCGCTGCCCTTTACAGACAAAGAACACCCGATCCACATTGTGCGCCGCCGTTCTGAACCGTATGGTCACCTTATCATAGGGAGCCGGTTCCATAGGACTTACATAATCCTCCGTCGTATCGGTATAAAGACCTCTCTTGTTAAAAACAGGACGCATTGTTGCCATGTATATCTGACACTCTTCTACCTTGCGCATATACTCGATATCCATGTCCTTACCTCCCGATCTGCGTGGATGCATTACTTTTATTTTAATAGAATAGGATTGCCAGTGCAAGTATTTGGCAGTCCAATTTTTGCAGTACTATAGTACTATTTTGTGCTTTGTAGTGAGTAAAAAAGACAGCCGTTAAGCTGTCCTTTTTAGAGAAGGTATTTCTTTCTTATGGGGTATAGCAAAAACTATATAATGTATTGGGGGTTACGCGTATTATAATAGCATGAGTCTCCCTATTTGCATAGTCCCAATTTACACAAATATCACAAAACCGCCATTCTGTTTTTGTGCATTTTGCCGGTTATGCTCTCTGGAATAATGCTTCAAATTCTTCCTGACCTATCTTTTCCTTCTCCAAGAGCAGATCCGCACAATTATGCAGAACCTGCAGGTGTTCCAGGATCAGGGCCTTGGCCTTGGTATAGCATTCGTCAATGATAGCTTTGACCTCCCGGTCAATCTCGCCGGATATGGCCTCACTGTGTCCCTTGGCATGGGCCAGGTCCTTACCGATAAACACTTCGTCGTCGTCATCGTCATAGCATATCACACCGATATTGTCAGACATGCCATAGCGTGTCACCATGCGGCGGGCCTCCTTAGTAGCCTTTTTGATATCGCTGGAGGCTCCGGTGGTTATATCTTTAAATATGATCTCCTCCGCAATCCGTCCTCCCAGAGATACCATGATATCCTGCAGCATCTTGCTCTTGGTCAGGAACATCTCGTCCTTTTCCGGCAGCGGCATGGTGTAGCCCGCGGCGCCTAAGCCTGTAGGAATAATGGATACCGTATGCACCGGACCCACGTCAGGCAGTACATGGAAAAGGATGGCATGGCCCGCCTCGTGGTACGCAGTGATCTTTTTCTCCTTGTCGGAGATAACCCGGCTCTTTTTTTCCGCGCCGATGCCCACCTTGACAAAAGCGGTCTCTATATCTTCCTGCTGCACATAGGCCCGGTCTTTCTTGGCGGCGTTGATTGCGGCCTCGTTCATCAGGTTCTCCAGATCCGCGCCGGAAAATCCCGCGGTGGTCTGGGCCACTTTCTCCAGATTCACGTCTTCCGCCAGCGCTTTGTTGCGGGCATGTACCTTCAATATCTCCTCCCGGCCACGCACATCCGGTCTTCCCACTGCCACCTTACGGTCAAAACGGCCGGGGCGCAGGATAGCAGGGTCCAGAATATCCACCCGGTTAGTGGCGGCCATGACGATGATTCCCTCATTCACGCCAAAGCCGTCCATCTCCACCAGCAGCTGATTCAAAGTCTGTTCTCTCTCGTCATGTCCGCCGCCCATACCGGTCCCGCGCATACGGGCCACGGCATCGATCTCGTCAATAAACACGATGCAGGGCGAGTTTCTCTTGGCATCGGCAAACAGGTCCCTGACCCGGCTGGCACCCACGCCCACAAACATTTCCACGAAATCGGAGCCGGAAATACTGAAAAAGGGAACTCCGGCCTCGCCTGCCACAGCCTTTGCCAGCAGGGTCTTACCGGTTCCGGGAGGTCCCTCCAGCAGTACGCCCTTGGGTATCCTGGCGCCCAGCTTGGTATATTTCGCGGGGTTGCGGAGAAAATCTACGATCTCCTCCAACTCTTCCTTTTCCTCTTTCAGGCCCGCCACCATACCGAAATCCGTCTTGTTCTCTCCGGCAAAGAGACGGATGGCCCGGTGCCTGCCAAAGTTCATCATCTTGCTGTTGCCGCCCCCTGAGTTCTGGGCGTTCATCATCATAAAGAAAAAGATGAACATGGCAGCAATGATCAGCAGGGGCAATATAGTGGTCAAAAACAGGCTTTCCCTCTCGATATCTTCCACGATAGGCTCATATCCGTGCTCTCTGGAAATGCTCTCCACCTCCCGGATATCGGTGGCATACAATTCTTTCACCATGTTGGGAAATACCACCTTGGCATACCCGGTAGGTGCCTCCCTGTTGGGGGTGATGATGACCTCCCGCACCGCGCCGCTGTCCAGATCACTGATAAACTGAGCCTGGCTATAGTCATTCTCCTGCCTTCTGAGCATGGAGACGGCTGCCAGCATAATCAGCAAAAACGCTATCAATACTATATAAGAACTGAAAAATCTATTGTGTTTCAATGGATGCCTCCTCAAACTTTACGATACCAATATAGGGCAGATTGCGATATCTCTGATCATAGTCCAGACCATAGCCCACCACAAATTCATCCGGAATCTCAAAACCGGTATAGTCCACATGTACATCCACAACTCTGCGCTCCGGCTTGTCAAGCAGTGTACAGAGCCTGAGAGTTTTAGGCCCCCGGTCCCGCAGCATTTCCAGCAGATAGCTCAGAGTTCTGCCGGAGTCCACAATATCCTCCACCACCAGCACATCCTTGTCCTTGAGCGACTCGTCCAGATCTTTTACGATCTTCACTACGCCGCTGGACTTTGTATCCTTGCCGTAGCTGGATACGGACATAAAATCCAATGATACCGGAACGCTGATGCGCTTGGCCAGCTCGCACATAAAAAAGCTGCCGCCCTTCAACACACATACCAGATGCACCTGTCTCCCCTCATAATCACGGCTGATCTGTTCTCCAATAGCCTGTATCCTGGCGTCTACATCTTCTTCCGTTATCAATACTTCCACATGTTCTGCCATACTTGCTCCTTTCGTACTTCTATAGACTTTGGTATTCCACCCGAAGGACCTCCTCCGTGTCGTCATCTGTCTTACAGGATTCACAGATCCTTCCCCCTGCCACCCACAGGACATGACTCCCATGGGCCAGCAGGGGAATGGCCTCCCTCTCCTGTCTGGGCACCTTCTGGTCGATAAACAGATTTTTAATGGTCTTACGCCCAATGCCGGACCGGGTGCGTATCATCAGATAATCTCCTGTCCGGCGGGTCCTCCATTCCAATAGTTCTTCTATTCTATCACAGTCCAGCCATTTCGTATACCGATTTTCCAAAAGATTCATACTTTTTTTCCCAAGACGCTGCAGATGTAAAACGCCGCCGGGAACCTGGCAGGTAAAAGACTCACCCAATTTCCGGGGCACCAAAACGGAAACGGCGAAAGCGGATTCTTTTTCTCTGTGATGCCGCTCCAGGATCACACGGTCGTAGCAGCGCATGGCTCCAATCCCCTGGGGAAGATGAAGTTCCCGATTGCCCGGCCGAACGCATAACTCCCATACCTGCTGGACCTGACTGTATCCCATATCTTTGCGCGCAGGAGACAATTCTTTCAGCAGGGAAAGGATCAGCCCCCTCTGTATGGCCACATGCAGGGTTCCGAAAGCCGCACAGTGGATCAGCAGCACACGGCTCTCCGAATTGCCGGCATCCGTCGCGGATGGCTCGCCCGGCACAGGTTCACTGGCAACGCACAATTCCCTTGCGCTGCGTATCCGCTCTTCCATATAATCCTCAATTTCCGCAAAAATATCCGCCGTGCGGCACAGATGGGCCGTGACGCCGCCGCAGATCTCCCGCTGGGCATAAGGCAGAATATGACGCCTGATCCGGTTGCGGGTGTAAGCGTCCGTATCGTTGGTGCTGTCCCGGCAGTAGGCAATCCGGCCCTGTGACAGATATTCCTCGATCTCTTGGCGTTCCAGCCCCAAAAGCGGCCGCACGATCTGTCCCCGCACGGGACGGATGCTGCCCATCCCTGTCAGCCCGCTGCCGCGGAACAGATGAAACAGCATGGTTTCCGCCCTGTCTCCGGCATTGTGGGCCACTGCGATCTTCTGTGCCTGTCGCCGCTGCATCTCCGCAAAAAAAGCCTCATACCGGACCTGGCGTCCCGCCTCCTCCGTAGAGCATCCCCGCTGCCGCGCCAAGGTCTCCACATCCTGCTCCACCAGCGTAAAAGGCACTTCCAGCTGTCTGCACAGACTTTCCACATATGCGGCGTCCCCCGCCGCATCCTCCCGAATACCGTGGTTGACATGTACCACATAGAGTCGGATCTCCAACTCCATGCGAAGTCTGTATAACGCAAACAAGAGGCAAACGGAATCTGCCCCTCCGGATACGCCCAGCACCACACCGTCGCCCGGTGCGAAAAGCCGGTATTCCGTGCAATATGCCATTACACGCTGTTCCAACTCACAATAGTGCTCATTCATATTTCCATGATAGCCATTTTATTGTAAAATGTCAATAACTCAACTCTCCTCCGCCCGCTATTGTCATCTATGGCTGTCAAACACTCCCAGCACCAGAACCGTCATATCGTCCAGTATGCGGCCCTGACTGCAGCGCAGCACAAACTGTAACAGATTCCTGGCCATTTCCTCCGGATGCTGTTCCCGCATTCCCTCCAGATACTGGATCATGGCATTCTCATATCCGCTTTCCCTGAGCGCGTCCAACACCCCGTCGCTGATCATGATAACGTAGTCGTTGTCGATCAGTTCACGGCTTACGCTCCTGTGCATGGTTCCCTGGGTCTCCTCTTCTTCTCCCGCCGTCAATATGCCCAGGGGCAGCCCGGGCAGACAGATCTGTTCCACATAGCTGTTGCTTTTGAGAAATGACGCCGCGGCCCCCACTTTGCGAAAAACGCACATACCCTGATACAGATTCAGGCTGCATATATCCAGCGTGGACATATTGCGTCTCCCCTCCGAGTCGGCTGCTGCCAGCAGGGCGCTGTTCACCAGACTCACCGCCATATCTGTCTCAAACCCCGCCTCCAGCATTTTTTCCATCATATCCAGCACCTGGCTGCTGTCCGCATTGGCCTGTTCCCCGCTGCCCATGCCGTCGGAGAGCAGCACGGTAGTCCATCCCCGGTCCGACTGAATGATAGAGTAGTTGTCACCGGATACAGTCTCATTCTCCTTTACTGCCCGGGCACTCCCGGACAGAACCACAAAGCGCGGTTCTTCCACAAACAGATATGTCCCTTCCCGGTCCTCTATCTGCGGCGGGCTGGTCACAGACACCACCAGCCGCCGTCCCAGCAGCACGGACAGCATGTCCGCTACCTCCTGGGTGCTGTGTCCCAACATTCGCTGGGTATGCATATGCAGACCCAAGGTAGCGCCCATGCAGCTCTGCCCTTTCGGGCAGACTTCTTCCTCCTGGCAGAATTTATCCGTCTGCTCCTCCTCCCGGTCCGGCTGATCAATATAGAAAAGGTCCAGCACTGTGATACCCTCCTGCTTAAGGGCCCTGACCACCAGTCTTTCTTCCCTCTGGGGCAACGGTGTCAGGCGAAACACCTCCGCCGCCAGTCTCGCCATAATCTGTGACATTTCCTCCAGATTGTCACAGATAACCTGCCTGTTTTCCCATAGTCTGTGTTCCTCCAGTATCTGCTGACGGGACGCGCCCTGGCAGTGTCCCTTACCCGGCTCTCCCCGGTAACTCCTGGACAACTCCCGAAAACTGTCCGCATAGGCCAAAAGCCTTCCCCTTCCGTAATCAGACAGCATCATGCTAAGCTGCTGCTGTCTCTCTCTGCCCACTGTTGTCAACATAATATCACCTGCTCCCTACATTTTCGGTTTGTCACCGCAAGTCCCTCTCTCCGCGGCATTCTCAAGTATACAAAAAGCGATCCATACTTTTTGTCAAAATATGGATCGCTTCCCTCTATTTTCGTTGACAATCTTTCTCTCTAATTCTAACGGTCACTTTTCTTTCGACGGCGAATCAGAACCACGCCCGCGATTCCCGCGGCAATCACTGCGCATACTGCGCCTACACCAAGCCACACTTTTCCCGAACTTTCCTTTTGAGGCGTATCGGGCTGCTCCGAGGGAGTGCTTTCCTCCGTCTGCTCCGGCATGGAAATTTCCTCCGACGGCTCAGACGAGGATTCTTCGGACGGCACTCCGGAACTTTCTTCCGAGGCGGATTCCTCTGTATTCTCCTCCGATGGCTGCTCCGTATCTTCCTCCACTTTATCCAGTTGGGACGGGTCGGCAAAGGCCCAGAAAGCAGGTTTCACCATGTAATCGTCGTCAAACAGCAGCGGACATTGTCTTTGCTTGCCATCCGCCGCGCCGCCCACGGCATTGAAGGTCTGAAGCCAGGAATTTTTGTCTACCACACCCCAGAGGGTAATATTGGTGACATTCACTCCCTCTTCCCGCAGACTCTTTACCGTATCGTACAGTTCCTTATACCGCCTCCCCTGGGTCTCAAACTCCTTCACCCGGGTAATCTCTGTGCCATTATAAAAGCTGGTGGCCTTCATATCCAGTTCCGTGATCTGCACCTGCCCCACAATAGCCGCATATGCCCTGGCGGCATCGGCAAACTCTTTTATCGTAGGACTGCCGACAGTCTGGTAATGGCCCTGCATGCCCATGCCGTCGATCCTGGTGCCCTCAGCCTCCTGCACGTCCTTGAGCAGCTGCTCGATCCCTGCTCTCTTGGCGATAAACCACTCGTTGTAATCATTGTAATACAGCTCTACTTCCGGGTCCATATACTGATTGGCATAGCGGAAAGCATTGACAATAAACTCATTGCTCTCATAAACAGCCCACCAGCTGCTGTTCTCCGCAGCGTTGCGATAGCGGGAACCCCCGTCACTGACAGCCTCGTTGACTACATCCCAGCCATAAAACATACCGTGATATTTGCTGTCTTCGCCGGTAAAATGCTCCGCCATAGTCTTGATGTACCACTCCAGACGGCGATTCATGGTCTCCGTATCTGCATAGGGCTTGTTTGCGTCATAGTCCTCATGGAACCACCACTCCGGTGTTTGTGAATGCCATACCAGCACATGCCCCCGTACTTTGATAATGTCGTCAGGGTGGTTTTGATTCCAGTCATATATGACATCCAGCGTTTTCTCGGCCCGGCTGTAGTCCATTTTCGGCACTGTGAGTTCCTCCCCGTTCAGGGTCACTGTCTCTGTGCCGGGGCATCGGTTATTGCTATACCCAAACATAGCGTCGGGTTTCAGCTCGTTACCCAGCGTGATGGCGTTGAAGTGTCTGGTCACAAGCGCCATTGTATTCACATCCTTAAGATCGGAATTAACAATGGAGGTTCCGATTATGAACTCCTGGTCCAGCTCACCGGGCACAACGTCTTTGAGTCTGGGCACATCCATTTGGATGACGCTGTCCACGGCACCCTGTTCTTTCAATTCCATTCCGGTCATATAATATGTACCCATCACGCCTTCTCCCTGTCCGTAGTTGGTTCCCTGCTCTAAAATCCTTATTACCACCTGCTCCAGCTCTCCCGACCAGGACGGAGTAAAAGTCCCTGTAAACCGTGTCCATACTCCCGGTTCCAGAACCTGACTCACCGTACCGCTGCAACCCTGACTATAGAGGGTATTACCGTCCGCCGTAATGTAGGGAGAGATCTCCACATTGCGCTGCTGTTCCGGCGCGTCCGCGTAATCCACCGGGTCCAGCATTACATAGAAACTGTAAGCATAATCCTTATCCTTTTCCACCAGCCCTGTCACATCCTGGGAAAAACACTCATAATTGGAGCTCCTGTCTGTGATCTTCCCGTAGCTGGTCACATCCCCATATATGGGTTCCGTATCCGTCTGGGCAGTGATCGTGGCCCCGCCTTTGTCCTTGAACCAAACGGATATGTCATCTTCCGACGCAAAATCCGGACATTCGATCAGATTGAGGCCTGTTTCCGCTGCCAGACAGCATCCGCCGCAGATCATTCCGGCTGTCAGCATTGTTCCCAATGCCAGCGCGGCCGTCATTGTATTCCACATCTTATTACGCATACTCTATCCCTTTCCTCAGAATATTAATATTTATGCTCATAATAGCATATCCTCTCTGAAAAGGCTTATCGTTTCTTGTCATTTACTGGTCTGATATTGCTAAAAAGAGCCGCAGCGTCCGCCACGGCTCTCCGAATTTTACATTTCGTCAATCCTCCGCCTTAAATACAATCTCGTCGGCATTGACCAGGCCCAGTTTTTCTTTGGCAATCTCCTCATAATACTCCTTGGTCTGGGAACGCTTGAGCAAAAGCTCGATCTCCTGTGCCCGCTCTTTTTCCGCGTCTATCTGCACCTGCAGAGCGGCGGACTGCGCTTCCAGAAGGTCCAGTTTGGCCCGCATCTTTATGCTGCTGGCATACACCGTCGCAAGGATCATCAGCAGAGCCAGCATTACCAGAAACATGCTGAAACGGTTCTGTACCCTTTTGCGATATGCCGCTTTTTTTCTCTTGGTCCGCGCTGCTGCCATGGTACCCTCCCGTTTCGCTCCCTACTGTTTCTTAAATCTTATTTTAAGTAGTTTCTTATAATTTTTCAACCTGTTTTTGCAAAATGTACGGCATTTTTTTAACACACGGCCCGCCGCGCCGCCCGCCGCATGCCCTGCCCTGCCTACGGGACGCAGGCAAAAGCCCATTCCCGCGCACAGAAGATCCCGCACACGGCACAGGATCAGAGATATGTAGCGGACCAGAAAACCGCTGACGGTCTTTTTGTACAGCAGCATCCCCGCCAGCGCTCCGATCACCGCAAACCATCGCAAACTGCCGTTGCTCTCCCGATGCATCAAGCTGAAAATGTACAGGGCGCAGAATATCCAAAAAGCCAAATCCTCCAGGGATACCAGCACTCCCTTGTGGGGCAGCACTCTTCTCCAGATCCGCAGAACATCGTAAATAGATGTGATCAGTATGCCCGAAAAAAAGGCATACAGCAGAAATACGTTTTCCTCAGACATCTTCCGGCTCCCCTGTCCTTAGCGAAACAGCCTGGAAAGCAGGGATTCCGACTTGCCAAAGGTAGTGCCCGTCACGTCCGAATAGGTGAAACTGTCGATCCTGCCGTCGATATCCACTTCTCCTTTATCCAGCATCAGCCTGCTCACATGCAATTCCTGCCCCTTGATCATCAGCATTCCCTGCTCCGTCTCCAGCAGGATCTCATGTTCGTCAAAGGACAATACATCGTTTACACCTGTGATGCCGCATGTTCTGCGATTGCTCATGGTAACCTTGTGCATGCGTCCGCCGGCAGTGTTTAAGTCTTCCATAAGGCCCTCCCTCCCATCTGCGACTCCCTAAAGTATATGAGACGGGAACGGGAGATATTACAGATACCGGAACAATTCTTTGGCCTCTTCTTTCTTTACGGTTTCCTGCACATTAAGCACTTCCACCTTTACATCCCTGTTGCCAAAGGAGATGGTGATAATATCCCCTGCCTTCACATTGGATGAGGCTTTGGCGGGCTTATCGTTGATCATTACTCTTCCGGCGTCGCAGGCCTCATTGGCTACCGTACGGCGTTTGATCAGCCGGGATACCTTCAGGTATTTATCCAGTCTCATGTCTATCGCTTTTCCTTTCCGATGATACTATAACAGGCAATTGGAAACTCTCTGTCCCAGCGACGGAGCCGGTCAAAACAGGAGATCACAAAACTCTCTCCCAGTAACGGAGCCGGTCAAAACAGACAAAAACGGGGTTTCGCAATTACCCGGTGAGTGATATAAAAAACAGAAAAGAGAACCTATTGCTAGGTTCTCTCGCGTATTGTACCTTACTTGTTCAAAGAATCCTTTAAAGCCTTGCCAGCCTTGAACTTAGGAGCCTTGGATGCAGCGATCTTCATAGGCTTGCCGCTCTGGGGATTTCTGCCTTCTCTTGCGCTTCTCTCAGATACCTCAAAAGTACCGAAACCTACTAACTGAACCTTGCCGCCGTTCTTTAATTCAGCCTCTACAACGTCGGTGAATGCCTTCAGAGCCTTCTCAGCGTCCTTCTTGGACAGACCCGCCTGCTCAGCCATAGCCGCAACTAATTCTGTTTTGTTCATGTTGAAACTCCTCCTCTATTGAGTATACTGTTTTTTTTTGACAGATTCTTCATATGCGAAACGTCTACATATATTTATATCCGCTTTTCCTTGATTTGTCAAGGTTTTTTGAGAAAAACAATTAATCCCCGCCTATTTACTGTACGGGTGTCGGCTGGGCTGTAGGGGCCGGTGTGGCGACGGGTATCTGTCCGTTTTCCGGCGTTGTGGAATTGCCCGGTACCAGCTCCGCAAAGGAGTAAGTGATGTCCTTGTATTCACCGTCAACCGACACGGTGTAACTGCGGGTCTCATAGCCGCTGCGGCGCAGTGTGATGATATGGCTCCCTTCGGTCTTGGCAAAGCTGATGGGAGCAATACCCACATAATTGCCGTCCAGATAGACCTCCGCGTTCTCAGGCGCGTCCACAAACACCTTATACTTTGCCAGCCTGTCCTTATCCTCCTCTTCCTCGTTTTCCTTGTCTTTATCCACCTCATCCAACGCTATGTCCAGGCCTCCGGAAGGCTGCGCCACTTTTATATATGTGGTCATGGTCTGATAGCCGTTTGCCTTGACGATCAACTGATGAATGCCGTACTCCAGATTAACAGGCGCGGAAGGGTCCGCTTTCTCCCCATCTATATACAGTCTCGCCGAAGAGGGTTCCAGAGTAAAGATAATGGTACCGTACTGTAGCTCCGGCACTTCCAGATCGCCGATATCCAGCGTAGTCTCCTCACCCCGGCGGATCGTCACCTCCTTGATACCGCCGCCGCCCCGTTTGCTGACTTTTATCTGATAGTGGCCCTCGGGCACAGTCAATAGCATGTCCTCCTCGATCCTGCGATAGCTGGACTGGCCTATCTCCATATATCCGTCGATAAAGTTTTCCTCATTTTTCAGCCGCAGATATCCGTGTCCCTGTTCCACATTAACGCTGAGTATACTGCTGCCGATACCCTTGAAAGTCAATACGTCCACCGGGTTTATATCCATGGCCTCTATCCGCATGTTCTGAGACAGATAGATGGTTTCATCCGTCAGTTTGTACACATCCTCCCCTATAGTCACCTCACCCCGTTTCAGATCGATCTCATAGCGGGACGCGGTGGCATATACCCAGGCGGAAGGACTGAGCTGCATCGTATTCAGTCTCTTCTTGGACCGCAGAAAAGTAACGTCCACAATATCGCCCACATCAATCTGCTCCAGGGATACCGCCTCTCCGTATTTGTCATACAGATTGCTGGTGCCTTCCACCGTCAGCGTGTAGGTACGGCTTGTGTCCAGGTTCAGCAATGTCACCGTACCCTCCTCGCCGTCCTTTTTCACCAGCACAGCCGTATCCGCCGAATCATAACTGTTGGGGCTGGCGGGCACAAACCCTGTTCCCGGCTGCGCCTCCTGGGAGGCGGGGGGAGTGGGCTGTGCCGCCTGATCATTGGGTTTCATGCTGCAGGCGGTCAGCAATACCATTATTGCGGCCAACGCAAGTATTCCCATTCTCTTTTGTCTCTCCACTGAACTACCTCATTTCTGCATAACACAGAGCGCGTCTGCGTTATCGCGATGTTCCTCATATTTTTTATAACTGAAATACTTTTTCCAGAAAATCTTTCTTTTGCTGCTCCTGCGCCAGCAATTTATCCAGCTTTTCCTGATTGCGCTGTGGAATCCACGCCTTGCCGGAATTGTAGTAAAAGTTAACGATCTTCCAGAATTTTTCCGGATAAGCCAGCCTGTAATACAGATCAATGTACGCGTATGCGCTGATCGGCGTAACTTTCTCATATGTCTCGATCAATTCCCGGCCCAGCGCCACCGGCCAATCGGTCTTTTCCAACAGCTTTCGCATCAGCAGATACAGATCCCGTATCTGTCTGTCTCTGATACATTTTTCAAAATTAACGATAAACAAACCCTTTTCCGCGCAGAGTATATTATGATATTGATAATCTCCGTGGCAGTAGGCGTATTCCTGGTTCCCTTGGAGCAGGTGTGCTCCGGGCGGGTGTGCTCCGGGCTGAAGTGCTCCGGGCTGAAGTGCTCCGGGCTGAGGGGCTCCGAGCTGGGGGACTTTAGGCTGATCGGCTGCGGGCTGATTTGCTTTGGACATGCGCTCCTCATAACTTCGCCAGCCCTCCGTTACGTCCCTTGCCTGTTCGATAAAATAGTCGATACAGCCCAGCAAATTGTATTCAAACAGGGTCTTTTGGCTCTTCTTGCGCAAAAAACGCTGTACTTTGACGAATTCCCTATTGTGCTTTTCATACTCCTGCAACGGAGAAAATTCCGGGGGCGCAGGCAAATCTTCCCGGGGTTCCAGCAACATACATTGGTGCAGCCTGGCCAGTGTTCTCACCGCCTCCATGCATTCCCCATGGTCGTGTATATTACACTCCCGGCCTTCACCGCAGGTCTTTAAAATGTATGCTGTTCCGTCATTTTCCCGGACGCACAGCGCGCCTTCACGGGTGGGGATCAGTTGCTCCGCAGACACCATGCCCTGCTCTTTGACCGTGGACAGCAGTCTGTCCAGAAGCGTCAGCTTTGCCTCGTTGCCTTCATATTCCTTAAAAACCAGCAGACCGTTGTCGGTATCACACAGAATCACGCCTCTGCCTTTTCTCGTCCGCAGGACCTCCACATCATATTGCTCCAGCAAAGCTACCGCTCTATCATTCACGTCCCGTACCTCCCATAAGATATGCTTACTGAAACGGCTTTGGCGCATCCCGCCCAGCCCTATCCTATCTTATGAGAGCCATTGTGAACTTATGTTAAATTCAGAAAAATCTCAAACAGCTTTTCCCGGGTATTATCCTCCGGGTGCTCCAACACATGCTCCAACATCCGTTTCAGTACCACACCCAGCTGGGGTCCCGGCTTCATGCCTGCGTCAATGAGATCCTTACCGCTCACCGCCAGGTCTTTCAGCGACACACACTGCCTCCGGGCTATAACTCCCCTGCACTCCCTGTCCCAGGCATCCACCCGTGCCAGTTTCTCCCCGCGCAGGTACTGGCTTTGAGCCCAGATATCCGCCCTTTTTATAATGAACAGCTTGAAGATTATATCCTCGCCGATCCGGTTTATAGCGCGTCGGGCCGACACCGGCGTGGGGTCCATGTCATTGCCATAGTCATGATATTCCACGAGGCGCCGGACTGTAACGGTGGTGTCATTGTCAAATCTGAGCCTGCGCAGGATCTCCCCGGCCATCTTGGCGCTGACTGCCGGATGCCCATGAAAGTGGGTGATGCCCTCTGCGTCCGTGCGCAGAGTCTGTGGTTTTCCTATATCGTGAAACAGCATGGCCAGACGCATATCCTTAACTGCGGGCACACCGTCTAAGCTGCGCAGAATATGCTCACCCACCGTATAGCAGTGATGGGGATGATTCTGGGGCGTCTCCATACAGCGGTCCAGTTCCGGCAGGATCACGGCTGTGACACCCATGTCATACGCCTGCCGCAGATGACCGGGGTGTTGGGATACCAACAACTTTACCAGCTCCGCCTGAATCCTCTCGGCACTTATCGCCCGCAGGCTGGGAGCCAGTTTGCGTATGGCCCTTCCCGTATCTTCCTCTATGGAATATCCCAGCTGCGCGGAAAAGCGCAAAGCCCTAAGAATACGCAGTGCGTCTTCTTCAAAACGTTCCTCGGCACGGCCCACGCAGCGGATCACTCCCCGCCGGATGTCACCCATACCGTCAAACGCGTCCACAAGTCCTGCGGCATCATTGTAAGCCATAGCATTGATGGTAAAATCCCTGCGCCGCAAATCTTCCACCAACCGGGAGGTAAACAGCACTTCCCGGGGATGTCTGTGATCCTCGTACTCCCCGTCGATGCGGTAGGTGGTCACTTCATAGCCCTCTCTGTCCAGCATCACCGTCACCGTACCGTGGGCGATACCCGTATCCACGGTCCGGCGAAACAGCGCTTTTACCTGCTGGGGCAGGGCTGAAGTAGTGATATCCCAGTCGTCCGGTTCCCGACCCAAAATACTGTCCCGGATGCAGCCTCCCACCGCATAGGCTTCATATCCCGCCTCCGAAATCCTGTCAATAATATATTTTACTTTTTCAGGTAGATTTATAACCATATTTTTTTCCCGCATATCAACTCATAAATTCCCGGATAACCTGAACAATGCCATCCTGATCATTGCTGGCGGTGATATAGTCCGCCGCCTCTTTTACCGCCGGCTGGGCATTTGCCATAGCCACTCCCAGCCCCGCATAGCGGATCATGGAAATATCATTGTAACCGTCGCCGCAGCAGATCACATGCTCTCTGTCCACGCCCACCACTGGCAATATCTGCTCTATGGAGCTGGCCTTGCTCACTCCCCGGGGCATGACCTCCACAAAGAAAGGCTCGGAACGGTAGATGCTTGCCGCCGCTCCGTATTTATCCTGCAGCTCCCGCTCGTATACGGCAGCCTGCTCTTCCGGTGCCGTCAAAAGGCATTTCTGGATATCAAAATCAACAAAACGAACAAAGTTCTCCACTACGCGAATGGGCAGACCGTTGATTCTGGCCTCCAGCCGCACATATTCATCCGGTTCAAAAGCGGAGATCACCGTATCGCCCAGATATGTGACCAACCCCATATGATGCTCACTTGCATAGCGGTACAATCCCGGTAACAGACTGTTAGGCAGTGTCCTCTGATACACCACTTCGCCTGTACGGCACTCCACGATCCTGGCGCCGTTGAAAGACAATAGATAACCGCCGTATCTGGCCAGTTTCAGTTCTTCTTCATAGCGGCGCATACCGGGAATGGGCCTGCCGGAGGCCAGCATTATCTCGTGTCCTCTTATAACTGCATCCCAGATAGCCTGCCGTGTGTTATTCGTGATCTCTTTTTGGGAATTGGTCAGGGTACCGTCAATATCCAGCACCAACACTTTCTTCTCCATGCATTCCTCCCTGCCCTCTGTAAATCGGTTTCAGCGACAGAAGGAAAACCCGCTGTCGCTGATCCTGTTGTCATCCTGACTGATGGTTCTGCCGGGAATCCCTTCCCGCAGGATAAATTTTTAACCTACATCCTCTGAAGATTCTTCCGTGCTCTCTTCACTCTGTTCCGGTGCGCTCCCCTGATCCTCCGCCGCCTCAGACGCCGCCGCCTCAGACGCCGCTGCCTCTACTTTCAGGTAATTTAAATTACCCTTGGGATCTTCTACCGACACATTTCCGCTGATACCTTCCAGATACTCGTTCATGGTCTGACTCAGCAGGAGATCATAAATGCGGAGTTTCCAGGCCGGATCGTTGGTCCCCACATAATAAAGCACATAATCATAGCCGTTCTCCTCCGTGAAAACTGCCGTATCCCCCGTCTGACGGCTGGCGTCTGCCATCCACGCGTTCATCTCTTCGCCCATGCTATCGGTTCCTACACCCTCATACAGGCCGTCCTCTATGCCGTTATCATTATATCTGGCACAAAGTTCGATAAAACTTTCCTCCGTGGCGGAACCGCTCTGCCATTCTTCCAGAATGCTCTGTGCGCCGATGCCGGAAGTATCCGTGGAAGACCTGGTGATCGCCCGAATATCCACTGTGGGCGTTTCCACACGGTATCTCCGGTCAAAGCCTGCTACCAGATAACGATGGCCGGTTGTATCCTCCACCACTGTGGTATCGCCCTCGGTTCTGGCCTCATCAAACAGCCAGTCGCCCAGCAGATAGTTGACGCTCATATAGCTTTGGGCCTCATACGGGTCTCCTCCGGCCATGATCGTGACCTCTGCTATGTCCGCATCCTTTTTGGCTTTTTCCATTGCGGCGGCAGTCTCTTCCTCGGTGGGCTGATAGGGCACCTCATTGCCTTCCTCATCCAGCGTCACGCTGCCGTCAGGCGCCGCGGTGGGCAGCTGCGCCTCAACGATAGTCATATGATAATCCACCACATCATAATCGTTTCTGTGCTGTTCGTAATAGCTGTCTATCTCCGCATCTGTCGGCGCGGAGGATTCGGATATCTGTTCATAGTAAGCCGTGGTCAGAATACCCTCCCTGATCACTTTCTCCAGTCGGGACTCAGTGGCATATCCGCCGAACATGCTCTTCAAATATTTGTTAAGGGTAGTGCCGCTCTCATTGGCACCCTCCCGGATATCCTCCATCATCTCAGCGTATTCTTCATCTGTGTCATAGACAAAGCCGGCTGTCTGCGCCTGCGCTTTCAGCGCTTTGGTATCACAGATATTTTCCACAGCCAACTGTTCAAAGTAATCCTTAAAGGTCAGATCGGTGGAATACATCTGATTGTCGATATTGCTGGCATCCATACCCATCATGGACAGGTAATAGCTGTTCTGCGCAATAAATCCGGTCCGGGCCATAGTATAGTGATAGTCAAATTCCACCTTGGTTATTTTCTCACCGCCCACGTTGATATACGTGCCGTTCACCGCCATATAATTGCGGATGGGAAAAGACAGTACAAAGGCTGCCACGGCCAACACCACCAGGATACCGATCACATTGCTGAAATGCTTATGGGCTTTGGCCTTTTTCTCCTGTTCCTCATATGCCTGCATCTTGCGGTCATATTTGGTCATTACACGGGGCTCCTCTTTCGGTGCCTCCTGTTGATTGTTCTTTTTAGACATTTCTTTCTTGTCCTTTCTATAATTAGTTCCATATCCGCCCTGAATGCGCTATTCATATCGGGCGGTCATCACTCCTTTGACGGATCAGACGGATGCCTCCAGGCTTTCTACCAGAGACTGAATACTGCCATCCTCAAAGGGATTCTTAAGGCCCACAGCGGGAATCATCCGGGTAAAGAAATCACTGGCGGACAGCCTGCACAACTTTAAGTACGATGCCCATGCCTCCTTAAAATCTCTGTCCTTCCATATCTTATACTGCAATGCGCAGGTCTGGGCCAGGCAGTAATCGATATAATACAGCGGCGCATTGTAGATATGCAGCTGCTGCTGCCACAGACCGCCCTTTCCAAAAAACGGGTTATCCCCGTAATCCATATGAGGCCTGTACTCCGCCTCCAGCTGCAGCCAGGCCGTATGGCGCTGTGCCGGAGTCATATCCGGGTTCTCGTATACAATGTGCTGGAACTCGTCCACCATACACCCGTAGGGAATAAAGATGGCGGAATCCTCCAGATGCATATCAATATAGTCCTGCTTTCTGTCACCAAAAAACAGTCCCATCCAATTCTCCGTCATAAATTCCATGGACATGGAATGAATCTCGGCAGTCTCCATGGTAATGTCCGCATGTTCGCGAATGGGGTCCTGTCCGGAGAGATAGCCCTGAAAAGCATGTCCGCACTCATGGGTGATCACGTCCACATCGCCGCTGGTTCCGTTGAAGTTGGCAAAGATAAAAGGAGAATGATAGTCCGGCATATAGGTCATGTAGCCGCCCGCTCTTTTATTTTTGCGGCCCAATACGTCAAAAAGCTGATTCTCCATCATAAAGTCAAAAAATTCACCCGTCTCCTGCGAAAGCTCCCGATACATCTTCTGGCCTGCTGCCATGATCTCTTCGGGAGTGCCCACAGGGGCAGGGTTGCCCTGCTTAAAGTACACGGCCTGGTCAACATAGCTCAGTTTATCCAGTCCCAGTCTCTGTCTGCGGCGCTCATGCAGCTTTTCCGCAAAGGGCACAAAGTATTGCTTAATCTGTCTGCGGAAACTTTCCACTTCCTTCTGCCCGTAGCAGTTGCGGCCCATGCGATAATACCCCAGCTCCAGGTAATTCTCATAACCCATGGCCTTAGCCTGAGCTGTACGATTCTTGACTAATTTGTCATATATCTCATCCAGTTTCTCCGCATTTTGCAAAAAGAATTCCGTCTTTTTCTGCCATGCCTGCCTGCGGACTTCTCTGTCCGGACTTACCAGATAGGGGCGCAGCAGGGACAGATTCAGTTCCTTGCCGTCAAAGGGAATCTTGGCGCTGGCAATCAACTGGTCATACTCCGTAGTCAGTGCGTTCTCCTCCTGGGACAGTGCGATGACCCTTTCGTCAAAGGCTTTCATTGCCACTTCCATATTCTTGAATGCCACGGGGCCTATCTTACTCTCCAGGTAATCCCGGTAAGGAGATTCGTACAACTTCTGCATATACTCCAATACCTGATTCTGAAATATCGGGCCCATCTCATCGTAATATTTGCGTTCTTTTTCATAAAACTCGTCCACCGTATTAATATCATGGCGGATATGGCCAATGGTCATCAGGGTATTCACATGGTCGGTCAGCTCATAGTACCTCTGGTGAATGGCAAACTGCTCCTCGCCGCTCTTTGCCGTTTCCAACTCACGGATCAAGCCGGAAAGTTCCTTCCCCACTTGCTCAAAATCTACTCTTTCATAGGGCATATCACTGAATTTCATATGATTTCTCCTCTCATGGCCCACACATCCATATGCAGGCCGCTCTAATTTAGTATCATACCTTTTTTTGCGGAGATTGTAAACCTTTTCACAGAAAATTCATGTTCTGCAATGCATTTTTATCTACCTGCGGCAACAAGTTCTTCTCTGGTGCATTTTGTTATTCTGCTGATAGAGGTTTCATCCAGTCCCTCTTTTACCATCTGCCGGATGATCCTGAGCCTTTCTTCACGTCTTCCCTGTTGTTTTCCTTCACGTTTTCCCTCCCGCCGTTCTTCTTTCATCAGTTCATCAAAGGCTTTACACATGGGCAATTCCTCCTTTTTCATCATCTTTGACAATCTCATTATATGCAGATGCCTCGCGATCACACGCTCCGTCTCCGGACAAAGATTCTGAAATTCTTCCGTCTGAAACAGTAATTTCAATTTCTCTCTGTCTTTTCGGCATTGCATAGCCTTAAAAAATTCCTTTAGATCCGTTTTATAACTATCCGGGTCGACAAAATCCGCCTCGATCAAAGGAAAGTCATAGTCGCGCAGATTGCTCCATAACAGCGATCGGGATTCCGCTGATGTCCGCAATATCCTTTTTCCCCATATGCCCCTTCCCGGCCGCAGGAGCACCGCGATCAAATACTTTGCCGCAAGATCCCTTCAACCATATTTGTATTGTCTGTGTGAAATATGGCTGAAAAAGCCGGAATCAGGGCAATACCGCTCCCGATATGTCACTCTGGTCTGAGCAGAGTACAGAATTCCACAGAGATGATTTTGTATAATAAATAATTATAGGAATTAAGACAAATATTGTCAACTATAAAACAGCATTTTATAATTCTTAAATTTTTGCATACTTGTATTTTATTTTTATTTCCCTATAATTGTATATAGGATCTCACACAATGAATAAACCGGGAGGGAAACAATATAATGAACGAAAAACCTGAATTCCTATACCATGGAAGTCAATATAAACTGGATATACTCATGCCGCAGCAAGCCGTCGGCCGACGGGATATGGAATCTTTGAAAGCGATATACGCCGCCGGGACAATGGATCAGGTGATACCTTTCGCTCTGCCGATCCGCTGGTATCCGGACACGCCGGAGGGCAAGCGGGATTTTGAGTGCAGCAATGGGAAAATCCTGTTAAAGTATGGTTCGCTTGACTCTGACGGCGTGGGATATGTGTACAAAGTCAGATCGGATTCCTTTGAAAAAATAGATGAATGGCAGTGGGTGTCGCGGGAGAATTGTTTACCTGTGGAGATAACGGAAATAAAAGTGGCAGATTACATTGACCGGGTGGAGTTTTCGGCGGAGGCGGAAGAAATCAGACGCAAATTAAACAGGGGAATGCCGCGGTAACGCGGCGTTCCCCTGTTTATTGTCCTGTTACGATTATAAGATCAGCAGTTCACTACCATATGAGCCGCTTTAGGCGTTACCAGAGTGTCATTGCCCTCTACGCGGATATCCGCGCCGTCGGCGGACACTGCCTGAACGTTTACCAGACGTACCGTATAGGGTTTAACAGCCTCCACATCCAGAGTGACTGCCCCCGCATGACGGGAGGCCCTGATCGTCAGCGCCGCCTGATTGTCCATGCCGTAGACGGTCCGCTCCGCTGCGGCTCCGCCCCGCAGTTCATAGATCCGCAGTTCAACGCCGTCGGCGTAATCATAATCCGGCCTGTCGTCCCGGGCACCCAGAGCGATGATGGAACATTCCCTGACCATCATGGGCAGGCTGAGATAGTCATATTTTGCGCTGTACCACTTGCCGCCCTCCTGTATCTCACCGGTCAAAAAGTCTGTCCATGTGCCTTCGGGCAGATAGTATTCGCCGATGCCCTCCTCGTTAAAGATGGGCGCTACCAGCAGACTGTCGCCAAGCATGTACTGCTTATCCAGATAGCTGCAATTCCTGTCGGAAGTATATTCCAATACCATACTTCGCATAGTGGGAATGCCGGTACGGTTGGTATAGATGGAAGTCTCATATAAATAAGGCATCAGCCGGGCTTTCTGGCGGGTGAAGAACCGACACACATCCACCGCCTCCTCGTCATAGACCCAGGGCACCCGGTAAGAAGTGCTGCCATGCAGACGGCTGTGGGAAGACAACAGTCCAAAGGCCACCCACCTCTTGTATACATCCGGCGTGGAAGTATGCTCAAAACCGCCGATATCATGCGCCCAGAAACCAAAGCCGCTCATCAGCAGGCTGAGACCCCCTCTGAGACTCTCCTCCATGGACTCATAATCGGACCAGCAGTCGCCGCCCCAGTGTACCGGGAATTTCTGGCCTCCCATGGTGGCGGAGCGGGCAAACAGCACTGCCTGGCCCTGGCCCCGCTTTCTCTCCAGCAGCTCGTAAACACATTTATTGTATAGATATGTATAGTAATTGTGCATCTTCTTGGGGTCAGAACCGTCATAATATACTGCTTCGGTGGGAATCCTCTCCCCGAAATCGGTCTTAAAGCAGTCCACACCCATATCCAGCAGCACTTCCAGCTTGTCCTGGAACCATTTCCAGGCTTCCGGGTTGGTGAAATCCACGATGGCCATGCCCGGCTGCCACATATCCCACTGATAGACCTGACCGTTCGGCCGCTTGATGAAATATCCTTTCTCCATGCCCTCCTTAAACAGATAGGACTCCTGTCCGATATAGGAGTTAATCCAGACGCAGATATTCAGTCCCTTTTCTTTAATGCGCCGCAGCATCCCTTCCGGGTCCGGAAAGATCCTCTCATCCCACAGAAAATCCGACCAGTGAAATTCCTTCATCCAACAGCAGTCAAAATGGAAAGTACGCAGGGGAATGCCCCGGTCCAGCATACCGTCAATAAAGCTCATGACCGTGTTCTCGTCATAGCTGGTGGTGAAGGAAGTGGACAGCCACAGCCCAAAGGTCCAGGGCGCGGGCAGGGAGGGCTTGCCCGTGATATCCGTATAGGCTGTCAGCACGTCCTTCATCGTGGGCCCGTCAAACAGCATATAGTCCAGATAGCCGCCCTCCACGGAAAACTCCGCCCGGGTCACCATCTCCGTGCCCAGCTCCATGGACACGTTCTCGGGGTGATTGACAAGTACGCCATAGCCCTTATTGGAGATATAAAAAGGAATATTCTTATATGCCTGCTCTGTGCTGGTGCCTCCGTCCGCGTTCCAGATATCAATGCTCTGGCCGTTCTTAACAAAGGGGGTAAAATGCTCGCCTGTGCCATAGAGAAGTTCCCCTACGCCCAGAGACAGCTGCTGGCGGATATAGGTGTCCCTATTGTCCCCCCGGTCATAATACTCGCCTTTCCAATCCGTCTTCATCAACGCCAAGTCCTTCCCGGTACTGCGGGTCAGCAGCTTTCCGTCTCTCTTATAGGTCATGGACCAGGGTTTTTTGGTGATCTCCAGAGACAGATTACCGCTTTTTACGGCGATCATCTCCTCCGTCTCGGTCACATCCAGCGGATGCTCCTGCAGGTTCAGCTCAAAGGCGGGCTCGCATATTACCGCCCCCAGATGATGATATGTCTGCACCCGCAGCACATTCACTCTGGGAGAGGTGATCCTTACCGTCAGGTTAATGCCGCCCAGAGTGGCCCCCTTGCTGTTAATATAACCGGTGGGGGCGCAGATACTTACCTCCGTATCCGTTTTTTTGATAAAATAAGCCTCCGTAGGCGCGAAACAGCCGCAGCCCTCTTTTTGTAACCAACATCCGTTACTGAACTTCATTGCATGTCCTCCATTCCTATATTTTTACCCGCCTATGCAGATCCACAGGTATCTTTTCATGTATTTTTAGCATAACAGATGGACGCCCAAAATGCACGTATAAATTTCCCGTTTTTTCAAATACGGCTGCTATACAAAAGAGCGGCCCCTTTTTAAAGAGTCCGCTCCTGTCTGCTCCCCCATCTATCCCTGTTTCCGGTAGGCAAATACCGGCCTGTCGTTTTCGTCCCACTCCACTTTCATCAGCATGGCATGACGGTTGGGGTCAGCCAGGGAATCACCAATGATCTCCTCATATGTACGGGCGTGGTAGACGCAGATATCGTTGCCATCTTTATCCTTGGTAAAGCTGTTGTGACCGGGCCCGTATATACCCTTTTCCGCATCGGTAGCCAGCACGGGGTAGCGCTCCTTGGTCCAGCTCCTGGGATCTAAGAGGTCCGCGTCCTCCGTGGTGCTCAGCATACCCATACAATAACATGCGCCGGTAGCGCTGGCGGAGTAGGTCAGATAGATATGCCCGTTACGTTTTACCACCGCAGGACCCTCATTAACCCAAAATCCGATCCGCTCCCAGTCATAGTCGGGCGTGGTCAGCAGCACCTGTACCGTAGCCAGCTTTGTGCCGGATTCCATCCGGGCGATATAGAGATTGGATATCTGATCGTTTACACTCACTTTTTCAGCCCAGATATAATAGTATTCCCCTTTATTTTCCAGGATCGTGGCATCCAGAGAAAAGGCGCGGAAAGAAAATCTGTCATCGTCGGCGCACTGCATCTGCCCCTTTTCTATCCAAGCGTCCGTCATTGGGTCCTGACCGCTGCATTCCAATACATAGGGGCGGATAGTCCACCAGTTGTCTTTGTCGTCCCCGGCAAAATAGATATACCATCTGCCAAACAGATAATGTATCTCCGGCGCCCATATATGGTCACTCATAGGGCCGCTCTCATGGCGGGTCCACACAGTGATCTCCTCCGCCTGCGCCAGTTCTTCTATAGTATCCGCATGGCGCAGAATAATTCTGTCATAGGCAGGGACGGAGGCAGTAAAGTAATAACTGCCGTCCGGTGCCTGGCCTACAAAGGGATCTGCCCGCTGGATGATAAAAGGCTTATTGTATTCCGTGATCGGTCCGTTGATTTTCTGTTCCATACATTCCTCTTTCCCACATAGCACACATGCCTTCAGGCAGGCTTTGGCGCTGCGCACTCATATTATTCATATCCTGTTATATTTCCACTGCCAAATGCAGCACACTGCATGCAGGGATCGTAAATTTCAAGTTCTGTCCCCCGATCTCTACCTTGTCAAACCGCTCTGTATGTACCGCGTCGGGATCGTCAAAGGTATTGTGCGCATGCATATCGCCGGTGAGGATCGTACCCTCCACTCCCTTGATGGCAGTTTCGGTAAATACCGCGTCTATATCATAGCTGTCTGTCACGGACAGATTGTTCAGGGTCACATGAATCCTGCCGTCCTTGCCCAGAGTTACGGACTCGTGAAGATTGGGTACTTTCCCGTCCTCACTGCCGATCTCCTGTGTTTCCACGTAGCTTTCCAGCAGCTCCGCGTCCTGATGGCACTTGTACATATTGAATACATGGTAGGTAGGTGTCTTGATCATCTTCTCGCCCTCAGTCAGGATCACTGATTGCAGAACGTTCACCAGCTGGGCGATATTGGCCATCTTTACACGGTCGCAGTGCTTGTTAAAGATATTCAGGTTAATGCCTGCTACCAGGGCGTCTCTCATGGTATTCTGCTGGTACAGAAATCCGGGGTTGGTGCCTGGCTCCACATCATACCAGGTGCCCCACTCGTCCACGATCAGACCGATCTTTTTCTCAGGATCATACTGATCCATGATAGCGCCGTGCCTGTTGATCAGGGTTTCCATATAAAGGGTCTTTTTCAATGTCTTGTAATATTTCTGCTCATCGAAATCCAGAGCGCTGCCTTTATTCTCCCATCCGTCGGGATGTGTGTAATAATGCAGAGACAATCCGTTCATAAAGCCGTGGGCATACTCCGCATGGTCGTGGGTCGTCTTCAGCACGCCCTCCGTCCAATGATAGTCGTCCACATTGGCTCCGCAGCATACCTTATATATCTGCTGATCCCTTTTGTAATTACGCACATAAGTCTGATATCTGCGGTACAGATTTCCATAATATTCCGGAGTCATATTGCCGCCGCAACCCCAGTTCTCGTTGCCTACGCCAAAGTAGTCCACCTTCCAGCTTTCGGGATGGCCGTTCTTTGCCCGCAGATCCGCCATGGGGGATACTCCCTCAAAGGTCATATACTCCACCCATTCGCTCATCTCCTGTACCGTACCGCTGCCCACATTGCCGTTGACATATGTCTTACAACCCAGCTGACGGCACAGCTCCATAAATTCATGGGTACCGAAACTGTTGTCTTCCACCACTCCGCCCCAATGGGTGTTGATCATCTTTTTGCGGCTCTCCTTGGGACCGATGCCGTCCATCCAGTGATACTCATCGGCAAAGCAGCCGCCCGGCCAGCGCAGAACCGGAATCTGCATTTCTTTAAGGGCCTCTACCACATCATTGCGCATTCCGTTGGTATTGGGGATATCGGAATTTTCGCCGACATACAATCCCTCGTAAATACATCTTCCCAGATGCTCGGAAAAATGTCCCTGTATTTCCGGATTGACATGACCTAACTGATGCTTAGGATTTACGTACAATTTTGCCATTGTTTAGTCCTCGCTTTATATTTTATTTTTTACTAAAACAGTATACTTTCCCCTTAACAACTTTAATTGTAGTATGAAACACCAGCAATGTCAACATAATCCGTAAAATAAGTTTCACAGTTTTTATATATATTTTTTGGGCACATTTACCTTGTTTTGAAATGGTATGAATTTTTGATATATATACGACATTTTGAACTGCTATAGCATTGACTTTACTTTATGAAATGCTATAATAAAAGTAGAAATCAAGCAAAAGAAGTCTGTGATATGCAGGAAAGAAGGTTATTATGTTATATTTCCAATCTATCGGGGAAGCCGAGACCGTTTTTAAGGCTTTAAGCACCCCCATGCGTCTGAAGATCATGGAGATGATCTATAAGGACGACAAACTGAGCATGAATGATCTGGCGGAGGCCCTTGGGCTTACCAACGGCGCCATCTCCATGCATGTGAGCAAACTGGAGGAGGCCGGTCTGGTTAAGATCCGTACCACCTCCGGCAAGCGAGGAACCATGAAGATTATCCGTCCCCGTTATGACCGCCTGATTATTGATCTGGCGCCTATTAAGGATGTACGGCATTGCTATACGGACGATATCCAGGTAGGTTACTACACTACCTGCAGCGTCTCCCCCACCTGTGGGCTGGCCACCAGCAAGGATATTATAGGTTCGCTGGACGATGCCCGGGTTTTCTCTTTTCCGGAAAGATTTAAAGCCGGTATTCTGTGGTTTGGCAGCGGCTATGTAGAATACAATCTGCCCAATCACCTGCAGGCGGGGCAAACTCTGACAGAGTTGCAGATTTCATTTGAGATCTCTTCGGAATGCCCCGAATACAATGAGGATTACCCCTCGGATATCCATTTTTCCATTAATGGGATAAATTTGGGCATGTGGGTCAGCCCCGGTGATTTTGGCTCCCGCAAGGGATATCTCTGTCCCGCCTGGTGGCCCGAGCTGTTAAACCAATATGGCTTGCTAAAGACTCTCATCATCAATAATGAAGGCTGTTTTATAGACGGTACAAATAAGATTTCCGATGTGACTATCCAGGAGCTTGACTTGAATTATAACAGCTATATCAGTTTCCGATTTGAGGTACCCAAGGATACCGCTAATGTGGGAGGCTGCACATTATTTGGAGAAGATTTTGGTGACTATAACCAGGCCATCAAAGTTAAGGCTTATTATGAAGAAGAAAATGAAGGATAAATACTTTACTTATAAATATAAATGCCTCCGGCGATGAAGATCTCCGGGGGTATTTTATTTACCTTTTTTAAAGAACTGGGGTAATATAGTATCGGCCCCCCAAGAACGGGAGGCCGACACATATACTCCGTATGAAATGCTTACTGGATATCCAGGAAAGCGTTCTCAACCGTCAGGCAGTAGTACAGATCACCGTCCACGGCTACACCCTTATAGGACTGATTGTGTACCGTACCGTCAGCAAGGGTAACCTTTGCTGTCACATCCGCGGTATCTCCATTGTTGGTTATGGTCAGTTCCACATTGGCGCCGTCCATATCTGTCGCAAAGGTATCCCAGTTCCAGTCACACTCGGCTGTGGCAATACCATCGTAACCGCCGCCCCAGCCATAGTTATCGGCACGCAGCACACCGTACTCCTTATAGTCGGCATTGGCGTCCGCAGAGTGTACATCCGCAACATTCTGCAGCACTACCAGGAAGTTGTGCCAGTTAGCCAGACCGTCGGTATAGTTGACAAAGTTTACAGTCACGGACTCGCCGGAGGGAACGGCCACAACATCCGAAAACTCGCTCCAGAAACCGGTGCTGCAATCGGTAGCGCCCACTACTGTGCCGGAAGTGGTCACTGCGCTGTGATCGATAGCCACAGGCTCAGCTTCTTCCTCGGCGGCCGCGGGAGCTTCCGCCACGGATTCAACGCTGGCATCGCCCTCCTGATACAGGCTTGCAACCTGACCGTCAGTCAGAGCCTTGTCGAAGAAGTAAACTTCATCCACAAATCCCTTGAAAACGCTGTCCCAGTAGTTGATACCGAAGAAACACTCAAAATTATCGTCAGCTGTCAGTACATCGGGAGCCAGACCGCCGTATGTTCCCTCAGCCGCGTCAAATGCCAGTTCACCGTTCAGATACAGCTTGGCAGCTACTCTGTCCAGGCCGTCATCCGCGAAATTGTAAATATCACCGGTAGCTACCAGAGTTATCAGAACCCACTCTTTCTTGCCATGGATGGAATCATCCGCCGCATATACCCAAGGGAATACACCTGTCTCGGAATTCCTGTCCCATACCACAGGGAAAATCTTGGTATTATTAGCACCCCACTCCGTCTGCGTCACATTGATCCACTTGACAGCAACTCCCTCGTCGGTGTCTGCCATGCCCATATCACTTCCAAGCTGCAGAGTAGGACCGTAGTTGGAAAGCCTGTCGGCGTTCACCCAGAAAGAAATGGTATACTCATTGGTATTCAAAGCCTCCACAGGGAGTTTGAGACCAAAGTTTCCATCAATATAGGTACACTTTCCTACAGGACCATCCGCGTACTGTACAACGATGGGCTGCTCCGCGCCATCCTTATCCACATAGGTATTGCTCTCCACCACGCCGTAAGTCGCTCCGGTATTACCGCCCTTATCCTCAGACTGGATCATGGTCAGTATGCCTTCATCCGATCCGTCCATGGCAAAATGGTACAGGGGCTCCGGCAGGGGTTCTGCCTCAACCTGACTGTCAGCCGGTTCCTCTACGCTCTCCTCGGGAGCGCTGCTCTCCTCAGAGCTTTCCACAGGAGCGCTGCTCTCTTCTTCGGAGCTGGACTCCACTGTGGACGGTTCTGTGGAATCATTCACCTGCTGCTCGGGAGTGCTGCCGCAAGCAGTCAGCATGGACATTACCATGGCCGCACTTAACAGTGCCGCAAAAACTTTCTTTTTCATATTATATTACTCCTCCTATTCTCGCCTTTTACATGGCTTTATATCAAAGGGCGCAGATAGCGCCCTCTGCTATTAAAATCAGAAACTTATGTTATGAATTATCGGCGATCTGCTGCTCGTAAGCGGCGATCTCCTCATCAGACAGTACATTGTAACCGCTGGGCCCGAAGTAATCGATCATAGCCTGCGCGTGATACATATTCGCTTTCTCCGTAGCCTCGGTAGCAAAATCCGCCGCCTTGGATGCCCCGCTGTCCACCTTGTCATGAATACCGATCTTATTAAAGTACTCATCGCAGTAATTCCAGTAGCCGGCTATGGAAGTCCAGCCGAAAGGAATGGGCTGCATACAGCTGGAGAAGTAATTCTTCCAATGTGCCACATGCTCGTCATCCATACCCTTGGTGTACATTGCGATATAGCTGTCCCAGATCTCCGCGTCCTTGGTGATGGGAGCGGGCATAACGTCATATTTCAGAGCCAGACCGGATGCGTTCACAATGGACTCGTTATTGTAGGCCTCCAGCCTTGTCTTCCAGCCGTCCAAACCGAAACTCATGAATTTTAACAGTTCATATGCCTCACGGGGATATTTTGTACCCGTAGTCACACCGCCGAAGTCGATGGTCGCAATAGAGTGATGATTCGCTGTGGCGTCCTGCTCGGACACTGCCGGCACTACATAGGGGATGATATCCAGATTATACTGCTCATACCCTTCGGTAGCCCAGGTTCCCTGATAGGTCCAGAATGCCTCGGAGAACATTGCCACATGACCGGTAGCTCCGAACCATGCCTCCCAGTCGCCTGCCCAGTCTTCCATCTCCTGAGTCTCGGTGACAGGAGCCACATAGCCGCCCAGTTTCAGATCCGCAAAATCCTGCTCACCCACGGCCCATACTCCCAAGTCAAAGGTCTTTCCGTTGTATCCGAACTCACCGATAATGTCCTGGCTGGCTGCGATACCATAATAGGAATCCAGTCTGTTGTATACACCCAGTCCGTAATACGCCATACCGTCCGGAGAATCCAGTACGGTACAATCCTTGATCAACTGTATCATCTCGCTCCAGGTCCAGTCCATACCGGGTACATCCACATTCAGAGTCTCCAGCACATTGCGGTCCACATACATCACACCCGGGAAGAACTTTACCGGAACGCCGTATCTGCCGCTTGTCTGGAAAGTGCCGAGTCCGGCGCTGTTCACGGTGTCCGCCAGATTCTGGGTCTCAGGATCAGCGTTCCAATACTCGGAAACATCCCGCAGCAGCATATTGGACAGGGCGAAATCCGCATCGGAATACATAATGCAGTCCGGGGAGTTGCCGTTACTTACCAACGTATTCAACGTGGTATTGTATGTAGCCACATTCTCATACACGGCATTGACCTTAATGTTGGGATACAGCTCCATAAATCTGTCCGCCAGATATTTTACCGTCTCGTCCTGATCAAAGTGGAAATAGGTCAGCTCAATGTTTTCGTGGGTCAGATCAGCCGCCGGGTGATAAGTGATCCCGTTGATCACCACCTCTTCCGCTCTCTCTTCACCGCCGCCGCTACCGTTTCCCGTCTCTCCGGGATCACCGCTCTCGTTGCCGCACCCAGCCATGCCGGCCACCATGGCAGCAGACAGCAGTAAGGCCAGAAGCCTGTTTCTCTTTTTCATACTTTTCCTCCTTTTTTGCCATGAAAGCGTCCTAATCTTTTCTATACCACATTTATATCATACTCCGCAAAAAAAATCCATATCTTTTATATAAAAAACTTAACTTTTTTAGTCAAAATTAAAATTTTATTAAAAACCCACTAAAAAAAGGTGCTGAAATTGTGAAATATTTCAGCACCTTCTCCAGTGAATCCGTTTACCGCTAAACCTATTAATTGCAGGCAAGAGCAGATACCTGCACAGCCCTGCCTCTTGTCAGACAGCCCTGCGCGGCATTTGCCTCCGATAGGTATTACTCTCCCGTGATACCCACACGGTCGATGCTCTCCACGAAGTATCTCTGTAGTACGAAATACATCAGCAGAATAGGCAGAATACTGAGCATGGTGCCCGCCATACTGATGGATTCGTTCAGAGTGGCCGCCCCGCTGGCCTCGGTCTGGGCATAGCTGTTATAATTGGTGGCGAATTTTTGCAGCTGTACCACCAATGTGGTCCATTTGGACTGGGTCATAACGCCGGACACATACATCCGGGTCAGATAAGAGTTGTTCCAGTACCACACAAATGAGAACAGGAACACCGTGAGTATGGCCGGAGCCGCGGAGGGCAGAGAGATCCGCACAAAGGACTTAAAGTACCCCGCACCGTCGATCTGCGCCGCCTCTATCAGCACTTTGGGCACCTGCTTAAAGAACTGATAGAATATCAGTATAAATATGGAGGCATTGATGCCCTGCGCCAACAGTGAAGGCACTATAAAGGCCCACAGCGTACTGAGTATCTTCAGGTTGGAATACAACACATAGGTGGGGATCATCGTCACCTGGCTGGGCAGGATAAAGGTAAAGACAATAATACCCATCATGACCTTTTTGCCCGGAAACTCAAATCTCGCCAGTCCATAGCCCACAACGGAGCAGGACAGCACATTCAGCAGAGTGGGAACCCCCGCTATGATAATGCTCAGACCAAGCACCGGCCAGAAATTCATGCTGGAACCGGCCTGGGCATAGTTTTTGAAGTTGAAACTGCTGGGTATCCAGTTAATGGAGGAATCCAACAGATCGTCCAGCGTCATCAGAGAACTGCTGAGCATATACAGGATCGGATACAGATAGATGAATCCGATGCAGATCAGCAGGGCATACACCACAAACTGTTTAAGGAAACCCTCTTTTTCTCTGGAACCCATAAAAAACTTTTTGATCCTGTCTTTCTCCACATCAGTCAGCTTATGCGGTTTCCAGTTCCACTTTTCCTTTGCCACGGCCTTGGTCCCGGACACCGCCTTAGTAGTCTCCCGAGCCGTCATAGGTTGAGTATTTGCGCTTTTTCCTTGCTTTTTCAATCTTTTTGGCATTGCGGATTCCCCTCCTTTCTATACGTTTTACGGTTCTTGCCTCTTTCTTTCTCTCCCGTTTCGCCCGTTTCACCTGGCGCTCATATATATCCTTACGGGCCATAAGCAGCACCGCGAACAACACCACGATCAGCACTACCACCAAAGAATAGAGCCATGCCATGGCTGACGCGTATCCGTATCCCTTCTCCTTGGTCCCCGAGAACATGGAGTCCTGGATCAGCGTAATAATGGAATTCTGCTCGTTGCCGGAGATAAACACCACCGTGTATACCACGTTCAACAGGATCATGGGTTTGATGGTGGGCAGTGTGATCTTCCAGAAACATTCCCATCCGGAACCGCCGTCGATCTGCGCCGCCTCATACATGGAGCTGTCGATCTTTTGCAGCGCGGACAGGAAGATCAGTATCTGTACCCCGGAGTACCACAGGATCGTGATCATATTGCTGAACAGATCCGTGATACTGCTGGCAAGGGATCGGGGCAAAAAGCCTGAGATCGCGTTGCCGATGGCCTGGGTGTCGATGGTGGAGATGGTAGCCGCGCCCTGGTCAGCCAGCATCCCCATCACAGGGCCGCTGACCACGATCACCGGCAGGAAGAAGATCAGCCGGAAAAAACCTTTGCACCGGATATTGCCGTTGAGCAAAATAGCTATGATCAACGCGAACACTACGATCACCGGCACCGATATGATCGTGCTGAACAGGTACTGCATCAGCTGGGGCGTAAAGTCCGTATCCACCAGCAGGATCTGCGTATAATTGCCCAGTCCCACAAAATTAAAGTTTTTGCCCATGGGCGTGATACGGATATTGTTCAGGCCGTACCAGAAGGAGCTGCCCATGGTATAGATCAGAAAGATAGCCGCGCCGATGATCCAGGGAGTCACAAAGATCAATCCGGTGATGGCTTCCCGCCGGGCCAGACGCCCGGGCTTGATTTTCACTTTTGCCTTTTTTTCTTTTCTGCTTTCTTTACTCATCGCCATCACTCACCTGCCTTATAGGACAAACCTTCAATGGTCACGCCGTCCACTGTCACTGCGTCCTGGTTGTAGTTGACATAGATCACTACGCCGTTGTCATAGGTTACTTTGTTTACGCCCTCCGCCAGCCTCTCATGCCTGACGATCATGGCGTCCCCTGTTAGCGCAGCCACCTGCCGGAAGTCCGCGTCATACTCTATGATGGTATCCTTGTAGGAGGAATATTTGGTGCTGTACAGGTCGGCGGAATTGGTATAGATCAGATCCGCCGAATCTTCATAGGTCAGATAGAAGGAGGGATATACCCCGGACTCTATCATCTGAAGCCGGAATTCCTGTTTGTTGGCCTCAAAGTTCACATACTCCGAATACATGGGAACAATGCCCTTGAGCACGATGGAGAAAAAGGGAACTTCCTCGTCCTCATACATAAAATCCGATGTGCCCAGCGGCATATCGATCATGGCCTCCGTGTAGTTCCACAGGTAGGCGAAAGGTTTTTCCAGGATCAGGCTGGTCTGCCGGGATATATCCGCAATGCTGCTCTCATAGATTCCCGCCGTATACAACCGGTCATAATATCCCCCGCTGTAGCTGTAGGAGAACAGATTGCCCGTGATGCCTGCCACCGCCAGATTGTCCACGCCCTTGGAGGTATAACTCTTGACAAACTTATCCAGATTGTTATCGCTTCTGGTGGGCAGCAGATAGTTGAAAGTATCGTACACATAATCTCTGGTCTGAATCTCCAGCCTTCTCTTATTTACCTTTTTCACGATGGTAAAGGTGGTATTGCTCTCCGCCGGGTTGGCCCTAAGAGCCTCATTGTACAGGTATACCTCATAGCCGTCCGCCTGCGAATCCTTGATCAGATCCGTCAGCGCTCCCGTTCCGCCCAGTTTCCCGTCCGCTTTGTATCTGCTGATGGGGATCTGGTACATACCGCCCTTCTGCCAGCCCTTGTAGATACTCAGCAGCGTGTTGACACCCGCGCTTTGCAGTTCTCCGAATATCTCCCGCACCTGGTCCACATCCGTCATGACCACCGCTCTGGTGGAGATCAGGAATTCCTCTCTGTCCGTCCCCAGGAAATCCACCCGGGTTTTGTAGCTGTTGTCACGGCGCTGTATCAGGTTATTCTCCAGCAGATAGTCCCGGTAAGCCACCGCCATGCCCGAATATCCCGCTTCCTCACCGGAGAGCAGTATATAGCGCACTTTCAGATTGCCGTGGGTCCTGTCCGCCTCCACGCTGGTCATGGTACCGGAGTTGGAGTTGTTCAGGGGCTGAATATAGGTCCGCCGCAACAAGAACCGGGCGTAACATCTGTTGTAATCCACCATGACGCCGTTGGGCTGGGCCTCGATGCTCGCCCTTTTCTCGCCCTCCTCCACGATGGCCAGATAAGCCAGCCGGTCGTCGGTGTGGGCCATGCCGAACACAGGTGCCAGTACTTTCTCCGACTCATTGACGGTCTGGTACCTGCCCCACAGCAGGGTCTCGGTGGTGGACTCCGTAAAGCCCGCGTCCGCGCCATAGATCATCTGGGAGTAACCGCTGGCGTAGCGCCCGTCCTTGTCGTCCAAGTAGATCAGAGCGCCGTTGCCGTCCGGGATAAACATGTAACCCTCCTGGTTGTCCAGATAGCTGTAGCCAAGCATGGGGAAGAGGCTCACCGTTCCGATATAGGTGTCCGTTCCGTTCTCCACGATGGAATCTTCCGGCACCTCCGCCACCAGCTCATCCCCCTCCAGAGAGACCTTTACCGTAAGGCCGAAATCATATTCCTTCCAGTAGATCTTTGCGGCAAAACCGTTGTTCTCATAGCTGTAGTCAATGGTGTTGGCACAGCTCACCAGATCCACCTGATAGGTGTCGTTGGCGTTTTTGATGGCGCTGAGCACCACGCCCGACTGCATATAGGCAGTCCATGTCTTGTTGTTGGCTCCGTTGTCGTCCTCCTCCGAAAGAGTGGACAGAAGGAGCGCCCCCGTGGCCTTATTTTTCAGAATAATGGACATCGTAGGCTCATAGAGGTACAGTTCGTAGCTATCGCTCTCCGCTACCTTGTCGTAGTCAGCGGGAATATCCCCGGCCGCCCGGGCTGTCAGATGCAGCTGCGGTATCGACAGCACCAGCAGAAAAGCCGCCACAAGGATACAGACAGTTTTTTTCAATCCTTTAATTGCCAATCCGATACACCACCTCTCCGCCGATGGCGCTGATAAATTCAAATACCTGCGCCCAAAGTACATAGATGATAAAGAGTAACAGTGCCATGATCAATATGGTAAACGCCGTCAGGCACAGGACCTTGAAAGTCTCCTTGGCCGTGTAGTTGTTGACTTCCTTCACCGCCAGCACAAACAGCACCGTCACCCAGGCATAGATAGCGCAGTAGCCAAAGCTGATCAGGAACTGCTCGTTGACCGTCACCACATGGGACAGTAAAAATATCACCGGCATCAGAGTCACATAGGGTGTCAGGCAATATGTAAAGGAACAATAGATCTTCTTCACCGTGCCCTCGCCGTCATTGATGGTACACACCAGATAGTTACAGGCAGTCAATGCCAGCAGTACCACCACGACCATACCTATGTCGGAGAATATCTCATAGCGTCCTTCCCGCACGGTCTTTTGCAGAAAACCGCACAGGTACTTGTTGATCATATATTCCACGGTGAACAGTACTACCAAAATATTGGCCGTAAGCAGGGATGCCCTGCCCTCTCTGGCAATGCCGTAGCAGCCGTCTATGGGATGCCGCATAAAATACCAGGCATATTTGAAGTCGCTGACGCGTCGGTTTTTGCCCAATTTCTCTGAAACATTACGCAGCGGCGTCAGTATACCTTTTTTCTTATCCAGCGCTTTTACCACCTTGGAGACCGCCCACAGGATCACGATGGCCCAGATGATGGGAACGATCCACTTTTTCAGCCAGAGGTTACGCACCTCCCAGGTAGCGTCGGAATAGCCCTGATAATCCTTGGCCAGCTTGGCGTAATACCGGGCCATCTCGTAGTTCTCTTCCTGGAAATATGCCCGGCCCATAGCCATATTGGCGTAGTCAAACATGCTGTTCATCTTCAGCACTTCCTGAAGCGGCGCCTTGCTCTCCGTATAGCGCCCTGTGGAATACAGATTCAGCGCCTGGTGCAGCAGATCGGTGAACTCAGTGGGCTCATAGACCTGTATCTGCGCCTTGTCGGAGTCCAGGATGTACAGCCGGTCCTGCAGATCCACGTCTATGGCGCTGACCACCGTACACAGGCCTACGCGCTGGGTTCCGTCGTCGGAGCCCCCGAACACAAACAGCGCCTCGCCCTCGCTGTTGAACTCATACACAAAACCCTGCTGGGATACCATGAACACATTGTCGTGATTGCCCGCGGCCACAGCCGCCGGTATATCGTCATAGGTATCCGGCTCGATCACATTCTTACCGGCTATATTCAGCCGCTTTAAGGTGTTTTCCTCCTCGCCTCTGGTCACTGTGTAGATCAGGCCCTTGCTGTCGATACACAGGTTGTCGGGGGTGGAGGGAATATTGGACACCATTTTCGCCCTCTGGGCCTTGGTGGCCAGCGCTCTGCGGATGATGATCATGGGAGAGCTGGACGCCATATTGGTGCCGAAGTATCCCAGAAAAGTTCCGCCGTCTATGGGAGAGATCTCCACGATACCGTTGGTGTTGGACTCACAGATCACATACATGATCCCCGCATCGTTGACCACCAGTTTGATGGGCATAAAGCTGAGCGTCTCGCCGTACAGGGGAGAATCCGGTTTGCCGTAGCGGTTTAACAGCTGTCCGTCTCCGTCAAACTCGAACACCGCCTCCGCGTCCCGGTCCGCCACATACACATGCCCGTTCTCCGTGACGAATATACCCCGGGGGGATACCAGCGTACCCTCGCCCATGGTCTGCAGCAGATTGCCCTCCAGATCGCCCACCACAACCCGGGCGTTACCGGTGTCCGCCACATAGATCCTGCCCTCGTCCGTCACTTGGAGATCGCTGGGACCGCTCAAGGCCTCGTCGTCAAACTTGGTGATGGTCTCGTAGGGCAGATACGCCGTCTGCGTCTGGATCATATAGCCATAGCCGTCAAAAGTAAAGGTCTTGTAGGGCGCGTCCGCTCCCGCGGAGAGCATGCTGCCCAGCAGCAGCGCCACCGCACAAAGGCTTAAGGCTATCCGTTTGAAATGCTTTTTCATCTTTTTCATTTCTCTTTCTCACCTTTTCCTTTACTTGATGCCGGAGTGTGCCATGGTGTTCATGACATTCTTCTGCAATATGATAAACAGTACCAGATTGGGGATAAACATGATCAGGGACGCCGCCGCCGCCATACCCTGCCCGGCCACGGTGTTGTTGGCGTTTGCCAGCGTGTTCATATAAAATGTCAGCGTCTTCATGCTGTCGTCATTCACAAAATAGTTGGAGGTCTCCATATTGGTCCAAACCTGCTGGAACACCAGAATGGAGGCCGTTGCGATGGCGGGCTTTATCATGGGGATGATGATCTTCAGATACACCTGCCAGTCTGTGGCGCCGTCCATATAGGCCGCCTCCATCAGGGAGTCGGGCACCTGGTCCACGAACTGTTTCACCAGAAACAGGGCCACAGGCATCGCCACCAGCGGCAGGATATGCGCCAGATAACTGTCCACCATACCGGTCTTGCTGATGACCAGATATCTGGGGATCAGCACCGCTGTAGCCACAAACATGATAGCGGTCTGGTTGACGTTCAACAGCGTATTCTTAGCCTTGAACTTGATCTTGGACAGCGCGAACGCCGCGCAGGTGGTCAGCAGCAGGGATAAAAAGATCGTCACCAGCGTCACGATCAGGCTGTTGAACACATAGCGGCTCATGGGAATTCCCGAGGTGCGGCTGGCCTTGATCAGACTCTCAAAGTTCTCCAGCGTGGCGTTTCTCACAAAAAAGGTAGGAGGAAACGCGAACAGCTCTTCCATGGGCTTAAACGCATGGTTGATAATAAACAGGATGGGTAACGCCATGAAGATCACCAGAGGCAGCAGGATCACGATGATCTTGATCTGGCTCTTCTCAAATCTGGATGGATTGATGCGATGTCCTTTATATGCCATATCTTATTTTCCTCCTTTCTAAAATTCGTCTCTCTCTCCGAAGAGCCTGTCGGCCACCTTGGAGAACAACTGTACAATGAGCAGCAATACTACCGATACCGCCGCCGCATAACCCATCTCATATCGCAGGAAACCGTAGTCCTCGATATGATTCACGATGAGCTGGGAGGCATAGCCCGGCGAAGGGTTGCCTGTGAGCAGTGTGAAGATCGTACCCGCCTGGAACGCGTTTACGATGGCCATGACCGCCGCGAACAGCATCTGGGGTTTCATGCTGGGAATGACTATGTAGATCATCTCCTGGAACCTGTTCTTGATACCGTCGATGGCTCCCGCCTCATACAGGGATTCATCCGTATTCAGAATACCGGCAATCAGGGATAAAAAGCCGATGCCCATGCTGGACCAAAGTCCGATAACAATGACGATGGGCAACAGATATTTGGCATTGATCAGCCAGATCACCGGCTCGTTCAGCACACCCAAACTCATAAGCCAGCTGTTCAAAAGCCCGGTCTGGTCGCCGGAAAAGATCACCTTCCACACCACCGTCATGGCAACGCCCGCCGTCATACTGGGAGAGTATAGGATCAGCGCGAACACCGTCCTGAAACCCTTGGTCAGATTACACAGCGCCCATGCCAGGATAAAGGACAGTACATAGCCGCCCACACCCACGATCAGAGCATATACCACAGTGTTGGGCAGAACATTCTGCATGAACACTTCATCATTGGTCAGCACGGTTATGTAATTCAGAAATCCTACCCAGGACGGGAACTCAATGGCGTTAAAGTTGGTGAAGGATAACACCACCGCCAGCAGCACCGGCACCAGGATGAATACGGTAAATGCCAGACCGTAGGGCGCGATGAACAGATAACCATTCTTGTTGTTGCTGCGCTTGCTTATTTTATTCTTTTTTACCTTTATATCAGCCATAAAGTATCCTCACCTCCTATTCCCTACCCAATATTTCACGTATGGTCTCTATGGTGGGTATATTGTAGTCCGTAATGGTATTGCCTTCGCTGTCGATAAACTCGAATTCCTCCAGCTTGCGGTTGAACTCACGGTTGATGGTCTTCACCGCTTTGTCGATGCGGGTCTGGGCTGTCATCCGGTTGACCACGATATCGTTGAAGGCGTTGCTCATCTCCCGCTCCAGCAGATAGGTGCCGGGCACTCTGGCCACATCCACCACATAACTCATCTGTTCCGCAATGATCTGCTTATCGCCAGTGTCCCAGGGCAGCTGCATGAAAGCGTCCATATTGGCCGTGGTCCACATATATTCCTTGCCGTAAGTGATCTGCAGGGTCTGGCCGAACTCGGCCTGTACCTCTGTGGAAGACCACCATTTCACGAACTCCCAGGCCTTGGCCTCCCGCTCGCTGTCGGATTTGAAGATCACGCTGCTCTCCGCGCAGCCGCAGACTGTACGGTCCACACTGCCGTCCTCCCGCTCCATGCCGGGAACCAGGGCGATGCTCCAAGAGTTCTTAAGCTCCGGTGCCGCATTGGACAGCAGGTTATAGGCCGCGTAGTCCGCCACTCCGATGGGCATGTCGCCGTTGCGGAAATGCTGATAAAAGTTGTCGATATTGATGGGCATATTATAAATGGTAAACAGTTCTGTCAGGTATGTAAATCCGTCCACGGACTCCGCGCTGCCCAGCGCCGTGCCCTCCTGGGCGGTAGCCCCATACAGGGAGCCGCCAAACTGATGGATCAGAGGTGTCGTACCGTGGAAGTTCCTCATCAGCAGCATACCGGACACGGGCTGGTAGTAGTTCAGTCCTCTCATCTGCAGTTCCGGCAGCATGTCGATCACATCCTGCATGGTATCCGGAACCTCCAGCCCCAGTTTTTCCAGAATGTCACTGCGATAGTACAGCACCCAGAAGTTCATGGTCTCGGGCATGGCATATATACCGCCGTTGATACAGGAAGTCAGGAAGAACCCGTCCTCATAGGGAGCTGCCACTTCCTTAAAGTCGTCAAACTGTGTCATCTCCACCAGCGCTCCCCGGATGGCCAGCTCATAGGGGATCGTATAGTTGATACCTGTGGCCACATCCGGAGCCTTGCCGGAAGTGTTGGCCAGCACCAGCTTATACTGGTCGGGCATAATGGAGATATCCACCTCTATACCTGTCTGGGGGGTAAAGTATTCGTCGATCATCTTCTGCATGATCTGCACATACTGGCTGGAACGGTTTACCCATACCTGCAGATGCTCCGGGTCCGTGTTGCCCGTGGAGTATGCCTGGTCGGTAAAGGAAGTCACAAACCGCTTGATATTCATGCCCGCAGACGCAAAGATATTGGGCTTTTTAGGGAGCTGCGCATCCTCCTGATAAATATAGATCCTGTCGATTGCCAGCTTGTTCTTGATCAAAGTGTCCACCGTATTCGCCAGATGCCGGTTGGCGCTGGAGGGGCTGGTGCACAGCTCTGCCACGCGGAAAGGTATCTCGTCCGGCTCCTCCGCAAGGGAGATCAACTGCTTAGCAGCGATACTCATGGAGGACAGAACTGCCACCGTTCCCTTTTTACCCGCATATTCTTTTACCGTATCCTGCAAGGCATACAGCTGGTCGGCATAGCCGTACAACTGCTCCTCAATGTCGGGAATATAGCGGGACAACTTCAGATCCCGGTATTTGTCGGCATTATTTCCCGCCACCTTGGTAATCTCCAGAGACAGGTCGTTGACGGCGGACATGATCTCGTCCAGCCCTTCCAGTATTTCCCGGATCTCGTCAATACTGATGGTAAAGGAAATGGTATGCGTACCCTTTTCCAGATACACGCTTATATTTTCGCCGTTCTCATCCGTTAGGGCGGACGTATTATACTTGGTGGTATAGGCCATGGGATAGGATTCCAGCAGGCTGTTGGGAATCTCCCCGTCTATCTCCACATTGAGAAATACCGGAAAATCGTTTTTATCGGACTGCCGGTAATTCATCCCTATGTAATAGTAACCGTCCTTATATACCTCAAACTGATAAGTCACTTTCTGTCCCGCGGAGACAAAGGAATCGGAATCAATGGTATTGAGCACCGTATCCTTGATCTCATAGGGATACAGGCTGGTATCGTACTCCGCGATACCATGGATGGCGGAGTCGTTCCTGTAAGTGAAGTCTTCGCCTTGAATCTCGATCAGTTCCCCGCCTTCCGCCTTTTGGCTGCCCGTGTACTCCGGAATCTGCTCCGGCGCGGTTAGCACCAGCCCGCCCAGCAGGAAATTGCCCTCGTTGACTGTCAGCCGGATCTCATGGCTGCCAGCCTCCAGCTCCAATGTCAGGGGACGGGAACGCCGGTAGCTGCTGTCGCTTAAATACTTCCGCTCCCACTGGATCAGCTTATCCGGCACGGTCACGATCTCATTGCCGTAGCGGTCCACGGACTTCTCTCCGTCTCCTATCCAGGTGGTCTCAAGCTCCAGGTTACGGCACTCATAATAAGGATATTCCCCGTCCACGGTCATAGCCAGGCCAACGGGAAGTACGGATTCGTCGTAAGACAGGTAATCAAAGCCCAGCCAGTACTGCGCCGTCTCCGGTACATCCACTTGCAGAGTGACCACATCCCCTATATGGAGATCCGCCACGGCATCCGCCAAACCATAGTCCCGGGTCTCGGAGGTGATACTGCCGGGTTCCGTACCGGTTATCCGCTCTGCCGCTTTTATGACCACATCTTCACCGGTATACAGAGACGCCCTATAGCCGGCGCTCACCTTGGTGTAGTTGTTGGTGATCATCTCATTGACATATCCGCCTTCAGAGTTGTAGGTGGACGCGGCACTCCCGTCATCTGTCTCAGCCCACAGCTCCCGGCAGGGAACAGCGGCCAGAAGCATGGTGGCAGCAAGCATTGTAGCCGTCAATTTTGCACCGCTTTTCTGCTTCATAATGAAAACCTTTCCTTTCCTTGTTTATTTCATTAAATGCTTAAATATTTTAGTAAACCCTATACAATTCTAAGTTACTATGTTTTGGGCAAAAAGTCAATGCTGGAAATATATTTTTTTTGTGATATTTTATATGTGAGAGGGGCTTGATTATTCTCGGTTTAGGCACTGTTGGGATAATACACAAATTTAAAGGTCATATTTTGGTGATATTGTATGAATAAATAATTTAAGGAAGGAGACGGACTATGTTTCAAAGAAATAAGAATGTAAGAGTCGCAAGCAGCCTAATCACAGCCGCCTGTGTGCTTACCTCCTGTGGGACTCCTGCGGAAAATCCGGGGGAGAGCGTAATAACGACCGATCAGGTTGCGGAGGTACATACGGAGGTAACAGGCGGCGAAGAGACGGACGGCGCAACGGTTCCGACGGCCAGTTACGTGATTCATACAGATACTTCGGCTCTGGATGCATCTCACGAGATCAGCGATACGCTCTACGGTATCTTTTTGGAGGATATCAATCATGCGCTGGACGGAGGATTGTACGCGGAGCTGGTGAAGAACCGCTCCTTTGAGTACGGCAGCATTGCCGGAAATCAGAATAAACACGGGTGGAGTACTCTGGATGAGGGAAAAGTTCTGGAGTTTTCCGTTGTGGACGGTAATGGAGACGGCAGTTATCTCCATGAGAACAATCCTCACTATGCCCGGCTTACCTGTACCGGTAAGGATATACGGCCGGGAATCTACAACAGGGGATATCTAAACGGCATGTTTCTACAGGACGGGGAGGAATACTGTTTATCCGTATATCTGAAAAGCCCCGGCAATTACGAGGGTAACGTGTCCGTGACTTTAATCGACGACGCCCGCGTGGTGGCATACGGGGAGATCCCGAACATTACAGGCGAATGGCAGAAATATGAACTGACACTGACGGCGGATTATTCCGGGGCCAACGCGCCAAAATCCCAGACCGATATGACGGACGCCGGCCTGCCCAAATCCGGTTCTTTGCTGCTGTTGCAGATCGGCGAAGGCACGGTGGATATGGATATGGTAAGCCTGATGCCTGCGGATACTTATAAGGATCTGCCCGTGCGCAGGGACCTGGGGGAAATGCTGGAGGCTTTGCATCCCGCTTTTCTGCGGTTTCCCGGAGGTTGTGTCATCGAGGGACGGGACGAAGAGTCCATGTACAGCTGGAAGGATTCCATAGGCAGCGGGGCACAGCTCGAGGTGGGGGATATGACGACCATCGGCGGCATTGAAGTGCGGCCCCAGAGCTATTCCATATGGAAGGGTACCCAGGGCCATCCCTATTATACCACTTACGGTATCGGATTCTATGAGTTCTTTGAACTGTGCGAGGCGCTGGACTGTATGCCGATACCTGTGCTGAACGCGGGTATGACCTGCCAGGTACAAAGCCCTAAATATATTGTGTATGATGTAAACAGCGATCAGTTCCGCCAGTGTGTGCAGGACGCGCTGGATCTGGTGGAATTCTGCCGGGGAGACAGCTCTACCCGTTGGGGCAGCGTGCGTATCGCCATGGGGCACGAAAAACCTTTCGACCTGAAATATATCGGCATCGGCAACGAGCAGTGGCAGTCCGAGTATTTCCAACATTACCGTCTCTTTGCGGATGCTTTCAATGAGGCTGCGAAGGAAGATCCTGAACTGTACGGGGATATCCGGCTGATCGTGGCCAACAGCACTTCCTCCGGAGACCGGGTGGGCTGGAACTATGTGGAGGACTGCGCCGACTGGGGGGATGAGATCACCGCTCTGGTGGACGAACACTATTATGAGCCGCCCTCTTTCTTTTTTACCAATACCCACCGCTACGACAGCTATGACAGGGACAGCCAGGCCAAGGTATTTCTGGGGGAATATGCCGCCCAGTCCAACACTCTGGAGGCGGCACTCTCCGAGGCGGCATATATGACGGGCCTGGAAAAAAACGGAGACGTGGTGGAGATGGCCTGTTACGCACCGCTGTTTGGAAACCGGCTGCAGAGTCAGTGGAACCCGGATATGATCTGGTTTGACAACGCTGCCGCCTACGGCTCAGTCAACTATTATGTGCAGCAGCTCTTCGCAAACAATAAGGGAACTGTCAATCTGCCCACGGAGCTGACCGTGGACGCTGCCGCCTCCGATGGCTTGACGGGCAGAGTGGGATTGGGCAGCTGGCAGACCAGCGTGGCCTATGACAATGTCACCGTCACCGACAATGCCACGGGGAATATCTTGTACCAGGCAGATTTTGAAGACGGGAAGATTCCGTCGGATATGGATATCTGGGAGGGGGATTGGACCATAGAAAACGGCAGGCTCATCCAAAGTCATACCGGCAATCCAAATGACGCCAATACCGGTGACAGTCTGTACTTGGGAGATACCGGTTGGAGCGATTATACTCTTACCGTGGAGGCGGAGATCCTTGCCGGTGCCGAGGGATTCCTGATCCCGGTATGCGTGCAGGACGCGGCCAACAACCTGTTCTGGAACATCGGCGGCTGGGGCAATACCGTATCCTGTCTGCAGATCGTCTCCGGAGGCAGCAAAAGCGGTCAGGTAACCGGCACCGTGAAAAACCTGAATCTGCAACACGGCAGGACATACACGGTCAAGGTGAAGGTTGACGGCAACCATGTGGAGGGTTATCTGGATGACACCAAATATTTGGACTACACCTACCAGGCTCCTCTGTCCCTGTATGAGTCAGCCAATGTGGATGACAATGGTGACATTATCATCAAGCTTGTAAATCCCACGGATCACAGCATCCCCGTGGACACCCGGCTGGAAGATTACTCCGGGGACAGGTATGACAGCATTGCACAAGTGACAGTACTGTCAGGTGATTCTCCCGGCGCTGTGAACAGCTTTAACGAGCCGGAAAAGATGGTTCCCGTCCTTTCGGAGATCACCATAGGCCCGTCCTTTACCTACGAAACGCCCGCCTATTCCGTATCCGTTTTACGGATCAGCGCTTCCAAAAAATAGCCCGGCTGAAAGCCAAAAAGAGTACGGAGCAGTTTACGCTGTCTCCGTACTCTTTTTTCTCCGTCTATCTCTTCTGTTTTAATACTTTTCCCAACTCCTCCATCAAAATCTCAATGTTGATGGGTTTCGCTATATGACCGTTCATCCCGCTTCTCAACGCCTCCTGCTTATCTTCTTCAAAGGCATTGGCAGTCATGGCCAAAATAGGAATCGTTGCCAGTTCACGGTTTTCCAGTTTCCGGATCGCTTTGGTGGCCTCATAACCATTCATCACCGGCATCTGCACATCCATCAGTATCATCTGATAGTATCCCGGCTGGGAACGGCTCAGCATATCCACTGCCACTTGACCGTTTTCGGCGATCTCGATGGCAAATCCCGCCCCCTCCAAAATAGCTGCTGCAATCTCCTGGTTAAGTTCATTGTCCTCTGTGAGCAGGATACGCCCTCTGTAAAGATCCAGCTCCTCATCGCCTTCGGCCCCGCACTCCTTTTCCGTATTGAGTATGGAATTCAGGCAATCCCGCAGCTCCGACAGGAACAGGGGCTTATTGCAAAATGCTGTAACGCCAGCCTCCAGAGCCTGATCCTCGATCTCTGACCAGTCGTAGGAAGTCATCACCACAATAGGCACATCCTTGCCTGACTCCTGCCGTATTTTCCGGGTTACCTCTACCCCATTTATGTCGGGCAACAGCCAGTCTATGATATATACATGATATTTGTCCTGGTCCATGTTCGCCTGCTGTGTGTGGAGAAGGGCTTCCTTGCCCGACATGGTCCATTCTGCCCGCAATCCGATCTGCCGGAGCATATCAGATACGCTGTTACAGATTTTAAGATCAGAATCTACTACCAGCGCCCTGAGACCTTTCAGTTCTGGGATGACATCGGAATCTTTTTTCCCCTGGTACAGGCGGAACATAAAGGAGACGATGCACTCCGTTCCTTCGCCCTTTTTGCTCTTTACCTCTATTGTTCCCTGCATCATGTCCACAATATTCTTGGTGATGGACATACCCAGACCGGTTCCCTGAATCTTGCTGATCGTGGAGTTGCGTTCCCTCTCAAAGGGTTCAAATATATGGGCCAGAAATTCCTCGCTCATACCGATACCTGTGTCTATGATATGGAACACATAGTTGCCATAGCCCTCCGGCGCACCCTGATTCTCCACCGCTTTTATGATTACTTTTCCGCCCGGATCGGTATATTTAACCGCATTGCTCAGCAGATTTAAAAGAATCTGATTAAGCCGCAGTCCATCGCAATAGATATCCTCATTGCGGATATCCTTGACGTCCATATACAGTTCCAGTTGCTTAGCGTGGATATCCGCCTGCATAATGCTGCGGAGACTGTGCAGAATATCCGGCAGACTGCAAGGTTTTTCTTCCAGATGCATCTTGCCGCTCTCGATCCGGCTCATGTCCAGAATATCATTTATCAGGCTCAGCAAATGATTTCCCGAGGTCATGATCTTCTGCAGATACATCTCCACATGTTCTTTGTGATCGATATGACTGATCGCCAATGTGGTGAAACCGATGATGGCATTCATAGGGGTGCGGATATCGTGGGACATGTTGGACAGGAACACGCTCTTGGCCTGATTGGCCCGGTTTGCCTGGGAAAGCGCGTCCTCAAGCAGCGCTTTTTTCTCCATCTCACTCCGGGTCTCCTCATCCACACTGCGGAATCCCAGCACAATACCTCTGTTCTTTTCCCATTCCCCGGCCCGTACGGCGATCATCTGAAAATACCGTATCTCGCCGCCACAGTTGGTGCGGTAATTGACAAAACACATCTTCTTTTCAAACAATTCATCTTCCAGCCGCTGACGGCAGGCTGCCTGTCTCAGTTCCTCTCTGTCATCGGAATAAACACAGGTACTTATGTAATTTTCTATACATTTTTCCAGAGACAGATCTCCGGTAAAAATGTCCTCCAGCACACCGTCTTCACATTGCCCGATCCGAAGAGAATTGCCTTTTCCGGTGTCCAGATCAAAATAGCACACTAGATTGTACTCTATGCTGAGGGCATGGATCAATTCAATCTGATGCTTATCCTTTTCTCTCTGTTTGCTCTCCTCATACTGTTTCTGGGCGGTACAGTCCAAAAGGAATCTCTGGTACACCAATTCCCCGTTTTCCCTTATGAGTTTAAAATTCCCCATGATATGCAGTATATCGCCGTCCAGATGCTGTACGCGGTAGGCCACGGTGATACTGTCCCCTTCCTGCCGCAGCGCCTCCAGACTTTTGCGCAGCTTGGGTCTGTCTTTCTCCAAAACGGAAGTTGATATCATGTCAAATCCCGCCGCCATCAGTTCACTCAGGGATTTGTAGCCCAAAATGCGCAGAGCGGCACCATTGATGCGGACGATGCGGGACCCGTCCAGACTGTGACACAATATACCGCAGTCCATGGAAGTAAACACCGACTCCAGCGTCTGGGTCTTTTTGATCAGCTCCTGAGCGTATTCCTGCTCTTTGGTCACATCTATCGCCACTCCCACCGTACCCATAACGCTGCCGTCCACATCATACAGCGGAGATTTGTAGGTAGTGAGCAGTCTGGTTCCCTCCTGGGTCTGGATACATTCCCCGGCAATACAGGTCTCCCTCTTCTCCATGACTATGCGTTCCGACTCGATGCAGGCGGGATCATCCTGTTCCACATCCCATATATGAGCGTGCCGGTATCCCTCCACCTGTTCCCGGCTTTTGTTGACCATATCGCAAAAGCAGTCGTTCACTTTCTCATGAACACCGTCTTTGTCTTTATACCAGATCAGATTGGGAACGCTGTTGACAGTGGTTTCAAGATACTGGCTGGTCTCCCAATAGTCGGTCTGTATCTTGCAGGACTGCTGCCACCGCAAAAAACGAAATCGCAGTTCCGCGTCCGACATGGGCAATACCCAGATATCCTGTATCTGTGGCAGACAGTCCAATAAGGTTTCTAACTGCTCCTTCTCCGCCAGCAGGATCAACTCCGTCCTCTGTTTTTTCCAGGAGATCAGCTCCTTTGCCGCATGGGTTTCGTCCATGTCCCGCACATCGGCAAAAATAGCGTTCGCCCGGGCTGCCAATTCCTCCTGTGGACTGTCACTCTCCAAAAACGTATGAGTAAAAGACTCCATCGGCGCCATATCCCGAACCGCATTCCAAACATCCGGCTGATGACCCATGAGATAAATTTGCATATGACAATGATACATTGGTTCTTCCCCCGTGTGCCGCAATATTTTATGTATATTTCCGTATTTATTATAATTTTAACAATCACCCGGCTCTGTGTCAATAAAAGAATGCCGTTCTAGGGATTCAGAAGTGCCATAACGTACTCCCCTTCCATCCATTTAAAACCATTCTGCCGATAATACTTTATCAATGGTTCGTTTTCCGCCACCAAAATGATATACAGATAGTCCCGGTATTTCTCCTTAATGAGCCTCAGCAGCTCTCTCCCGATACCCATGCCCTGATACTCCGGGTCCACGCACAGGTAATGCACATAGGCGGTCAATTCGCCGTCGTCTATGGCGTTGATCAGGCCGATCAGCCTGTCTCCGTGCCAGGCTGTGTACACCGTCTCGCAGTGATCCAAGGCTTTCTTAAGCCGCTCCGGATAGTTAGCGGAGCGCCAGTCAACGGACCGGAACAGTGCCTGTAGCTCCCCGGTGGTAAAGTCTCTTTTGTCTGTGTAGATAATGTCCATATCCGCCTCCCATATATAATCATATGTTTTGTAATTGCGAAACCCCGTTTTTGCATATTTTGACCGGTTCCGTCACAGGGACAGAGAGTTTCGTAATTGCCCGATAATCATATGTTTTGTATTTTAACACCTGTCGCGGAGGATATCAAGGCTTTCTGAGTCTGAACGCTGCCATCAGCAGATCCAGGCCGCGCACTTGTTCCAATTGCAGCTCATACCCATGCGTCCGGGATGTCAACACCACATCCCGGGAATCCCCAAACAGTTTTTGTACCAGTCTTTCACAGCAGGACTTCAGGTCTTCCTCCTGCGGCCGATCCCACAGGAGCAGTATTTCCAATAGCCAGGCCAAAGTATAGAGCTGCCCCGGAGACTTAAGCGCAGTAAGACATGTGAGATCGGCCGTGATCCCCCCCAGCCAGACGCGGCGTTCATTATCTATCTGCACCGTGTAACCCGAATACAGTTCGCTAAGTTGTAATTTGCCGGGAAGATATCTCTGATTTGTCCACCTGTAGGTATTCTTATGGGGTTCCCCGCTGCTCCCCCGGTCTCCCTCGGGCTGCTCCCCGCCGTCCTCGGATTCTCCATAGGTCAACATTTCCCGTATTTCCGCGGTTTTGTCATACACTCTGTAATCTTCCAGCAGCAGAACGCAGTCCGCGTACTTAAGGTATTCACCGGAGCGTCTATGGACCACTGCATTGGTCTCCTGTATGGAAAAATCCGGTTTTTCTCTGGTGTCTTTGTGATCGTTTAACAGACTCTTCGCCAGGGCATTTACCGGCCCCCACAGATTTCTCAGCAGCCAGTCCTCACAGGGCACAGATTCATCTCCCAACTCTCCGGCGCAGCCAAACATTTCACCAGGCACCCATACATACAGTATCGTTCGCTGGGGAGTGCGAAATCCCGTTCCTGCAAAGTTAAAAGATATTCCCCTGTAAATATAGATCTTTTCATCCTCAATCGGCTGTTGGCTGCTGCTTAAACTGCTGATGTAGATCTGCCTGTCGGTGTAGAGTTTGTGCAGACAGTCTTTGTTCTGTGTATGGCTCTGAGCCATAATCTTTTTAAACTGATTCATAAACTTATTCTCCTTTTTTAGGTTGGCTAAAACCATTAGACTTTTATGGCAAATGCTGTGCTATATGGGTATCCGGGCAGGATCTGACAGATCTACCGGGAGAACAAGTTGTTATATATACAGAAAGTTTTTTGCACAATACAAAAAGACATACCTACATCGTATGTCTTAGCCTTTCCTGTTTTGATTCCGTTTTGGTTCTTAGGGAGAATACCCGCGCAAACCTAATATATGTTAGAATAAAAGGGACTGGCTAATATGACATTTACCGCATATACACTTGTTCTCATCATATTAACCACCACCTTTCCCTGTGATCCCGCAATATCAAGCAACAGATTTAACATAGCATTGATATGTGGAAAAGTCAATCTTTTTATTCATTTTCATCCATATAAAACTGAACTCTGCTCTGAATCACATCGATAATTTCCTCTATACTGTTTCTCGGGATGCATGCCCGGATAAAACCGGACGTCCGCACATCTCAGGAATACCGGCAGAGCCAGGAGCAGGCAGGCAGTATGTATGCTACAGCGTATGGGATACATCGATAAAAGAGTATTGTTGAAAATCCGTGAGTGATTCTCCTTCTCCCCACAAACGGTCTACCCGCAAATAAGCGGTTCGCACACGTATCCCAGACATTGCCGCGAGATCTCTTCCACGGCGTAACGGACAAAGCTGTCCAGTTCCCCGGCGGAGAGATAGGTTTCCCGCTCCTTGACATTGGCCGCCCCGTCCCGGTAAAATGCCGTGATATATTCTCTGCGTTTTTCAAAAGCATCCCGGGAAAAGAAATCCACATACCGATTGCGCAGATCTTTCATGTTTTCATATATTCTAAACGCCTCAAAGTCAGGATTATCCCGCAGATACATAAAATCCATATCGTACCAGTCCCGTTTGATCTTTTTCCAGAAAGCGTCCCTGTCACCTGCAAACAGATCGGGAAACATGTTTTTGGCTCCATAGGCGATCTCCTCTGCCCACAACTTATCCGTCAACAGATGGGCCAGATACCCCAGGAAAAAGGAATCGGTTCCGCCGTCATAGTCCCGCCTATGGGCATCGGTATAATACCGCTCTATAAAAATTTCCTCATGCACGTCCTTTATGCCGTTCACATCTATGCTGCGGAAATGGGAAACCGCCGCGTCCGGCTGATAGCCGCTGCCGTCCGCACGGGGTAGGCCGCTGTCCGGCGCGATGTTTCCCAGTATAAACTCGTCAATATATTTTAAACCTAGCTGTCGGTAGACGCCCTGCGCCACCCGCAGATGTATGACCCATGATGCCATCACGACCCTCCGCGCTAAAAGACGTGGGTGCGGAAAGGTGCCACCGGCAGGCCGTTTGCTCCAAAGAGCGTCACTTCGCCGTAATTGGTCCACAGATATCTGGCCATAACAGGCTCGTCTATCTCCCCGCAGGCCAAAAAGATCCGGTTCCCTTCCAGCACCACAACGTCTGCCTCCCTGAACACGCCGTCCGCTCCGGCCAGCTCAAAGCCGGACACTCTCTTTCCCGGGCAGGTAAAACAGGCTCCCACACGGTCGAAGGTCAGCTCCATGCCGCCTTTATGATAGCGGAAATCCCGATATATGGGGCCAAAAGCCTCCTCCTCGGGGATCACGTGATACACACCGCACAGCGCCTGCAGGGCCAGTCTCTCCCCCACGGGCTTTTTGTTCTTGGGATGGATCTCGTGAAACTGTCCGCAGTCGATAGCCACCGCGATGCCGGTGTTGCGGATCATATGAAAAGCCCGCATCTGGCTCTCCCGGATGATGCACCAACTCCTGGTATCCGGGTCATGCTGGTATCTGTGCATGGGGAGCTGCACCATCAAAAACGGCAGTCTGTCGTCGTTCCAGTCCCGCCTCCACTGCTCGATCAGACCCGTTAACAGTTCGTAATAGTCCTGGGGCCTGTGATCGTCGCTCTCTCCCTGATAATAGATAAATCCCCTGAGGGTATAGGGAGCCACCCTTTTCAGCATCGTCTCATACAGCCCTGCCGGGCGGGTGAAGTTGGCGCAGTTCATGGGGCCGGGATAACGGCAGGAGCCGATCAGCTCCTGGACTTTGTCAAAAGCCGTCATCGGCTCTTTCTCATAGACAGCCGCCGCCCTTTTGTCCCAATCCTCCTGATATGCCTGGTATTCCTGATATTCTTTGATCTGCTCCGCCTCAGACTTGCGCACGGCCTCAGAATTATCATAATCCTCCACATAACTGCGGGTGGCCTGGCGGGCCAGTATGGCCTCCCTGCTCATCCAGCAGCTTGCGGAAGTGCCGCCCCAGTTGCAGCCGACGATCCCCACGGGCACCTGAAGCCGCTCCGCCAACTCCCGGGCAAAGTAAAATCCCACGGCGGACCATTTCGCCGCGTCCCGTTCTCCAAACCGCTCCCAGCAGGAGGCTCTCTCCACCTCCTCAAAATCCGCGCCCTTATAGGCCTGCTTGGGAGTATAATAAAAACGCACCAGCGGATAGTTCCCGCCTTGCAGGATCTCTTTTCCCCCCTCCGCGTCCTTTAGCTCCAGCTCCATGTTGGACTGTCCTCCGGCCAGCCAGACCTCGCCCACGGCGATATCCGTAAAACAGAGCGTCTCCTTTCCGTCGCTGATCTCCATGGTCAGATCCTCTCCGGCCTCCCGCTCCGGAAGATAGACGGTCCACTTCCCGTCCCGGCACGGGGCGCTGCCCCGGACATCGCCCAGGGATACCTGCACCGTCCTGCCGTTCTCCCCCTGGCCGAATACGCATATCTTTTTGTCTCTCTGCAATACCATATGGTCGCTGAATACCGCCGCCGCTCTTAACATGTTACTGTTCCTCCCAGTCTTATCCAAACCCTTATCCCAAAGCAATTACCAGGATCATAATCAGGCACGCCGCTACAGCGTAACATGCGGTGTGCAGGGTTTTTATCTTTTCCGATTCCATTTCCCACTCGTCTTCTATCTTTGCTCTCTCGTTCATATCGTCTGTGTGGATCTCTGAGGCAGGCTTTCTGGGTATCAGCCCAAGCAACGGCAACATGGCTATAAGAAGAAAACTGAGTTTTAAGCCATATTTTCCGTCTCCGGAATGGATCAGGCGATTGTTCTCAACAAAAGAAGGAATGTAAAGCCACAGAATAAATGCTACCGCTATGCCCGCGCACATTATCAAGTACCTGATCAATTTGAGATTTTTAACCGTTAATCTGTTCATATGACACAGCCCCCTTTGTCAATATTGCCGCTCACAAATCCGGTATTTTTCATCGGAAAAGTCGAAAATTTTAATGTTTTCATTATATCACATCAACTGACCGATGTAAATCCGCCCTTTTAATATGGCTTAGAATATTTATTTTATAGTTTTCTTGAAATCCTTCTCCATAGAGAATATAATAAATATTAGTATTGAAAATTGGGGACGAGGCACAGAATAATCTATCACGCCTGTTAAGAGGACGGTTCGCCTATACCATAATACACTATCCATCCTTGATATAATGATTCAGTTCACGGCGCTTATACTTATGCTATTTTCACGGAAAAACTGGGAGTTAGCCGCAAAACAATCTCCTCAGGGATAAAGTCTCTTAAGAATAATGACTTGTTTTAATAGATCGGATCAGATACAAAAGGTCATAGGAAAATAAACTGCGGACAATAATCATTTTCCGGGAAGGATAAAGCCATGCACTATGTAGTAGGTGACATTCACAACGAAAATAAAATGCTCCACCAGCTCTTGAAACAGATTTCTTTTGGGGCGGAGGATCATATCTATATTCTGGGGGATCTGTTTGACCGGGGCGGGGAGGACGCGGACCCGGTAGGGGTATATTTCACAGTGTTAGAGTTGGGAGAGCACTGCACCGCTCTACGGGGCAATCACGACCAATGGCTGGCGGCCTATATCCGAAACTACTATTCCCTGTCCCAGCGGGAGCAGGAGCATTGTGTGCCCTATTCATACAACTCCTTTGATCTGATGCGGCAGCGGCTTACCCCTGCAGATATGCGGCAGCTTGAGACCTATATTAGCAGCCTTCCCCTGCACAGCGGACTGACTCTGGGAGAAAAAGAATACCTCTTTGCCCATGCCATGACCTCCGCTCCCGGCAGATGGAGAAAGGCAGACTATTATCTGATGGGAGACTGGTATTTCGACCTGTTTGCAACGGCGGGCATCCCGGAATATATCTCTTTTTGCGGGCATAACAATACCGCCGAATTTTTCGGGTTTCCGGGCGCCTACTGCGATGAAACAGGAGCTTCCATCTGGCACAATGAGGCTAACAATGTATACATGATGGACTGCGGCTGCGGCTTTGCACATGGAAGGCTAGCCTGTATGTGTCTGGAAACCGGAGAAAGATTCTATGTTGACAGTGAATAAACTTGCCTTAAGGGGATGTACCCTGCCGCTCAAACAGGGTACATCCCATCTCTTTAAACTGCCTGATCTTTTCTTCCAAAAGCTGTGTGCCCACTCCAAAATATTCCGCGCTACAGGAAATACACAGAAAGGAGTCCGCCGCCCGGTTGAAAAGCTTTTTGTGCAGGCCGATCTCATCCCGGGTCAGCGCCCTGCCACAATTTCTGCATCTTTTCTCTCTGCCAGCGCCTTCGGGCTCTCCAGCCGGCATACCGGCCGAAGAGTTCACATCTTCCCACCGCCCAAAAGCCATTACATCGGCCCGCGCGCCAACCGGAATCTCACTACTCACAGACCAATTCTCCCACCAGAATCTTGCAGGAGTCAAGATCCACACTACAGCGGTATCCGTCCCTGTAGATTCCCAGATCCTCTCCCGTGACAGCGTCGGTCAGCTTAAGCGCCACGCCGGACTCTGAATGTATCCCCAGATCGTCAAAGGATATACTCATGGTATTCTCCCAGTCGTTAGTGGCGTCCAGATTGAAAAAGCCCAGAGCTACGCGGTTGCCGCTCATGATCTTGGCCAGTGTGTAGGTCTTTTCCCCGTTATGCCCAAGCAGGAAAGCGGGCCTGTATTCGTGGTCCTGATTGATGTCGATAAGTCCTTTACACAGCAGGGTTTTCTCATTGGCCTGGTCCAGACTGCGCAGATCGCAGCCGATGATCAGCGGTGAACCCAGAAAAGCCCACATGGCAAAATGCTGCAGATACTGAATATCGCTGCAGCCGTCCAGCCCCACATTGCCCTTGCCGCGCATACCCACGATCAACATATCCATATCGTTATAGCACCCGGGGCCGTTGTTCTCTATATTTTCCACCTGGCTCTTAAAAATATCCTTATAGCTCTTTGGTACATCAAAAATGTCCCCTGTGGAACGGTAGCTGTGAGCCCCTCTGGAACGCATCCAACCGGAAGGATTCTCCACGCCCCAATTACAGGCAGCCAGCAAAATATCTCTGCCGCTGGCCCGCAGCGCCATAGCCATGGTCAGATACGCGTTTTTGCCGTTGCCGCTGGAGGGGAAATTGCAAAAATCATATTTCAGATAGTCTACGCCCCACTGGGCAAACTGCTTCGCGTCCTCAAATTCATGTCCGTAGCTGCTGGGATATCCCGCGCAGGTCATAAAACCGGCGCAGGAATACATACCGAATTTCAGCCCCTTGGAGTGAACATAGTCGGAGAGATACTTCATTCCATGGGGAAACAGCGCCGGGTCCGCCACCAGCTTTCCGTCCACTCTCTCCTTCAGCGACCAGCAATCGTCGATGATCACATACTCGTATCCCGCGTCTTTATAGCCCTTTTCCACGATGACGTCCGCCATCTCCATGATTAACTGCTCGTTGATGTCCTTTCCAAAGGTATTCCACGAGTTCCATCCCATAGGTGTTTTCTCTGCCAGCATAAATCTGTCCTCCTTATTATATATTTAGCCGCTGCTCATGCGTTGTAAATCCATCCCATGATATCGGCATAAATACGTTCCCGTCTCTGCTCATACTATCATAAAAGTTGCCGGGTTAAAAGAGGTAAACCCCAAAAACAATAATATGAGTGCTTTTTTGAAAGCAAAAGTCGGTACGCAAAAATTGTATTGACATATATATCCTTTTAAACTATTATAATTAATATAATATGTTTTTTGTATACAAAAAGGGTTATATCACTGTACTGCATTTAGAATCAAATCGCCATTAAATCATATTTATAAATTACGTAAGGAGTATTACAATGATAAAAAAAGTGTTTTTAATTATCTGTATCGTCTTATTTTTGCTTTATTCTGACATAACGAATGTGTCTGCCAATGAATATGCTACAGACATAGAGTGGCAGAATGCGGTCTCAAATGTGTTGGAAGAACATTTGACCACATATTATAAAGACATTTACACACTCTCCGGATTTTCCGTAATATATGAAAATATTACAGAAACAGATACCACTTTATCGGCGGAGGCAACAGTTACCTTGAATATGGCACTGAGCAGGAATCCGGCAGACAGCCCCTTTGTACTGGGCATGAAGTCTGCTGCCGCTGACTATACGGATACCGACAAGCAGGAGACAACTAAGGAAATCATAGATGCTTATCTCGCCCAAGTGCTACCCTACTATCAGGTTCCATATGAAACAGCTTTCTCATATCATATAAATATAATTGATGGATCACAACCGCAGATATACAACTGTTATTTCAATGGTGAAGAAGAACCCCTATATATAAAAATAGAAGAGGACAGGGTATATCAGGAACTCTTTACCTATGATGATGGAGTACATTATATTGACACATCGCTCATGGAGCCCGTGCCTTATGGACCAATTTCTATATCTGGTTATAATGCGTCTTCCGCAGTAAACTACGCCATAAAACATGCGACAGATGATCCGGAGTTTGCAGGTAACGGCAATAGTGACTGCGCGAACTTTGTATCAAAATGCATTAACGCCGGAAATATTCCTGTTGATGTGACTGGAGAATGGTATCCCGCATCAATATGGGGAAATACTAATACTTGCGGTAAAAATTGGATGCGTACTGGAGCAAACAACGGTGGAATAATTCCGTATTTTAAAGAGAAGGGGTGGCTAAAAACTATTGGTGTAGAAGAAGTTGACAGAGGCGCAATAATGTTTTGGAACAACAAAAGTCATGTGGCTATAGTTACATACTTTGACGGAAGTACCATTAAATATTCCCAGCATTCTAATATAAAAATGTCCAACGTATATCACACATACAATAGTTCTATGGATATTACTTTTTACAAATTTCGATAAGTATACAGGGTTCCTTAATCTTAATTATATAAAATAGCTTTCCAACCCACTTAATGGAAAAGCCATCCTATGGATGTTTATAACAAACAATCCAGCATACCACCTGTTATAAGGAGTAGATAATGAAAAAATATATTATAACTATTTTACTTATACTCACAGGAGTCATCCTGTGCAATACACAGCAGGCAACGGCCTCCGAAGAAATCGCATCTATCTCAGAAACTTCTACTGCGGAAACGGATTCCTACATGATTGACTTTTACCCATGGGAAGGCGATTATGATTACGATTTCTACTTACAAGGAATTTATTTCTCGGCAGACGGAAAAAATGACCAAATATATATTCGCCCTATTGAATTTATCAGTGAAACGGAAACCGAGGAACTTGCGAAGTATGGCATAGACTTAGAGAAAGAGGGCGGAAGCTATCATATTGTAGAAAACACGAACGAGATAATATCCTTGCCGCTTAAACCGGAAACACAATACCATATCATCAACTGGAACAGAAATCCAGAAATGGCGGAGCAAAGCCTTAATCATCCAGATCCAAGCTTAAGTTGCCTTTGCGCATTGGATGATCCATTCAGTTTTTTCCTCTTTATGAGTGATACTTATAATGCACATCTCGCGAACTATCCGCTATGTCTGTATTTGGATGACAATGGATACGTGGAAACCGTAATAGAACTCTGGTTGCCATAAAAATCTGTCTACATCTGTAAAGGGGAAAAAAATGAATATAAAAATAAAATCCTATATAACTACAATATGTATACTTTTTAGTATGGCAGCTTGCGGATTGCGGCAAGAAAACATTAATGATAATACGCAGACACATACGCCTCCTTCCACGAATGGAGAAACTTTACCACATTCAGAAACGTCTTCCAGCACAGAGACAGAACCTGAAAAGCCGGAAACTACCGACACTGTGAAACCCGTTTCTTACCCTCTGATATATCCCATGGAAGGAGACTATGATTATAGCTTTTATATGAAAGGGCTCTATTTATCCTCTGACAAGCTAAACGATCAACTATACATTCAACCCATCCGATTTTCCGAATCAACAGATCATGCCTACCAAATTGAGCAATACACAGATGAAATTCTGGCTTTGCCCCTCAAACCCGAGACGCAGTTCCATATCATTAACTGGAATCGGGATTCACAGATGGCAGGGCAAAGCCTCAATCAACCGTTTCCGTCTCTGGTTGCCGTCTGTGTATTTGACAGTCCTCATATCTTTTTCAAATATATGAAACAGAACCATGGAGAAGATCTACCTACCAAGCCAATGGTGTTGAACTTAGACCAAAACGGATATGTGGATCTGGTTGTGGAATTATATGTTCCGTAATTTTGCGCGCGGAAACCTCACTATCTGTAATCCGTTCTGTATTACCCGGCAATTCCCTGTCTGATGCGCTCAAAACAGCGATTCAGCATCTCCACATCTACAATGCCGTCCTCGCCAAAAGCCGTGGCCTCCACAGTAAAGCTGCCGTCATATTTCGACTGATGTATGTGCTCAAAAAAGGCGTCAAAGTCCACATGTCCGGTCCCAATGGGTAATACAGCCTTGCCGATGGTGCTGCCCCAGTCCATATAGCCTCCGCCATAATCATTTACATGGTAGTGACGGATATGGCCCTGCTGCCAGAGCCAGGCATATTCCTGCCTGTACAGCTGGGTTTCCTCCTGATGGAACGCCGCCATCTTGGTGTCCCACACAAAATGGATATCCGGGTACTCCCTGGCCAGTTGACAGAGATGTTTTAAAGGATTTTCCCGATTGCATACCACATTCTCCACCAACAGGTCCAGCCCATATCCTTCCGCCATATCCCGCAATATGGGATAAGCGCGCAAATGATTTTCAAAATGCTGATCGGACGCCATGCCGCCCCACAAATGAATCACCAGGGATTTGGCACCGATCCGGCGTGCAAGCTCGCAATTGATCCGAAACTTTGCCATGGCCCCGCTATCCGTCTGGGCTATATCTTCCCCATAGCTGACGTTCTCCCCAATGCGCTTATCGCAGTGGACTACCGGCATATGCAGGCCCAGCCCGGCCAGATAATCCGCCAACACCTCCCACTCTTCATACCAGGAGCTGTAGATCATAAATTCATATCCGTCGCATTGTAACTGCCCCGAAAGTCTCTGTAATATATGATAATCCCTGTTATTCGCTTTGCCAATCAATGCTCCTGTAGAGCACAAAATCTCTGCCATTTTCTCTCTTCCTTTCCCGCGTATATTTTCTCCTCTGTGCTTATTCTTCCTCTGCTCTGTATATCGGCATTTTCACACGCAATACGTTGACCTTACTCAGAAATCCAGTTTATTTCCATTCCTTCCTATTTTCCCAGCTCCTTTCGGAGCCCTTGGGAAGTCCGGCTTTTGCCCGCGCCTCCGAATGCCCCGCACTGCAACATTTCCGCCAGCTCTCCAAAATCCGCCGCCTGACGGCCCTCATAGTCCTCCCCGTCCCGGTTAAAATGCACCGTGTCAATTCCCAGCTGCCGGGCTGCCCGCAGATTGGATGCCGAATTGTCCACAAAGATACAATCCCCGGCAGCGCATCCCAGACGTTCCAGAGTATATTGAAAAATTTCCGGCTGGGGCTTTCTCATACAGACCTGCCCGCTGACAACTGCATCCACAAAATACTCTTTTAATCCATGCAGCTCCATCAGATACGCGTTCCACTGCGCAACATCGTTGGAGAGCAGCACAAGACTGTTCTGGGGATATGTTTTTCTCCAACTCTCAGCAAAAGGTTTAAATCCCTCATCCAGCGTGAGCCAGTGTTTTAAATAATCCTCCATGGTTTCCACCGGGCTTTCATAGCCCAGATGTGACAAAAACTCCTCTGAGCCGATCTCTCCGTTTTGCGCCCGGGTGAAAAGCCGCTCCTCACGAATGGCCCCAAGCAGCCGCCCATACTCCGCCACCGGAAAATGCATCAGAGTGTAAGGAATAAAATTTCCCTTGCTCTCTTTGAGGATTACACCGTACATGTCAATCAGCAACACCCTTTTTTCCATAAGTGATCATATGCCCTTTCACAAAACTGTAGCCTGCCGTGTCATGCTCCCGGAAAAACCCGGTGATGACCCGGTTGCGGTCGCAGTACTGCTGGGCCTCCTTCCGGTCCAAGCCGTGAGACAGCAGATATAGGATCACCTGTTCTCTCTCCCTGTCGCTCAGCCCTGTGTTCCAATCGTTGTAATCCAGAAAATCTTTCTTTTTCTCTTCATACTCCGGCATATCCGGCGTCACCAGATCCACACGGTCATTCATCCGGACATTAACCTCCCGCAGACCCAATCGTTTCATGATATGGGCCGTACGAATGGCCACCGCGTAGTCCCTGCCCTGCTTTTCCAGCTCCATCGCCCACTTTTTCTCCAGACCGTCGTGTCTGCATAACACCTGGTAGTCCATGCCGTCGATATACAGACCGTCGCACTCAAACTCCCGGTTAGCGTCGATACAGATCACTGTACCGCCTGGTTTCGCAAGCTGTATCATCTTTCGGATAAAGCTCTCAGGATCGTCCAGATGCCGCAGCACAGCCTGGCAGATCACCACGTCGTACTGCAATCTGCTCCTGTAGTCAAGCACATTCTCCTGAACAAATTCGGCCGTAATCCCCCGTTCCCGAAAGATCTCTCGCCCTGTGGCGATCAGGTCTCCTGCGAAATCAACACCTGTGTAAGTACTGCCCGGCGCCAGCCAGGGCATCAATAACAGTCCCAGATATCCATACCCGCAGCCGCAGTCCAGCAGAGATACCGGCTCCTCCAGTTTCCAGACCTTTCGGACCAGAAATTCCACATAATCTTCATTGTAGCAGCCCTTTCGGCTCCGCAGCAGATATTCCCGTTTCCGATTCCAAAATTCTTCCGTACCCGTCTGTTCCGGCACATAGACCTCCCCTTCCAGAGGGGTCAGACCCAGCAGTTGATCCACTGACACCTGAAAATATTCCGCCACCCCCGCCAGCAAAGACAGCTCCGGCTCCCCGGCTCCGGTCTCCCAACGGCTCACCGTCTGGTAAGATACCCCTATCCGGTCCGCCAGCTCCTGCTGCGTGATCTTCCTCTGCCTTCGCAGATCCGCAATCCGTAAATGTATCTGAATCATCACCCACTCCTTTCATCCGCCGCTTTGTGCTGCTGATGCGCCATCAGCTAACTGTGAAGTATTTACCTTTATTGTAGCAGAAGTGAGCAATCTTGTATTGCATAAATCTCAACAATGTTTTCTTGTATTTTGAGAATCCTGCCTGCCGTTCCTTTCTATCTCCGTCACTTACTAGTTACTTGCGAAACTGTTATTTTGCCAGTACCGAGTTGTGCATATTGTATATTCCATAAGTAGGCCCTATCGAACCGTCGGTACTTAGATGCCGTATTTTGGCATCTTACGTACCGCTACGGTGAGAACGGAGCGAAAGCGTGCCTACGCCTAAGTATACAATGTGCACAATGACACGCGTATAGCAACTGAGTTTCGCAATTGCCTATCCGTCACTTACTTTTCTGAGGCCTGATCCAATATTCTTCGCAGCTCGTCGATCTCCTCCCGGCTCAGTGATTCTTTTTCCACAAAATGATTCACCAACATACTCAGGCTTCCGTGATATACCCGGTCCAGAAAACTTTGTGTCTCCTTTTGAACTGCCTCCCGGCGTTCCACCATTGGCCGATAGACTTTCATATCATCTCCGTCTTCACAGAGGATCAAGCCTTTGTCTGACATACGCCTGAGCATAGTCAGCGTGGTGCTGCGGCTCCAGCCCACACTTTTCTTCAGATCCGCCACAACCCGGCTGCCCACTTTGGGACTGTCTGCCCACAGACTTTCCATCACATGCCACTCGGCCGTGCTCAATTCTTTCATGTTTTCCTCACTTCCCATATATGGCTGGGTTAACCGCAACAATACGCTGACCGATATTATTTGTTTCTGTTTTGTTTCTTAGTTGTAACATACCATAAATTGTTTACTTTGTAAACACCAAAATTCTTTTACGTTGCGTTTTTATTCCGGGGGCGTTATAATGATTTAAAAAACTACAGGCTATACTCAGCCACATATTTTGGGGAAGGTGTATACAAGATGCATCAAATCATGATTGTTGAGGATGACGTTTCCATACGGGACGAACTGGCATTATTGCTTGAAAATGAGGGATACTGCCCTATGCCGGTAGAAGATTTTACAAATATTACCGGATTGATGGCAGAGAATCCCCCGGATCTTATTTTGTTGGATATCGGTCTCCCCGGACGGGACGGGTTTTCCCTGTGCGCCCAAATTCGCAAAACTGTAAGCGCGCCGATTATCTTTGTCACCAGCAGGGATTCCGGTCTGGATGAAATACGGGCGCTCAGCCTGGGCGGAGACGACTATATCACAAAGCCCTACAATATACCCGTACTGTTGGCCAGGATCAAGGCCGCGCTGCGCAGAAACGGCAGGGATTCAGATACAGAGATCATCGAAACCGGCGGACTGACGCTGAATCTGGCTAAGGGAACCATATCCAACGGACAGGATGCCATCCTGCTGACGCGAAACGAATTACAGATCATGGCCTGTCTGATGAGCCGCCCGGGAGAGATCATTTCCCGTACAGAATTGATCGAAGTATTATGGGACAATCAGATCTATATAGACGACAATACTCTCAGTGTCAATATGACCCGTCTTCGGGGCAGATTGGAGAGGTTGGGGCTGCGGGATCTGATCAAGACCCGCAGAGGAATGGGGTATCAGATATGACCTTAAAGGGGGGTATTCTTCACTTCGCCTTTATGGCAGCATCGGCAGTCTTCCTGCTGGCCACCGGAACACAGACAGGCGTTATCGTGATCCTGCTGATCGCGTGGGGCATCACTCTTTTGTGCGTACAGTCTGCGGGTTATATCCGTCGCCGCAACAGGCTCAGAGAATTGGAATGCATCATGGATGAGCTTGATAAGAAATATCTGTTCTTTGAATGTATTCCCAGGGCCCCCGGCGCTTATGAGCGCAGATTGTTCACACTGTTCCGCAGGGCGGGAAAATCCATGATCCAAGCTGTGTCCGATGCCCAGGCGGCTCAACAGGAATACCGGGAATATGTGGAGAGCTGGGTACATGAAGTCAAAACACCCATCACTGCGGCGCAGTTAATCTGCCGGAGCGCCGAACCGCCTATACGGCAAAAGCTCACGCAGGAATTGGCCCAGATCGAGGCCCATGTGGAGCGGGCGCTGTTCTATGCCCGGGCAGAAAGCCCGGAAAAGGACTTTATCATCCGGCAGACAAATCTGGAAGATATCGTGTCTGAGGCGGTCAGTCAGCACAGAACGCTCCTAATATCAAACGGCGTGCAGGTGGAGACGAAAGATCTGGAGCATATCGTATATACCGACGGCAAATGGGCCGTGTTTATTTTGGGTCAACTGCTTCAAAATGCCGCCCGCTATCACGGAGATAAACCGATGATCACACTGTCCTCCCGGTTACTCGGACGGCAGGTACAACTTACCGTACACGACAATGGGATTGGAATACCCGCCCATGAGCTGACCAGGGTTTTTGACCGGGGATTTACCGGCAGCAACGGGCGTAGCCGGGGCGGTTCCACAGGGATGGGGCTATACTTGTGCCGCAAATTGGCGGACAGCCTGGAGATGAATCTGCGGATTGTTTCTGTGGAGGGTATGGAAACCACCGTGTATATTACTTTTCCCGTAAGGTCTCCGCAAAGTGAATAAAATGTTGTTTATAAATAAGAAGGCCATCGCCTTGCCAAATCTATAGCAAATGCGATGGCCCTCTATATTTCAGGGAATTTTTACTGTTTCACAACCGGAATCCAAAGCTCGCAGAACAAACCTTCCTCGCCCTTTTCATAGTAAACTTCATAGTCGGTGTCATCCGTCTGCACATATCCCGTCTGGGGAACAAATTCCTTAAAAAATTTGCTCCAGGTCTCACCGATGCAATCGCCGTCCTTACCCATGCATTTAAATACGGCGTAATCCATAGGTTTTGTCTCCCAAAGAGTGTAGCCGCCAGCCAGCAGCTCATCCAGCTTGGAAACGTCCGTCTCCTCATCCACGAGCACGCCTATACCATAATTAAAATGCGTCTCGTTTTTTACCGCGGGGCTGCACAGCCCGTATAGATCCCTTTTCCCCCGGGGCCGCAGAGACAACATGGGTTCTACCAGGTTCTTTCCATAGCATTCTCCCCAGAAATCGGAAACACTGTGATCGCTTTCATCATTGATGATCTGGTTGGGAAACGCTTTTACCATAGCCACAAATTTTTGGCCGCTTTGACTTTCAATTCTGTAATCCATAATGCTACCACCTTCCACTGTTATTTTGATCACCAGAGGATTGAACAAATGCAGTTGTGTACCTTTACGTTTTGCCTGCCTCGGACTGACTCCATGAAAACGTGAAAAAGCTTTGGAAAAACTTTCAGGCGTGTCATAGCCATACTTATATGCCGCATCTATCACAGAAATATCCGTCGACTGAAGTTCCTGCCCCGCCAAGGAAAGGCGCCTGTTACGAATGTACTCATTGGCGGTCATGTCTGCCATCGTGCTGAATGTCCGATGAAAATTATAACTCGACATGTAGATGCTTTTAGCCACATCCTCATAGTTTATATCCTCCAGAAGATGCTGCTCCATATAACATATGGCCTGTTGTAAAAGCTGTACTGATTTCATATGTTCCCTCCGTAAATATATAATACAGTGAATCTGTATAATATGTCCTGTCCTGGATTGCCCGGATTTGTCTGAAAAGGGAAAGGGGGTTGTCTTCCAGCGAATCCTGGCTGTGCACTTTGAAGGTGTCATAACACATTTTCATTAACAGCTCTTTATGGCATTTTGAAGAACTAAGAGCCTATAAATAAATGACAAAATCAAACATGTCCAAATATTCTTTCTCTCTATTATGGGTTACTAAGATAATGGTTTTTCCGGAATTTAACAATTCCTTTGTCAGATTAGCCTCTAAATCCGTATTCATTGCTGAAAAAGGTTCATCCAAAACTAAAATTTCTTTATCTGACAACAGCGCTCGAGCAATTAATACAATTTGTTTTTCTCCCCCACTTAATTCATTGCAGTTTTTGGAATCATAAATTGAGTTATATCGATCCGACCCTGTAAGTTTTTCAATAATTCTTTTATGTTTATAACTCCCGAACATCGTCACATTGTCATAATAGGAGGTAGCATATACGTGTGAACCTTGTTCTGAATAGAAAATCAAATCATTACACAAATCATAATTTGCATCCAGATTATCGATCCATACATTTCCTGTTTTCTGTGTTATTCGCTGTGCTATGATTTTTAAAATTGTGCTTTTTCCCGTTCCACTGTTTCCTGTAATCGCATAAGTTTTCCCCTTCACAAATGTATATGATCTCTCATTCAGTTCAAAATCAGCAAAGGCAAGTGAAACCTTATCTATTCTAACTTCGTCTCTAAACTTCGCTTTGCTAAGTGGTATGTATCTTGTGTTTTCTATTTCTTTAACAATACGATTTTTCACTCCTTCTACTGCTTTCACTGCACTGACTGAATCTATAATGGTTCTGAGAGGAAACATGAAATCCTGAATATAGGAAATAGTTGCTGCAGCGATACCAGCAGTAATGTTTCCCCCATATAATAATATGGCAATAATCCCAAATGCTGCCGTATTTACAATATACATCACACTTCCATTCAATACATTTGCAAATGTCTTATATTTCCCATAAGCATATCTGGCATCCTCCATCAAATACAAAGATCTACTATGTTCTTCGGAAATTGCTTTTTCCGTATAACGATTTATAAAAGAAAAACCCTTTAATAGGTCCATTACTCTATTTGTATATTTTCCTGTTTGACTTAATAAAAACTGCTTTTTATTGGATAGCTTGGTACCTGTTACTCTTGGCAAGAATAATGTAACTAATGCTGTTAAATAAATGATACATGCTATACGCACATCCAACAGGAAAATGTAAATTGCATATACAATTAATCCAATAACCGACTCACAAACTTCCATTACATTTTCTAAATATTCTTCACAGCCTGCAATATCATTATTTATCTCTGATGAATATTCACCAATCATTTTTTTACTGAATTCTTCTGGTTTTTTCTTTATTATTGCCAAAAAGTACTCCTGTCGAATCCTCTCATAAAACTTTTTGTCCAGTTTCCATGCACTGCGCTGCGTAACATACTGTGCTCCCATTCCCATTAAAACAAATACGGCAAATATAATAATCCATTTTATAACATCATAAATGCCATTTACAAATTTACAATCTATCATATTTTTTATAATATATGGCAACGCAGCAATTGCACACATATATAGAATATGGAAACATAAGCGCATAGCAATTTCTTTCCACAAATATTGATAATATTTTTTCATATGTTCTCTCTTTCCTGCCATAAAATAGGTTTCACCTATTCAACTCCCTCTGCCCCTCAAACTTGCGGGTTGATTTCGTTTTATCTCGTTACATTTTACATCCCTCACTCCGGCAGTACGCTGCGTTTCAGGCTTGTATACGCCAGCAGAACATAGATCGCGTAGACCAGCAGATACAACCCCACGGCAATGCCCATGATGACGGCAGGGTGAGAGATCCCTGTCAGAATGCCCGGCTCCGGCATCAGTGTCAAATCCCATAATACCGGAATGCCGATCAGCAGCGGCGGTATGGCGGGCATGGCATAATAGACGGCAAACTGCCTGCGCAGCGCCCCGGCCATCTCTCTGCTGTCCATACCCAGCTTTTGCAACAGTCCAAATTGGCGCCGGTATCGCCCCGACTCACTGAGGAGCTGTATGGTCAGGATGGTAGCCGCAGTCATGGTCAGCACCAGAGCCAGATAGTATAGCGGAAACACCGTCATAGCTGTCCAGGAGGCTGCTTCCCGCTCCTCCTGGGCCCCGACTATGATATTGTCATAGTCATGATATTGTGACCGGACCTTTCGGATATAATTCAGTTCCGTGTACTGCTCTTCACTGATCGGTTCCCCGGTCAGGGCCACATAGAGGAGGTGACTCACCGGGCATTGCTCTGCCAGCGCGTCCGGCACCACCAGAATATAGTCGCTCCCGTTGACCTCCCAGCCATACTGCCCCAACGGTTCGCTGTGTACGCTCTTCGCCCCAAGGCTCTGCCCTCCCACAGAAATGGACTGAGTATATTCATTAAACAGATCTTCCAGATAAGTCCTGCAATGGATCAGGTACTGACCCTGTTCCAGAGTCACCTCCGAATATCCCAACATCTCCCGCAGGGCGGCGTAATCGCTGTACGCCATCAAAATATCATACTGATGATAGGCATAGTAGGTGGTATTTTTCAGCAGATAGTCCCTTACCTGAGCGTTATCTCCCTGATAGACCTGATATTGTCTCTCTGCCTCTACAGAAACATTATCGTGCAGATATTCTATATAATCTCCTTGATCCTGCCGCAGATCGGAAATACCGATCATAATGTCAAAACAACTGTTCTCCCTGGCCCGCCCATAGAAAAGACCCTGTAAGATCAACCCAAAACCCTCTGATACCAGCGTTGCGGTAAAAAGCAGAGCAATGGTTGCCATGACTACGCCCATAGTAGCCAGCTTGGACGTCAAAGTACGGAATACCAGCAGATTCTGTCCTCTATATTTCTTTTCCTGTCTCTTGTCAAAATAGGCCGGGACACCGGAGGCAAAGCTGAGAAAAAATGCGTACAAAAAAATAATGATACATGTCGCGCCGGCGATCCCAAAAGGCAGATACCCCGTCATAAGCATCAGAGTACCCAAGACGCCCAGCACCAGAGACAGGGTAAAAACTTTCCGCCGTCTCTTACCGGTCCGGATTACCGCTTTCTCATTTTGCCTGTCAAAGTATATCAGTTCATGGATCTTCATGAAACGTATACGTTTGCGGCTCTTAAGCTGGGCAAACAGATAGATCAGCGCAAAGCACAGCAGCGTAAGCCCCACCGCCCGCAGGGAGAACACAAAGGAGAAAGTGTAGGGAGCCCCGAACAGAGTCAGAACGATCGCCCGCAGCATCTGGTAAAACAGGTTGCCCAGCAATATGCCCAGCCCCAGGGCGCAGCCGCCCACGGCCATATTCTCCAGAAAAAACAGCCGGGCCACCTGTGTATTCTCCAGCCCGATCAGCACATAGATCCCAAATTCCCTGCTGCGCCGGGTCAGCATAAAATTGATAGTGTAGGAGACCAGCCAGCTGATAATTGCGATCACCACCACGCTGACCATAACGATCATCATGGGCAGTGTGCGCATCTGAAGAGCCAGGCTCTGTAACTCCTGAGAAAAGATCAGCCCGTTAAAGGCATAAAGCAGCGCGGCCACCATGACAATGGTAGAAAAATACACCAGATAGTCCCGGGCCTGCCGTCTGGCATTTCGCAGGGAAAGCTTAAAGTACGTCACTGATATCACCTCCCAACAAAGCCAGCACATCCAATATCTCGTGATAAAACACCCCTCTGCCCCGCTCTCCCCGCAGCAGTTCGTTAAAGAGCCGCCCGTCCTTGAGAAACAGCACCCGCCGGGCATAGCTGGCACTGTACGCATCGTGGGTGACCATTAAAATGGTAGCTCCCATTTCCTCATTCATCTGGGTCATGATCTCCAACAGATTCTTGGATGCCTTGGAATCCAGCGCCCCCGTAGGTTCATCGGCCAGCAGCAGGGACTGGCCCGCCACCATGGCCCGGGCACAGGCAGCCCGCTGTTTCTGCCCGCCGGAGATCTGATAGGGAAACTTATCCAGAATATCCGAAATATTCAGTTTCTGCGCTACATTTCTCACTTTTTCCTGTACCGCGCGCGGGTCCACATGATTTAACGACAGAGCCAATCCGATATTTTCCTCAATGGTCAATGTGTCCAGAAGATTAAAGTCCTGAAACACAAAGCCCAGTTTTTCCCGGCGAAACCGGGCCAGCTCCCGGGAGGAAAGATCCGCGATACTCTCCCCGTCTAACAGGATATCCCCGGCGCTCACCGTGTCTATGGTGGATATACAGTTCAGCAATGTAGTCTTGCCGCTGCCGGAGGCTCCCATGATGGCGATGAACTCTCCGTCCGCTACCTGAAAACTTACCCTGTCCAAAGCCTTGGTAACATTGTTTCTGCTGCCGTAATACTTCTCTATATTTTTGACTTCCAGCATACGATACTGCCCCCTTGTCTGTAATGATAGTATGGCAAATGTGCCTGTAACATTATCCATATTACAGGAAACCCGGGGAAGTTGGTATCGAATATCCATGAATTTAGCTTACAAATATGTAAGGTAACGGCATCATTAATAATACTGTGCCTAAGCCGCGTACATTTTGGCACGGGTTCCGCTTTCCATGGACATCAGCTGTTCTTGGGCACCCTACTCCCTGCCACTGCTCCTCTCATCCTGACCCTTCTTTAGGCGTTTGCGAAACCCCTTTTCAAGGTACAGGGGATGGGTCAAATAGACAAAATAAGGGCGACCGAGTATCGCAAACACCTATGAACAGGATCGTCAGGTTTTCACGGGACATGATATCTCCATGATCTGTTCTATGGCCTGGTGCAGCAGCCTGCTCTCCTCCGTATCCGCCGCCTTATAATAGACTTCCTTGCCCTCCCGGCGGCTGACGATCAGGCCGCCGGACTTGAGCTGCCGCAGATGATGAGATACCGCGGGGCTTGTCATATCAACCATGGCGGATATGTTGATCACGCATTCCTCACAGTGGCACAGCAGCCAGAATATACGCACCCGGCTGGTATCGTCCAGCAGCCGGAAAGTATCGGCCACACCCTGAAAAGTATCCGGATCTCCCAGCTGTTCTCTTAAATATTCTTCAGTCTCTCCCTCGCCGTGATGATGGGGAAACGCGAATTTTTCCATACGCAAGTACTTCCTTTCCGAAAATGATCAAAGTATTCTGGCTTATTCAGATATTGTACCCCATTATATAATATGTGACAACCTATTTGCAATTGTTTGCACGGTTATAGATATGGTACACTATGCCAAATAGCCTATATTTGACTATGCCAAGCAGATGTAAACCTACACCGAGCAGGTGTGAGCCAAGAAAAAAACTGTTGACTTTTTCTCCCGTTGGTAATATACTACAGATAACAATTAAACAAGTGTTTAATTGTTAAATTATAATTTGCTGAGAAAGGACATATTATCATGAAAAAAACTTATAAGATCGAAGTAGACTGTGCCAACTGCGCCAATCTGATGGAGGAGGCCACCCGCAAGACCCCGGGCGTAACCGCTGCCACCGTTAATTTTATGACGCAGAAGATGAATGTGGAATTTGAGGAGGGCAGGGACCCAAAGGAGATTATGAAAGCGGTTCTGAAAGCCTGCAAAAAAGTGGAGCCGGACTGTGAGATCGAACTCTGATTCTCCGTCATTTTTCCTTTTAGTTCAATATAAATCTACACGGGTTAGGAGCTATTATGAACAAAAAACAGAAAAAAATGTTGACCCGCATTATCATCTCATTCGTGATGTTGGTCATTTTAAACTTCCTGCCTATCACCGGACTGCTGCGGATGGCATTGTATCTGGCCGTATATCTGGTCATCGGCTACGATATTCTGAGGAAGGCCGGCAAGGGGATTTTAAACGGCCGGGTGTGCGATGAGAATTTCCTGATGACGGTGGCGACCATCGGTGCCATCGCTCTGGCGGTCTATACCGGGAGCGGAGATTACAACGAGGCCATCGCCGTAATGCTCTTTTATCAGATAGGTGAATTTTTCCAGAGCTACGCCGTGGGAAAGAGCCGCCGCAACATCAGCGCGCTTATGGATATCCGGCCGGATTACGCCAATATAGAGCGGGAGGGTAAATTGGAACAGGTGGACCCGGATGAGGTTGCGGTGGGAAGTATCATTGTGGTACAGCCCGGAGAAAAAGTTCCCATCGACGGCATCATTACAGAGGGCAGCTCTGACCTAAATACCAGCGCTCTCACCGGAGAAAGTCTGCCCCGGGAAACCCACACGGGAGACGAAGTCATCAGCGGCTGTATCAATATGACCGGGGTTTTGAAGATCCGGACTACCCGGGAATTTGGGGAGTCCACGGTCTCCAGGATCTTGGAGCTGGTGGAGGAGTCCAGCTCCCGCAAGTCCCGTTCGGAGAATTTCATTTCCCGGTTTGCCCGGGTCTATACTCCCGCAGTATGCATTGCCGCGCTGCTGCTGGCCCTGCTGCCTCCCCTATGCAATCTGCTCATAGGCCGGACCCCGAACTGGGAGAACTGGATATACAGCGCACTTACTTTTCTGGTAATAAGCTGTCCCTGCGCGCTGGTTGTCAGCGTCCCCTTAAGTTTCTTCGCGGGAATCGGCGGTGCCAGCAAAGAGGGAATATTGATTAAGGGTTCCAACTATATGGAGATCCTGTCCCAAGCCAAAACGGTGGTCTTTGATAAGACCGGTACTCTTACTCAAGGTGTTTTTGAAGTCAGCGGCATTCATCACAATGAGATGGAAGACACACGGCTGCTGGAATACGCGGCTCTGGCGGAATGTTCCTCCTCACACCCCATCAGTAAGAGCCTGCAAAAGGCCTATGGCAAAGAGATCGACCGCAACAGAGTAACGGATATTCGGGAGATCAGCGGAGAAGGGCTGATTGCCAAAGTAGACGGCACGGAAGTTGCCGTCGGCAACACCAAACTGATGAGACGGCAGGGCGTGGCCTACGCTGACTGTCACAGTGTGGGCACCATCATCCATATGGCTGTGGACGGCAGCTATGCCGGGCATATCGTTATTTCCGATATTGAAAAACCGGGAGCCAGGGACGCCATTGCCGCGCTGAAAAAAGCGGGCGTGAGCAAAACGGTCATGCTGACGGGAGACGCCAAAGCCGTGGCGGATAAGGTTGCCGCCGATCTGGGCGTGGACGAGGTACACAGCGAACTTCTGCCGGGTGATAAGGTGGAACAGGTGGAAAAAATGCTGGCGGAAAAATCACCCAAGGCAAAGCTTGTATTTGTGGGCGACGGTATCAATGACGCTCCGGTACTGGGGCGGGCAGATATCGGTATTGCCATGGGTGCCATGGGTTCCGACGCCGCCATCGAGGCCGCTGATGTGGTGCTGATGGACGATGATCCCATGAAGATCGCCAAGGGTATAAAGATATCCCGAAAATGTCTCTCCATCGTCTACCAGAATATTATTTTTGCTCTGGCGGTAAAGTTCGTCTGCCTGTTGCTGGGCGCAGTGGGCTACGCTAATATGTGGCTGGCGATCTTCGCGGACGTGGGCGTGACAGTGATCGCCGTCTTGAATGCCATTCGCGCCTTGCGGGTGCATAAACTGTGATATTGTAAACCGTATGCGGCTTTTAATAAACGGCCCCCGCTGTGGAATCATTTGCATCCACAGCGGGGGCCCTGCCGTTCATTTTACATATAAATACCAATATACGCCGTATTTATCCAGCACATCCGTACTGTACGAATTCCAGGGAAGAGGTCCTGGCGGCCTGCGCACTACTCCTTCTTCCCGCAGCATCTCAAATGCCTGCGAAACCTCTTCTTCCGTGTCAAAATCAAGCGCCATACTGGAAATCGGAAACCGCCCCTTTTTTGCCAGTTTCTGCAGCGTCACAGCCACTTCATCCGATTTTGTATCGCAGACCGCAAATACGGTCTTTCCGTCTCTCTGCAATTCCGCATGCATATAGGTTCCGTCCGGAAATTTTTCATTATAGCCCATGGTAAGACCAAATGCTTTTTGATAAAACTCCACCGCATCCAATGTGTTATGGATGTATATTGTCATGCCCAGATGCATATTTTTTCCTCCCTTTTAATGAATTTTAGTCGAAATACCGCTGTCGGTCACTCCCTTACCCCGATCAAGGTAAATTCGCCCGGCAATTTATCATTTGTCCATGCGGGATGCTCGTCAAATCTTTTCAGGCTCATTCCGCAGTTTATTACAGCGTTGATAATCTCGCTGACGGTATATTTCCGATAGCTGCATTTGGGTATTTGTTTTCGTATTTCCTCCTCATAAAAGCGGGCATGGGCCATCTCCCCTTCAAAAACATCCGTGGAAAAATAACTATCTATGACAGGCTGCTCTAAGTTCAATATATCCGCTATTTTCTGGAAAGGATGAAAATCGCTGCATATCATCTTTCCGCCGGGCCGGAGTAAAGAATACATGATATTCATGAAGTCATCAATGTTATGAAAATAGTGAAGTATACCGCCTTCCATAAAGACCACATCAAAATATCCCTCATACCGGTTCATGTCGATCTCCAACACATCGCATACCTCAAAGCCGATCTTCACATCCGCAGCAGCGGCCACCTCCATCGCGTATCTCTTATTGTCCTGTGAGATATCAAATACAGTGACTTCCGCTCCCAGGATTGCAAGGGGAATCGCCTTTTTTCCGCAGGAACCGCATATGTTTGCCACTTTGATATTCTCATATGCATCAAAGTATTCCGCATATCTCCTCAGCATCCCTATAGGGTCTTCCCGATCCATTTTAGCTCTTTCCTGGGGAGTACCGGCCTGTTTAATCCAAAATTCATAGGCGTCAAATTCCCAGGCTTTTTTGTTCTGAATACTGTAATCGATCATATGTCATTCCTCCTCTGCGTTTTGTGAATTCCCAAGCGTCTGCGGTAGCGGCGAGAATCCATTTCATCTGTCTCGAACTGGCTATATTATATATTTTTCAATATTATCTGTCAATCGAACTGATTATATCACGATTTCGCTCTCTGCCGCCGTTTTGCGTCGCAGGCGATCCACTCGTCCAGTGTCAGGGGTTCGTAGTCCGAATACATGCAAAAACAGTTGATCATATTGCAGGGGATCATTCTTTCATTGCCCTGAGAATCCCTTGTGACTGTAGACCTGGTTATTTCCTGAAACTGCTCTATGAGCCTTTGATCCCGGGTGTCGTGAACATGTCCATATAACATATAGGTTATGGGATTTCCATTGTCATCCAGCCGGTATTGTCCGTTATAGCACATTATGGGGTAATGGCACAGCACCACTTTGCGCTTGTTATCATATAGCTCCTCATAGGGCTTTACCCAAACAAAACGGCTCATATCCATAGTGGTCTTAGACACAAATATGTCATGATTGCCCCGGATCAGATAGAGTCTGCCGTTTAACTGCCGAAGGAGCATACTGGTCTGCTCCGCGTTTCCCCAGGACAGGTCTCCTAAGATGACCACTTCGTCATTCTCTCCGACCTTCCGGTTCCACTTGTCTATCATATATCTGTTCATCTCTTCTACATCCGCAAATCCCCTACAATCCATCCTGTCGTTGATGTTCGCATGAAAAAAATGCAGATCAGCAATATAATATCTCATATGGCAATGCTTCCTTTCGTACAATGTTAACGTAATACCCATATTTCATAAAATACTTTCTGCAATCGGATATATGGCACATTTCTCTTGCCTATTATTGAAAAAAAGTTGCGTAATATTTTATAGGTTATATTATCACATAATTGATTTATTTTTGAAAGACCAAAAAGAGTTGACATGTGGCAGTATCTATTATCCTCCAGGATCAGAATGAGTAAAGCACAAAGCCAAATGACTTGACAGTAAAGGCTTCTGTTAATAAAATTGTTTCAAAGACGTGAGCAAGACCAATAGAGAATATTTCTCAGACAATCAGGACAGACTTGTTGTCCATGGAAGGGAGAATGCACAATGGCAGACAAAGATATGGCAAAGCAAGTTAAATGGTGGAAAAGCGCCGTAATCTATCAGATTTATCCTCGCAGTTTCGCGGATAGCAATGGGGACGGCATAGGCGATCTACAGGGAATTATCTCAAAACTGGAGTATCTGGAGACTTTGGGGATAGACGCCATATGGCTTTCGCCCGTATGCAGATCGCCTCAGGACGACCATGGATACGATATATCCGATTATCAGGATATCGACCCCATGTTCGGCACTTTACAGGATATGGAGACATTGATCGCGGAGGCAAAAAGACATCATATCCGCATTATTATGGATCTGGTGTTAAATCATTCTTCGGATGAGCATTTTTGGTTCCAGGAGGCAAAAAAGAGCAGAGAAAATCCCTACCACGATTATTATGTCTGGAGGGACGGTACAGAGGGAGAATTCCCCAACGATATGCGGGCGGCATTTGGTGGTTCGGCCTGGGAATGGGTACCGGAGGTACAACAGTATTATTTTCATCAGTTCTCTGTAAAACAGCCGGATCTGAACTGGGACAATCCAAAACTGCGCCTGGAAATCTACAATATGATCAATTGGTGGATAGAAAAGGGTGTGGGCGGTTTTCGGCTGGATGTGATCGATCAGATTGCGAAGGAGCCGGATAAACGAATCACAGCCAACGGACCCAGGCTGCATGAATTTTTGAGGGAGCTGAGCAGAGAAACTTTTCAGAAAGCGGATCTGGTCACTGTGGGGGAGACTTGGGGAGCAACCACAGAGCTTGCAAAACTGTACAGCAATCCGGACAACAGCGAACTGTCTATGGTGTTCCAGTTTGAGCATATCTGTCTGGATCAGATTCCGGGAAAAGAGAAATGGGATCTTGCCCCTCTGCCTTTTTTGAAACTGAAGGAAGTATTTGAACGCTGGCAGACACAGCTTTACGGAGAGGGCTGGAACAGTCTCTTCTGGAACAATCATGATTTGCCCAGAATCGTATCCCGCTGGGGAAATGACGAAAAATATTGGGCGGAATCCGCCAAGATGCTGGCCATTCTTTTACATGGTATGCAGGGCACACCCTATATCTATCAGGGGGAAGAACTGGGAATGACCAATATCTGCTACGAGATAGAAGAATACCGGGATATTGAAACACTCAATATATATCGTGAACGTCTGGAAAAGGGATACACGAAAGAGGAAATCATGCGTTCCCTCTACGCCAGGAGCCGGGATAACGCCAGAACGCCTATGCAATGGAGTGACGGCGAAAACGCGGGATTTACCGCCGGGGAACCCTGGATCAAAGTAAACCCCAATTACAGGGAGATCAATGTGGCAAAACAGATTGGGGATGAAGATTCCATATTCAGCTGTTATCAGAAACTGATTCGTCTTCGTAAGGAATATTCTGTGTTTGTGGATGGGATATTTCGGATGCTGTGCAGAGATCATGAGGCTGTATTCGCATATACCAGAGAGAACGATGATTACCGGCTCCTGGTTATTTGTAACTTTTTTGATAAACCTACAGCAAACCCGTTGGAAAAGCCGGAGGAGTCCGCAAAGCTATTGATTTGTAATTATGGGGATACCGTTTGGAGTACTACTTTGCGTCCCTATGAGGCGAGAATGTATATGGAGGATAAGAGGCGCTAACACCCCGGATTTCTTTTAAGCCCTTTCTTTTCCTCTTAAGATCGCGCCCTGACAGTGTAGAACATTCCTGTCAGAGCGCGACCCTGTATGACCGCAAAGCGATATTGGAGGAACTACTGCGTATAGCGGAGCGATACCTGAGAGGAAACACTGATAGGGGACACTAAAGAAAAATGATTAAATAGCTATTGTTCATATTAGGAAATTATTATCAATGAACCTATATATGTTAATGATCATTAAAGCAATAGCAATAAAGCTGAATTTATATACAAATTATAAACATTTGAAATTTGATACCTCGCCAATATGCCGCGGGGTATTTATTTTCTTAAAACTAAAAAAATTTTTGTTCCCATAACTTTTTTTCCCTACTAAGTAAGTAGAGGGATGAATTTGAGGTGCAGGAAGTAATTGCTGAAAAGAAACCCTATTCTGCTGATGCGCAGGAAATTGAGGGGATTGTCGCTCCATATTCTTTTATCATATAGAGTGTTTAACGATGTATGGATATAGTTATAGGTAGCACAGGAGGGAATTTATGGAAGACACTGAAATTATTGAATTGTATGTGCAAAGGTCTGAGTTTGCAATAAGGGAGACGGACAATAAATATAATGCCTTTTTGAACCGCCTGGTGTATAACATTTTACGCGATGCCCTGGATACGGAGGAAATTATTGATGATACATATATGGGTGCATGGAACGCCATCCCGCCGACTATTCCGAACAGCCTGAAACATTTTTTGTCGCGGATTGCCCGTAATCTTTCCTTTGACCGCCTCGATTACCGTCTGGCGGGAAAACGGAATGCCCTTTTCGTGGAACTGGACGAATGTATTCCGGATATGCGGCAGAATGTGGAAAGAACGTGGGAGGCAAAACAAATCGGGAATTTGCTGAATTGCTATCTGGGAACACTTGACCGGAAAAACTGTGCTGTCTTTTTGGGAAGATACTACTACTCCTATTCTATCAGCGAGCTGGCGGAACAATATTCCCTTACCCAGCGTCAGGTTAAGTATATGCTTTCCAAAGCGAGAGATGGCTTGAGGGTGTATTTGGAAAGGGAAGGGATGACAGTATGAATGTATCTGTTTTAAATCAGGCGTTTCAGTATGTGGATGACAAATATCTTGATATCGTGGAACAGGAGCGAACTTTGCGGGCGGGGACCCGTAATCGCCCTATGCCTTATTGGAGTAAAGCCGCAGTAGCATGCTTTTGCCTGATCCTGATCCTGGCGGTGCTGCCTATTGTGGCGATTGCGGCAAATTGGTTTGGGCTCAGAGATTTATTAGTCCCAAAGGTGCCATATAGTCCGCCTATCCAAAACGAGGAACATCGCGGGAATGTGCAGCCGATTCCAGAGAACAGAATGCCGGTTCAGAGCGATGAAGAGGTATACAACCATATCGGCCTGTCGGGGTACCAGGAGAGTCCCGAGGCACAGGCATTGGCAGAGTGGCAGGCATTTCTGGCTACTTATGATACAGATTGCGCTATTTTGGAGGAGATTGGGAACGGACCTACTGGCATAGATGAAAGCCGGTATGGCTTATATGGTGTCTATACACAGGACATGGCGGATAAGCTGGAGGAGATTATACAGAAGTATGGTTTAAAGCTGCACACGGATTGTAACACAGTCAGCCAGGATGAATTGGCATTCCGGATAGGCGGGGCGTTTATGCAGAATGAGTTGATAGGATATTGGGCTTACATTTATGAGGATGGTTCGTTTCTGTTTGACGGCGATATGGAACTGCAGGATCATGGAACGGTTGGCTATCAGTTTATGCGGAATGTAAAAGGAACTTTTAGTGAATCAATACTGAATATAGGCGATGTTTCGGATTATCAGGAATTTGAGTACGTTACTTTCAAAGGTGAAATTGTCAGGTTTGCTTTGGGATCAGATAAGGCTTTGATTTACATGAATTCGGAAAGCTGTTTTATTCTCATGAATATTTTGGGTGGGAGTAATTGTGGCGTGACGGAGGACGTTTTAGAAGACATAGCGGATTCCATTGATTTTGCTTTACTAAAGAATGTACAGGCGCCGGAAATGAGAGGTGATTCAGTACCGTAAAAGGGATTAAATAAAGTTAGATGTATAATTGAAATCTATTTATGACAGCGAGACGAAAGGTCAGAATTGAAAGAGCGGGAAATCCTATGAGAAAGAAATGTTTAATTGGCATAACTGCGTTGCTCTGTGCGGCACACTTGGCGGGAGTTCTTTACCAGTTTCCGTATGTATCAGATAACATTATAGGAGTCTTTTATGTTTCTGGAGCAGGACCTCCTGAAGCGTTTTTTCAAGTGCTTTTTTGAGTTATTGACGCAAAACTTTTCAGCATGATAAGAACTTATAGGTATGAAAGGAGTAACAACATATGAAGAGAATAAATAAATTATTTCAAAAAGAAATTTCGCTAAAATTCCCCCTGCCTGCCATTGACCGAAAAACTATCGTTTTACTGACTGGGTTTATACTGCTATTAACCTGTACCATAACCGGATGCAGTAGTAGCGATCAGCAACAGCCAACACTTCCTGTTACAGAACCGATTTCAAGGGAAAATCCTGCACCGGAAGAGCCAGCACAGGAAACCCAAAACCAGTCTGTGCCAGAACAACCAGATATGGAACAGCCCTCACAGGTTGAGACCAACCAATCCCAATTTTCCCCCAGCCTGCAGCCTGTCCCCGAAAAAGTGGACTCTGAAACTGCCACCCCATCCCCAGATGTATCCTCTTCTTCCCCCTCCTATTTGGGAACATGGCAGATAACTTCATCAACTTTTGGCACCTACAGTGCCATGTCAGAGGAAGATTGCTCTGCGCTGGTGGGAACCCGTTTTGAATATTTTAAAGATTATGCTTTATATGATGACCAGCACCGTCTGGATTCCCCCCAATATTGCGAAAGCACTCAGACCGCAGATGATTTTTCATTCATCTATCAAGGTACTAGTCTGGAAACGCTGGGAATTTTCAAAGATTCTATTCAGGTAGTGGCCATAGAAAATGCAAGCGGCATCGGTGATACTTTTTATATAAAGGACGAAAACACTCTGATCATTCCATGGGATGGTGTATTTTTTGAAGTGCAAAGAATCAGCTCCGACAGCTGATTCCGCTGTGCATAGGTTCCTCAAAAAAAGACTGGCATATGAAAGCCCCGAATAGGGCGGCGGTGGCAGGTGTTGACTATCCCGCCGTCCTAAATGAAAAACTCTGTAAAATACAATTTTATGTATAATCGTTCAAACAAAACTTATAAATTCACTATAGCGTTAAAGCCTAATAAATTCCATATAAAATTTTATTGAAATCGGTATAATCCTTGATTTATGTCTTGTGATGACTTAGTACATATTTTGATAGTGAATACCCCATTTATAGGCATAAGCATTGTATCAAGTGTAGTAAGTGCGCCTCCTCTGCGTGCCGCCGTAACAGCCGCACCGACTTTGTGGTGAAACAGATTTTCACTCCGGTTCATATCTGTTACTACCCTTGCCCATTCTAAAAATGCCTGCATATTCGCAGAAATGTTTGCCGCATAAACTGGAGATCCGAGAATAATCCCATCTGCCTGCGTCATCTTCTCAAAAATTTCCTAAAACAAATTCTTCCCATGCACACAATTTTTTCTCCCTCCGCAAGCCCAACAAGCCTTGCAGGGTTCAATGATTTTTCCGGAAAGCTGCACCATTTCCGTTTCAATTCCTGCCTGATGCAATTCCTCAAATACTGTATGGATAAGAATTGCTGTATTTCCGTCTTTTCTTGCACTGCCGTTAATCACTAAAACTTTCATATGCCACCCCATTTCTGCGCTGTTTTTGCAGCTTCCTCAACCTGACGCGCTTTCGTCACTCCGATAATCGGCAGTGTACCTTTTGCAATCGCCCATGCTGTCGCTACCCGTGCAGGACTGGCATCAAAACGTGTTCCAGTGATTTTTAGTTCATCAATTAAAGCTGTCCGTTCTTTCAGGTGCGGATTATAAGCCTCTGCCCTCCCACTTCCCTCCGGCTGCTCCTGCACCTCAAGACCCAACAGCGAAACACTGACCATCTTACCGAAGAAGAAACTTACAAATGACAAAATTCCTTTTTTCACATCGCCTGAATGGGATAGTACATCAGTAAAACGACGGCGAAATGGCAACGGCAAAAATCCAGACAGTCAAGGGGAGATTGTTTCGCGCCCTATGCAAAAAAAATACTACTTTTCCCTTGACAGTCTGGATAGTGGGAATGTACGTAAACGGGGATTGTTTTTTATAATTGAGTATAATATAATTTTCCCAGTAATTTGATCGGCCGTCTAATCGCCAGCGCCGCAGAGCTGGAATATCATTTTATTTAATGGAAACCCCAGGACACATCCGGTGACGCATCTCAATGACTGCTTCTGCAGCAATCATCTTAAATCATAAAAAGCAAAATTATTATTTCCACAGCCAGCAGAACCAACAGCACAGGCAGCAACACCAGACAGGAAGAGACTGCCCCCGCGAGCAGAAACATTACCACCGGAACCACATATTTCCGCGGATGGTGCCACAGGTCGCTTTCAATCTTCCAGCCCCGGATGGGATAAAACCATTCCAGCAGCACAGACAGCACCGCACTCTGCAAGGCAAAGAAAACAGCCTCCGCAATCATTAGGACAGTGACGCTGCCGCTTTGTATCTGCCAACTACAGAGGAATATCACATCTGCAGCCATATTACAAAGAAAGATAAACAGGCAGTATGGAATGCAAAAACAACCTTTCTGTCCGGGCAGGAAACGGACTGCCCGCTCCAGATCAGGGTCACAGGACAGCAGGATACAGATAGGCGTATTTAAGGATAGAATCGCAAAACCCACCGGAATAACAGACAGACCAGCCATTTCGCTAAAAAAATAGGGCAGTACCAGGGCTACGCACCACATCACAGCGGTATTGAGCAGATAATTCTTATGGCAGCTCAGATACCGGAAAAAATACCGCCACAGGGAAACCCTCTTCCTCTGCCGGACCACATGCCTTTTCTTACTTTCCTTCTGATAAAAATCGTATCCGTCTGCTCTCCATAAAATCAAGACAGCAAACAGACCATTCACAAGCAGCAACAAGTAAAACCATGTCCTGTTTCCCAGAAACAGAATGGCAGCCACAATGACAGCAGCCCAGAGTCCACCCACATACCAGTATTTCCTTAGGTCATAAACCGCGGCAGCCATAAAGACCGCATGGACCATGCAGAGGATCATTCCCACGAGTTCTACCGGGTTCCAGGCAGAAACGGCCAGCAGAACCGCGAAAAGCAGCCCTGTCTTTGTAAGAACCGTATAGGCACCCAGCACCCCCACATAGGAGAAAACAAACTCCCTGCGTCGATACGGCAGCATCAGCATAGCCGTAAGTTCCACCGCATTATCTTTGGAAGAAATGGCCTGCCACATCACGCCCGCAGTAAATGTACTGATCATCAAAACCCGGATAAACGATGCAATCTGCACCTGGAAGCCGGCAATATACAGTCCCCAAAATACAATCACATCTACGAAAAGAATCCGGGGCAACCGCTCATAGTTTGCCCCAAACAGCTTTTTGGCAAAGGCTTTACCTGTCATTCTCATCATGCAGAGCCTCCCGGATATCTTCGGCATTGATTTGCCCGCGTTCAAATGTCTGCCGGATTCTGCCGTCCTCCAGGACAAATACCCGGTCAGAAGTCAGCGTGATGCTCTCCAGGATGTGGGAGGAAAACAGCACGGTTCCATACTCCTTATACCCCGAAATCTGCTGGTACAGGTATTCCGTACTCTGGAAGTCCAGCCCGCCCTCCGGCTCATCCAGAAGAAGCAGTCTGGGTTTCAAGGCAAAAGCCGTGATCAGGAATGCCTTTTTCCGGTTTCCGGTTGACAGCTCCCTTAACAGGGTATTTGTATATTCTTCAAAATGGAAGCCCTGTATCAGCTCCGACACATCCGGAACCTCTCTCCCATAGGCGGCACATACATAGGCCAGGTATTCTCGGAAAGTAAAATACAAGAAAGAATTGTCCTCGGCAAACACCGTATAGCGGCAGAGCTTAAAATCTCGATTCCGAAAGTCCACAGGGGAGCTGCAAAAGCAGATACCCTCTGAACGGAAGGTAGGGAGCAGTCCGGAGAGCACCTTCAGAAACGTGGTTTTTCCTGCCCCGTTCAGCCCGATAAGTCCTGCCACTTCATGCCTGGCCAGCGCAAAAGAAAAATCCGAAAGTATCATTTTCTCGTTACTGTACCATGCACTTAAGCTTTTTATAGTCAAGAGCTCTTCTCCCATCTTACCTCCCCCCTTTGCCATCCTTTTCTTTTTTCCATGCCGCATATGCGGAATACAGAAAAGCACCTGCCAGCACCAGATAAAGCCCCATCATCGGGAAGTTACCGGATACACCGCATACAATAGCTGCAACCAGCCAGATCAGTCCCATACTTCCGCGAATATAAATATGACGCATTATTTTTACCTCCTTCATCGTCTCTTTGTGTTCCCTATGTATCCTAAAGCTGTCTCCATACATATAATGGAAACAATCGCAGTACTCCCGACATGCTGGATATCAACAGCGGTATTTCCGAAAAGCTGCTTCAATTCCATAATTACGTTTTCAGCATTTTTATCCCATTCCTCTTGATGGGATAAAAGCTCCACGTTTCCTCATGGCTATTCCGACAAAGCGATCCTATAAATATCTGCCTGTTTTCCGTCATACTCAAAACTGCGCTCATAGACTCCGCCATTCCGGGTGATCGTTTTTACCGAAGGTTCATTCTTTTTTTCCACAGAAAGATACAGTTCGTTCATCCCAGCCTTTTTGGCAACCTCTAATAACTGCCGCAGCATTTCCGTAGCAAAGCCTTTTCTTCTTTCAGACGGACGGACGCTGTAACCGCAATGGCCGAGATCCTTCAGGAAGTCGTTCAGCGTATGCCTTAAATCAATAATTCCCACAATTCTATCCTGATCATCAATGGCAAAGAATGTGTCTGTTATGACCCAATTCGGATTCACCGTTTCCTCTTTCGTGTTTGCGTCTATGGATCTGCACCATTCT
>CAJTMX010000012.1 GCA_910577235.1 uncultured Acetatifactor sp. | reverse complement strand
AAAAAGAAGTAAGCGGATGAGATAAGTAAGGTAGTTCAGTGTTCGGTTTTGAGGGCATGGGAGTAAATGCTAAATCATTAACTCCAGTAAATGCTAAAGCATTAACTCTGGTTAATGCCAAATCATTAATTCCAGTAGGGCCCGAGTACTTAATCCGAGTAAATGTCAAGGCAATGTGTCATAAAGTATTGGTAAGCAGACATTAGGTGTCTGTTTTTTGTTGCAAAAAAATTCATTTTTTTGCAGATAGTAGTATGCTTTTTTGAAAATGTATGTTATAATATCTCTACTGAGTCACGTTGAAGGGCTTATGGGTATAAAATGTGAGGTGGAAACTATGGATTCAAAAATTTTACTGGAAAACGGAACAAATGAATTGGAGATTTTGGAGTTTATTGTTGATGGTAATTATTACGGCATCAACGTGGCAAAGGTTAAGGAGATCATCGGTTATCTGGAGCCTACGCCGATTCCTAATTCTCATCCCAGCATCGAGGGTGTATTCATGCCGAGAGACCGCATGATCACAGCGATTGATCTGATGAACTGCCTGCAGAGAGGCCAGATGGAGAAGAAGGGCTTATTCATTATTACGAATTTCAATAAGCTGGATATTGCTTTTCATGTGGAGCAGGTAATCGGCATACATAGAGTTACATGGAAGGATATCATTACCCCCAATGCTACATTGTCAGACGCGGAGAGCGGCGTGGCCAGCGGCATTGTGAAGATCAATGAAAGACTGATCGTGATTCTGGACTTTGAAAAGATCGTGACGGACATCTCCCCGGAGACCGGGCTGAAGATTTCCGAGATCGCTGAACTTGGTCCCCGTGAGAGAAACGGCGTTCCGATTTTGATCGCCGAGGACTCTCTGCTGCTTAATAAGCTGATCGTGGATTGTCTGAGTAAAGCGGGATATACCAATATTACCCATACAGCCAACGGACAGGAAGCATATGATTACATCATGGCTGGAGTGGCCGCAGGCAATTTGGATCAGCGTGTAAAATGTCTCATTACGGATATCGAGATGCCGCAGATGGATGGACACCGTCTGGTTAAGCTGTTGAAGGATGATGACAACACAAAACATATTCCGATTATTATTTTCTCCTCTCTGGTAAATGAGGAGATGCGGAGAAAAGGAGAGGCGTTGGGAGCGAATAGACAGCTGTCAAAGCCGGAAATCGTCAATCTGGTCCATGCAATCGATGAGTTAGTAGAAAGTTCAAAATAAGGAAAAGGCCGGGATTCCCGGCTTTTTTCGTGAAAAGGCAGGTATGTGAATGGAAGGAAGGATACTGGAGGAGCTACAGGCAGCGGAAATGGTTCTGGTAGGTATCGGAGAGGAATTTGAGGAACAGGCATTTTTAGAGACACTGCCGGAGTATCAACAGGCGGCTGCCCTTCTTGAGCAGAACGGTTGTGTAGACTTTTTGCCACTGCTGGCAGATAAAACTGTCAGGGACAATGGGCATGGGGTGACGGCACTGATTAAGCTGTATCAGATATTAAAAGATAAAAATTATTTTTTGATCAGTACCTGTAAGACAGATATTTTACATTACGCGGGATTCCCCTCAGACCGTACGGTTACTCCATGCGGCACATTGAGAAAGAAACAATGTGTGTGCGGCTGTGAACAGAGTCTGGCGCCGGTGAGCGATTCAGAACGCAGTTCGCTATACCATAAGCTTATAGCCAGAGAACAGGAACCGGAAATATTGGGTTTTTGCCCTAAATGTCAAGGCAGAATGGCCTTTAATAACATTTATCTTGAAAAGTACTTGGAGAGCGGCTACCTGGAGAATTGGCAGCGATATACAAAGTGGCTGCAGGGAACTCTGAATCGTAAATTATGTATTCTGGAATTGGGGGTAAATCTGGACTATCCCTCCGTGATACGTTTTCCCTTTGAAAAGGTAGGATATTACAATCAAAAGGCTTTCTTTGTACGTGTAAATGAGAAATTGTATTATTTGACAAAGGAATTGCATGAGAGAGGCCTATCAATAGCAAAGAATGCTATTGACTGGCTGCTTGAAGAAGAGATATTATAGAAGTATTAAAATAGGCAATTGCGAAACCCTCTCCCCTAGTGACGGAGCTGGTCAAAATAGACAAAAACAGGCTACGATGCAGTGGCAAGTCGCCTATATGTTGTCTATTTCGCCCATCCCCTGTATCTTGAAACGGGGTTTCACAATTAGCTAAAGTATGAAATCAGGAAAGGAGCGCCATAGGCGTAGTCGGTATAAAATGGATTCCAATGAAGAATATTTAGATCAATTACTGAAATCTTTGACCGAAGATACTTCCTCAGAGGCTGTAGACGGAGAGGAAGGTTTAGACCAGGACGACGGATTGGGAGATCTGCTCAATCAATTTTCCGATGATATGGACGGCGTGCCTCAGGAGCTGCTCAGCGGGTTGCTGGACGGCGCGGAGAATGCGCCAGAATCTTCAACGGAAGATGAGGTTCTCTCTGATATGATCCAGAGTGTTATGGCGCAGAACAGTGAAGAACCAATGCAAACGGCATCGCCTGAACCGGGGGTGGAAGAGTCTGAGCCGTTTGTTTCTGATGCCTCAGAACAGTCGGTTGCTGAGGGGGCCGATCAGTCTGGTACAGATTTCCCGGAGTCGACGGTTTCGGAAAATGCAGAGCAGTCGGAATCAGACATGGCATGGGAAACGGAATTTGATATGTTTAAGGAACCGGGGGAAGATGCGGCCGAACAGACAGAATCAGATATGATCCAGTCCATGGAGCCTGACGTGCAGGAACAGGATGAGACCGATATGCTCGGTGCAGACGAACCGGATCTATCCGACTTATCTGTATCTGACATTTTGGATCAGGACAGTTCGGACTCGGAGGACGATGATCTGGGGAGCCTGCTTGAGAGTTTGGGAGCGGAAGGCCAGGAGCTTTCCGATCTGCTGGATAAGGCAGAGAGTGAGGAGTCCGTAGAGGATACGGTGGATTCTCTGATGCAGGATCTGAACGGGGAGCTGCCGTTGGATACAAGCTACCAAGAGGACAGCAGCGCCAATGAGGTAGGGGAGTTACTGAAAAAACCGGAAAAGAAGAAGAAGGAACGTGTTAAAAAGGAGAAAGTAAAGAAAGAGAAGGTAAAAAAAGAGAAGAAACCTCGGGGCAATAAGAAACAGAAAACCTCAGAGCAGACAGATGACTTATCGGATACGGTTACGCAGGAGGCGATTGACCAAATGCTGGCCATGCAGCAGCAGATGGAGGAAAACGCAGATGCCGAACCCGCTGAGAAAGAAAAAAAGCAGGGTTTTTGGGGTAAGCTTTTGAACGCTTTGACTCAGGAGGAGGAGAGCGAGGAAGAGCCAGCCGACCTGGTCAGTGATGAGAACGGAGAGATCTTAAAGGAGCTGGATAAGGAGAAGAAACAGGCAAAGGGAAAGAAGAAAAAGGGTAAGGATAAGAAAGCTGCCGGACCGGATGAGGATGAAGAGCTTGAGGAGGAGGACGACAGCAAGAAAAAGAAGAAAAAGGAAAAGAAACCCAAGAAAGAGAAACCGCCTGTTCCTGAGGAGGATCTGCTTCCTGGCAAGAAGCTGTCTCTGAAAAAGGTCCTGCCCATAATGCTGGTGGTCTTGGCGTTTGGCCTTGCCTATGTGCTGGTCAGCCACCTGTATATAGATTTTGTCAATAAACAAAGCGCGGAAAAGGCATACTATGCCGGAGACTATATGGAGTGTTATAGCCTGTTGTTCGGACAGGACCGTAATGACAATCAGGAGATGATGTACCATAAGGCGGAGCTTACGCTGCAAATGGAGCGCATGAAGGGAAATTACCGCAGGCTGGTAATGGAGGGCAAGGAACTGGAGGCGCTGGATTATCTGGTACAATGTGTTTGCCGTAGAGAGTCATTCTATGTACAGGGTCAAGAGTGGAACAGCATGGATGTGGTGGAGGAGACCTACACAGGCATGATCGCGTTGCTTAACGCCAACTACGGACTGACCGAGGAGCGGGCAGCCGAGATTGCCGCGCTGAAAAGCGATGAGGAGTATACGCTGGCATTGATAGAGGTGTTGGAGCAGTTAAACAGTGAGCCGGAAGAAGAGCAGGAACCGGTAGTTTCCTTTGAGGATTTGCTGCCGGAGGAAGAGGAAGAATCGGATACGGCTTTTGTTGACACCATGGAGTAAAAGACATATGATCGCTATAATTGACTATGATGCGGGGAACATTAAGAGCGTTGAGAAAGCGTTGATGGCCTTGGAGGAGCAGGTGGTCGTAACCAGAGATCCGAAGGAAATTCTGGATGCGGACGGTGTGATCCTGCCGGGAGTGGGAGCATTCGGAGATGCTATGGAACGTCTGGAGAGTTACGGTCTGGTAGAGGCCATAGCACAGGTGGCAGAGCGCCGGATTCCGCTTTTGGGGATATGCCTTGGATTGCAGCTGATGTTTGAGAGCAGTGAGGAGAGTCCGGGGGTAAAAGGACTTGGTTTGCTGCCGGGACAGATTTTGCGGATTCCGGATGAAGGGGGGCTGAAAGTACCCCATATCGGCTGGAACAACTTGAAATATCCCAACGGGGGACGGCTGTTTCGCAATCTGCCGGAGGACTCCTATGTGTATTTTGTACATTCCTATTATCTGCGGGCGCAGGAGCCGGAGATTGTCACAGCCACTACAGAATATGGCGTACCGATTCATGCATCCGTGGAGAAGGACAATATTTTTGCCTGCCAGTTTCACCCGGAAAAGAGTTCCGGCGTGGGCAGAAAGATACTGCAAAACTTTATCGCGGTGGTAAAAGGTACACAGGAATAGATTGGGACAGCCCGTCAAAACGGGCTGGAGGGGAGTCGGTATGCATACCAAAAGGATCATTCCCTGTCTGGATGTAAAGGACGGCAGGGTGGTAAAATGTGTCAATTTTCTCAATCCCCGGGATGCGGGGGACCCGGCTCAGGCGGCTGCGGCCTATGACCGGGAGGGAGCGGATGAACTGGTTTTTCTGGATATCAACGCTTCCGCTGACAGCCGGGCCACACAGCTTGAATGGGTGCGCCAGGTGGCCAGCAGGGTTTTTATTCCCTTTACCGTGGGCGGAGGTATCCGTACCGTGGAGGATTTCCGGGCTATTCTGCGGGAAGGCGCGGATAAGATCGCTGTAAATTCCGCCGCGATCATGAATCCGCGTCTGATCAGCGATGCGGCGGACAAATTTGGCAGTCAGTGCGTGGTGGTGGCGATAGACGCCAAACGGCGGGCGGACGGTTCAGGCTGGAATATATACAAAAACGGCGGCCGGGTGGATATGGGCATAGACGCGCTGGAATGGGTGGCAGAGGCGGAACGGCTGGGCGCGGGCGAGATCCTTTTGACAAGCATGGACGGAGACGGCACAAAGGAAGGATATGATCTGGAGTTGACCAGAGCCGTGTCGGATACCGTCAGGATACCGGTCATTGCATCCGGCGGCGCCGGAAAACTGGAGCATTTTTATGAGGCGTTGGTGGATGCCGGAGCAGAAGCGGTGCTGGCGGCATCCCTGTTTCACTATAAGGAGCTGGAAATACGGGAAGTGAAAGAATATCTGCATTCCAGAGGAGTTCCGGTGCGATTGGTGTGATCCCCGGAGCGGATGGTCTGTTCTGAATAGAGAGGTAGAACTTATGGCAATGATAAATAATGACTGGCTCACGGAGCTGGCTCCGGAGTTTCACAAACCCTACTATGCCGAGTTATTTCAGTTTGTGAAGGAAGAATACAACAGTACGCAGATATTTCCTCCGGCGGACGATATTTTTAACGCCTTTCATCTGACACCTTTAAGCCAGGTTAAGGTTGTGATTTTGGGACAGGACCCTTATCACAATGTAGGACAGGCCCATGGACTGTGCTTTTCTGTGAGGCCGGAGGTAGATATCCCGCCTTCTCTGGTAAATATTTATAAGGAGCTGCATGACGACCTGGGCTGTAAGATTCCCAATAACGGCTATCTGATAAAGTGGGCCGAGCAGGGAGTACTGATGCTCAATACGGTGTTGACCGTTCGGGCGCATATGGCCAATTCCCACAGGGGGAAGGGCTGGGAGAAGTTTACAGACGCCGCCATAGCGGCACTGAACAAGCAGGACAGACCAATTGTGTTTATTCTTTGGGGCAGACCCGCCCAGACCAAGGAGAGAATGCTGGACAATCCCAACCATTTGGTCCTGAAAGCCCCGCATCCCAGCCCGTTATCGGCTTACAACGGTTTCTTTGGCAGCAAACCTTTCAGCCAGACGAACCGTTTTCTCGAAGAACACGGCATGAAACCAATCGACTGGCAGATCGAGGATGTGTAGGGAAACTGCGGAACTCAAGAAATAATTATGAACAGCAGATTCCCGGACAGCGCACTGATCAAAAAATGGACGTCGGAGCGGCCATTTGTTGATCAATGTATTGTGTGCTGGTAGGGAAACTGCGGAACTCAAGAAGTAATTATGAACAGCAGATTCCCGGACAGCGCACTGATCAAAAAATGGACGTCGGAGCGGCCATTTGTTGATCAATGTATTGTGTGCTGGTAGGGAAACTGCGGAACTCTAATAAGGAGAAGACAGTATGGAAAAGATTAGGATCGCCATTTTAGGATACGGAAATCTGGGCAGAGGCATCGAGTGCGCCGTGGGTCAGAATGAAGATATGGAGCTGGTAGCGGTGTTTACCCGGCGGGACCCCTCTGCGATAAAGACCGTTAGCGGCGTTCCGGTATACGGTGTGGAACGGCTGACGGAGAAAAAAGATGCGATAGATGTACTGATGCTCTGCGGCGGTTCCGCCACGGATTTACCCCGGCAGACTCCTGCCTATGCGGCGGATTTTAATGTAATAGACAGCTTTGACACCCACGCCAGGATACCGGAGCATTTTGACGCCGTGGACCGGGCGGCCAGAGAGGGCGGCAAAGTAGCGATGATATCCGTGGGCTGGGACCCGGGAATGTTTTCACTGAACCGGTTGTATGCCAATGCGATCCTGCGGGACGGCAAGGATTATACTTTCTGGGGAAAAGGCGTCAGCCAGGGTCATTCCGACGCCATCCGGCGTATTCAGGGCGTAAAGGACGCCAAGCAGTACACCGTTCCGGTGGAGTCTGCTCTGAACGCCGTGCGATCCTGCGAAAACCCGGAACTTACCACCCGGCAGAAACACACCAGGGAATGCTATGTGGTGGCCGAGGAGGGAGCCGACAGGGAGCGGATAGAACGGGAGATCAAGACCATGCCCAACTATTTTGCGGATTATGATACCACGGTGCATTTTATTACCCAGGAGGAATTACTTCGGGATCATGCCGGTATCCCCCACGGCGGCATGGTACTGCGGACAGGAAAGACCGGAGTAAACGGGGAGCATGATCATGTGATCGAATACAGTCTGAAACTGGACTCGAACCCGGAGTTTACCGCCTGTGTATTGACTGCCTATGCCAGGGCGGTATACAGGATGAACCGGGAGGGCATGACGGGCTGCAAAACGGTGTTTGATGTGGCTCCCGCATATTTGAGCGCCATGAGCCCGGAGGATATGAGGGCCCGTTTGCTCTAAGGATAATACTGCATGGGGAGATACGGATATAGCTGTGGTCGCCTATGCGGTGATACAGGAATGAGGTATATATGAAAAAAGAGGCATTTATTAGTAAGGCACAGATAGAAGAAACAGTAAGAACATATCCCACCCCCTTCCATATCTATGACGAGAAGGGAATCCGGGCCAATGCTGCCGCTCTGAGGGAGGCCTTTGCCTGGAATCCGGGGTATAAGGAATTTTTTGCGGTAAAGGCAACCCCCAATCCTTTTCTGATCGATATTTTGAGGGACTATGGCTGCGGTACGGACTGTTCTTCCATGACGGAACTGATGCTCAGTCATGCCATGGGGATATCCGGGGAGGATATCATGTTTTCTTCCAATGATACCCCGGCAGAGGAGTTTATCTTTGCGGCCAAGATTGGCGCGACCATCAATCTGGATGATATCACCCATATAGACTTTCTGGAAAAGACTTTGGGATATCTGCCCAAGACTGTCAGCTGCCGTTACAATCCGGGGGGATATTTCTCACTGGGAACGGATATCATGGACAATCCGGGAGACGCCAAGTACGGCTTTACCAAAGAGCAGATGTTTGAGGGGTACAGGATGTTGCGGGAAAAGGGCGTGGAACACTTTGGCATCCATGCGTTTTTAGCCAGCAACACCGTTACCAACGAATACTATCCGGTGTTGGCCAAGCAGCTGTTTGAACTGGCAGTGGAACTTAGGGAAGAGACCGGAGCTCACATCAAGTTTATCAATCTTTCCGGCGGTATCGGCGTACCTTATCGTCCGGAGCAGACGCCCAACGACATTCGGGTTATTGGAGAGAGTGTGAGAGAAGTATACCAGGAAGTCCTGGTTCCTGCCGGTATGGGAGATGTGGCGATCTATACGGAGCTGGGCCGTTTTATGATGGCACCCTACGGGCATCTGGTGACCCGGGTGATCCATGAGAAACATACTTATAAGGAATATCTGGGAGTGGATGCCTGCGCCGTGAATCTGATGCGTCCGGCCATGTACGGCGCGTATCACCATATCACCGTGTCGGGCAAGGAGGAACAGCCCTGCGACCATATGTATGACGTAGTGGGTTCTCTTTGTGAAAACAATGATAAATTCGCAATAGACCGTATGCTACCGGAGGTGGAGATCGGCGACTACATTGTGATCCATGACACCGGCGCTCACGGTTTTGCCATGGGGTACAATTACAACGGAAAACTGAAGTCAGCGGAACTGTTGCTGAGAGAGGATGGCAGCGTGCAGCTGATCCGCCGGGCGGAGACGGCAAAGGACTATTTTGCGACATTTGACGGTTTTGATATATATGACAGGATGTTTTCCGGCAAGGAATAAAAGAGATATGCGGGAAGGAGGGCGGATATGAGGTATCCTGAAGATCTTAAGGACGGCGGAACCATCGGTTTTCTGGCTCCCTCTTTCGGCTGTAACATAGAACCTTACAGGAGCGCGTTCGACCATGCGCTGGACAAATGGCAGAGCATGGGATATGAAACCGTTTTAGGCCCCAACTGTTATGTGGGGGAGGGAATCGGTATCAGCAACACGCCGGAAAAATGCGGTGCGGAAGTCATGGAAATGTTCTGCGGACAGGAGGCGGATGCTCTGATCTCCTGCGGGGGCGGCGAGTTGATGTGCGAGATCCTGGAACACGTGGATTTTGCCCGGCTGGCCCAAGCCAGACCCAAGTGGTTTATGGGTTATTCCGACAATACCAATCTGATCTATCCGTTGGTGACCCTTTGTGATACGGCGGCGATCTACGGTCCCTGTGGGGCGGCTTTCGGCATGGAGCCCTGGCATGTGTCCGTCAGAGACGCATATGAGCTGATGACGGGTGAAAAACGGACGGTGGAGAGCTATCCTCTGTGGGAGAGAGAGTCCCTTAGGAATGAGGAGAATCCGCTGCAGCCATATTATGTGACAGAGCCGCTGGCACTCAAGGCGTACCTTGGAGGAAAGCTGATAATGAACCCTGAAGAGGAGGGGACAGAGCTGCGCGTCACCGGCAGACTGCTGGGAGGCTGTATGGACTGTCTGGTCAATCTGTTGGGCACAAAATTTGACGGCACCACATCTTTTTGCGAAAAATACCGGGAGGACGGCATCCTGTGGATGCTGGAAGCCTGTGATCTGAATGTGATGAGCATACGCCGCGCCATGTGGCAGATGGAGCAGGCGGGATGGTTTCGCCATGTCAAGGGTTTTCTCTTTGGCAGAGCGCTAAACAGTGAACCCGTGATGGGGCTGGACGCCTATCAGGCCGTGTTGGCCGTTGCGGCAAAATACCACGTTCCTGTGATCATGGATCTGGATATCGGACATCTCAGTCCCATGATGCCCCTGGTGGTAGGCAGTGTGGTCACGGTTCACCTGCGGGGGAACCATGTGAAGGTGAAAATGGAGTATTGCTGATTGCGCGTAATCCTTAACCCCTAAATAAAATGCGATAATTGCGGGAATATATAAAGGAATGTGGTTGTGAAAAGGTGAATGAAGGATAAGAGGTTAGATTGGAGAATTAATGACATGAAGGTAAGAGCTATTTGTGTATACAGAATCGGAGAAGCAGCGGCGTAAGCCGTTTCTTCTCTGGCTTTTTTGCGTTCAGTATATTTGTACACAGAGGCGAGGGAGAGAATGAAGACATCAGGTTTTTGGAAACTGAAAAGTACAAGGATAATTTTGCTTGTAGCCGCGCTTTTAATGCTTGCTTGTATGGCGCGGATGCTGTGGCCCAACAGGGAATATGTATATGAAGGAAATATGCTGTTTCAGGAGGGAAATCCTGTCAGCGATTATCCCGTTTTTGAGGGAATCCGTCTGTCTCCGGGCGTATACCGCGTGGAACTGGAGTACTCCTGCGGTACGAATATGCAGAGCCTCTGCTGGGTGGAAGATGATCACGTCTTTACCAATGGGTTATTGTCCCATGGTGAACAGCTATATAGCGGACTTACTCAAACAGATTTTCATATGTGGCTATTTGAGAGTACCGATACGCTACAGGTCATAGTCAAATATGATGGGCAGGGACATTTGCAGACAGGAAATCTGCGCATTTATGAGACTGATAAACTGTGGGGAATCTGTCTGACAAGCATTTTTGCGCTATCAATGTTGCTGCTGGTCATACGGATGATGTTGTGGTATGACAGGCAGTATGGGATTTCCCGCGAAAATAAGAATGTTATTTTTCTTTTATCTGTTTTGACATTTACAGTTTCCATTCCCTTTCTGATGGGAATGACGCCCTCGGGAGCGGATTTGACTTATCATTTGCAGCGAATAGAAGGCATTAAGGATGGGATTATATCGGGACAATTTCCGGTAAGGCTGGAGCCGGAGTGGGTGCATGGGCATGGATATGCCAATGGTATATTTTACTGCGGTACTTTGTTGCTGTTCCCGGCTCTGCTGCGGATCATAGGTTTTCCGGTTACCTTTTCCTATAATTGTTATGTCATAGCAGTTAACGCTCTGACCGTATGTATTTCCTATTATTCTTTTTCAAGGATATTCGGCAATAAGTATATAGGTGTAACAGGCAGCGCCTTGTATACGCTGTCCGTGTTTCGGATCTACAAACTGATAATCACGTCAGCAGTTGGAGAAGGCAGCGCGGTTACATTTATGCCTCTGGTGGTCTATGGTTTCTGGCGTGTGTTTACAGAGGACACTCATGACAAAAAATACCGCAGTTGCTGGATTCCGCTGGCATTCGGATATGCGGGACTTCTCCAGACACATGTGCTCAGCTGTGAGATTACTGCGTTTTTGACTTTATTGCTGTGTATTGTGTATATTAGAAGAATATTCCGAAAGGAAACTCTGAGAGAATTGTGCAAGGGTGCCGCCGCGGCGTTTCTCTTGAGTCTCTGGTTTCTGGTTCCTTTTCTGGACTATTATATTCGGGAAGACTTGCATATCAAGCATGTTTGGGCAAGGCCGATTCAGGAAAGAGGCTTGTATCTGGCCCAATTATTGTTTAACTGGTGGCGTTTTGGCGATAATGCGCTGATCGGTGAATCGGGAATGTATCATTCCCATGCGCTGGGAGTAGGTTTTATCTTGATATGTGGGTTTCTGGTCTTCGGGGGACTGTGGTTTCTCGGCCGGTTTGCCGGCTTGGATAAGCGGATCAGTAAGTTGGGCAAACTATCCTTTGCTTTCAGCGCGCTGTTGATGTGCTTAAGTCTCGATGCCTTTCCGTGGGACAAGATTCAAAATAGCAGCCGTTTGGCTGCTTCGCTGGTGAGCAGTCTGCAATTTCCGAATCGTTTTCTGGGGTGGGCAAGTACGTTTCTGGTCCTGCTGTTTTGTTGCTGTCAGTATTACTTTAGGGAAAAGGGTCAGAAAATATTTTATTTTGTGGGCATATTGTGCGCATTGGCAGGAATTGCCACCTCAGGTCTATATCTTAATGATCATGTTATCAGAGATCATAATCCGTTGACTCTGTTTAATGAAGAGGGCATGGGGAAAGGGTATATTTCGGGAGCGGAATATCTGGTGCAGGGTACACAGGAGGAGCTGCTGTTTTATCATGCTCCCGTTACCGGCGGAGATGTTATGATAGTGGAGTATGAAAAGGGAGCGCTTGGGGCGGATTTCAGATGCGGCAATACCGGTGACGGGGAAGGATATGTGGAGTTGCCGCTGCTGCACTACTATGGATACCGGGCATATGCAGAAGGGGTACAGTTGCCTGTATGTAAAGGGGACAACAACGTGGTCAGGGTTATCATACCGGCAGGTTTTGACGCGCAGGTTAAGGTAAGGTTCGTCAGTCCGTGGTATTGGCGCGTTGCAGAGATTGTCAGCTATATGATGTTACTGAGCTTTCTGGTGGTATATGTATTACGCCGAAGGGAGAAGAAAAAATGCGGGAATTTATAAGCAGACACAGATTGCTGGTTGGTATAGAGCTTTTGGCTGCCATCATATGCATACTGTTTTGTTTGCGCCCAAAGGAACTGATATATTTTGCAGATGCGGATGCGATGGCAGATCAGTTGTATATAGATGAGAGCGGCAATTATTATCGCAGTGACCAGTTTACGCTGAGGCCCGGTGTGTATCATCTTAGGATATACTGCGAAGATCATGAAGGGATGCTGTACCCCACAATAGGAGCGTTGGAGAGCAGCTATCAGGCGCTGCGATGTAATGGTGCTCCTGTTTTTGCCCACAGGCGTGAAATGCAAATAGAGGCATATGTAGTTGAAAAGGTGGAAAATGCTTATATAATCTGCAATTATATAGGGGAAACAGGACAACCGGTGGAGAAGATTGAACTGTACAAGACGAGTGGCGGTTGGCGGATACTGACATTTATTCTTGTACTGGTTTTTGCGGGAGTAAATCTGCTGGTTGATTTGCGGGACAAGCTGTTGAAGGGTGCTATCTCCATAGATAAAGTAGTTGTGGCAGGGGTTCTGGCTCTGAGTGTCCTACTGGCCTATCTGCCATACTGTTTGGATTATATGGGTCTGGGTGCAGACGGGTCATTTCATCTATTGAGGATAGAGGGACTTAAAGAGACCTTACTGAGTGGGGAACAGTTCCCGGTCAGAGTACAGGAAAATTGGCTGTATGGACATGGATATGCCGTATCGAGTTTTTACGGGGATTTGCCGTTGCTCTTTCCGGTGCTGTTACGATTGATCGGTTTCTCACTGATGGATGCGTATAAACTTTTTATGCTGGCGGTACTGGCAGGAACGGCCATAATTGCTTATATTTCCTTTTACAGATGTACGGGCAGCCGCTATGGCGCGCTGCTGGGGAGCGTATTGTATGAATTGGCACCCTATCACATCTATAATATTTATAATCGCTATGCTGTGGGCGAATATTTGGGGATGATGTTTCTGCCCATGGTGCTCTGCGGATTTTATCGCATATATACACAGAATGTAAAATCCGGGGATTATAAGGGAACGAAAATCCCGTTGATCCTGGGGCTTAGCGGCATCCTGCAGTCCCATATATTGACTTGTGAGATGACGGTCGCAGTATTGGTTTTAGCGGCAATAGTGATGTGGCGGAAAACTTTACGGAAAGAGACTCTGACAGAGCTGGTCAAAGCGGCGGGGATTTTTCTGGCGGTGAATGCATGGTTTTGGGTTCCGCTATTAAAAATGCTTTCAGCAGATAAATATAAGCTGAGTGATATAGTTACAAAAAACATTCAGAGTATGGGAACAAGAGCTGCCGGAATTCTACAGATGTATCCTTATGCAGGGAGAGGACAGACAGGACTGTACAACTGTGAACCGATTCAAATAGGCCCGGCCCTTTGGACTGTTTTAATGTGCTATTTGGCTGTCAGATTATGCCGCAGAGGGACAAGCGCAGGAAATATTTATGATAAAGTAATGAGATGGGGAGCTTTGCTGGGAGGAATGTTCCTGATCATGAGTACAATATATTTCCCTTGGGACATAATAGCGCGAATACCTGGGATAGGTTTGCTTGTGACAGCTATACAGTTCTCCACCCGTTTTCTGGCCATGGCAACATTATTTTTATCTTTTGCCGCCTCATTCTTCGTGCCATGGCTGACAGAGGAGAGTGTTCACTGGGAAATACAGACCGCAAAAATGGTCAGGGTGGGAAGTGCAGTGCTGATCTCCGGGATTGCGCTTTGGGCGACGCTTTTTCATGTTAACGAAATCTCCTATGAACTCGACTACCCTATCAGATTGTATTCGGCTGAAAATATGGGAAATATCAGTGTGGTAAATGGGGAATATCTGCTGAAGGGCATGGATGTCCAGCAGATGCAGTATCATGACCCGATAGCGGACGAGGGCCTGCTGTGGGAAGACTATCATAAGAAAGGTTTGACGGTCAGCCTCCATGCGGAGAACCGTACCGCAGGGGAATTATATATGGAGCTGCCATTGACAGGTTACAAGGGATACGGGATTGAATCTACAGAAGGGACTGCGGTTCCTTATATTACGGAGGAGCGAGGGGCACATGGAGACCTTCGTATCGCCGTTCCCCCGGGCTATGCAGGAAATATCCGGGTGGCTTATAAAGGATTTTTCCTGTACCGGGTGGCAGAAATCATATCGGGAGTGACAGTGCTGCTGTGTTTGGGAATTGGCTTGGCCAAGCGGTATGGAAAGGTAGGGAAAGAAACTCGTGGATAGAAAACAGAAAAAAACATTGTGTTTGATTCTCTATATTCTGATTTTTGCTGTCACGTCCGCCCCTGTCTTCTGCGGCTATGTGATGGATGGGGGAGACAGTGTCATGTGGCTGCATAGAATAAGGGAGTTTCGGGAAAGTCTTGCCGGCGGCACCGTTCTTTGGTTCCCCACTCCTGAGTCAGTTACTGCCTTTAACAGTCAGAGCATGAGTTTTGACAGTGGTATATGGCTTCTGCCCGCGGTAGCGCTGCAAATGCTGGGAGTGGGAGAGCAGATGTCCTATTGTATCCTTACAGGTTTGATTGGGATAGCCACGCTGGGAGCAGCCTATTGGATGATGAAAGCCTTTTTTGACAACAGGGTCACGGTATTATTTGGCGTGCTGTTTTATATGAGCTGTCCATACCGTATTTATATTTGCTATGACAGGGCCGATCTGGGACAATCAATTGTCTGGGCATTGATGCCGCTGCTTGTGGGCGGACTTGCCCGGTTGCGTGCTGATTGGGGCAGTAAGGTGTTGTACGGCTTTGCGGCGGCAGCCTCTTATGCCGGGATCTGGTATGCGGACGCCAGATGGGGAGTTATCATAGGGGGATGCACGGTATTATATCTGATATTATGGGAGCGTAAGCCCGTGGGTCTGGTGTTTATGGCGGCAGGAGCAGCGCTGTCCATGCCGGCGATCATATACTTGGCAAGATATACGATTAAAGGCGGTATGGAGGTATGGGATCTGCCATCGGGAAGTATTATGGGTAGAGGCTATACATTGGGACATTTTTTTACTAATTGGACGTACCGGCCGGATATGCCCGGACTGGGAATAGCGCTTGCTGCGGCCTTTTTGTTGCTGATATGGCTCTATTGGGCTGGATATGGTGTTAAGATGCAAAAAGCTGTAAAGGGTCTGTTGATATCGGCGGGAGTAATGACCATAATGTCTTTAAAATTCTTTCCCTGGGATTATGTACAGAGGATTGGGGGGCCGTTTTTACGGTTTGTGGGCATACTGGAGACCCCGGGCGTATTCTGGATGCTGGCAAACATGGCATTTACGATTCCCGCCGCATGGAGCATTGGAGAGATACGCAAAAAGGAAGAGCCTCTGTGGCAATGGGCAGTACCGGCTATGCTGATGCTCATCGCGCTGGCTACAGCTCTTTATCTGTGTAACAGTTTGACATATATGCGGCTCCCCTTGGGACAGTTTCCGGTTGATGACCTGGCATATTAGATTGCAGCTTAAATAGCGGCAGAGTTTGCATAAGTTGGTTTAACATTACAAATTTTGCTTGCCAAAATATATTTTGTGTGGTAGAATCATTTTGTTGTAGGAAATCACACAATTTGCTGGTGTGGCGGAATGGCAGACGCAGCAGACTCAAAATCTGCCGAGGGCAACCTTGTGTGGGTTCAAGTCCCACCACCAGCAGTAAAGGAAAACCTTTGAAAATAGCGGATTCCCCGGTAGAGACTGAGGAAATCCGCTATTTTTTGTCATGTGATCTGTCCCGAAAACAATGGTGACAACGCGATCGTTTTGGCTGTGGCATGTGTCGCGCCGACGGTATATCAGTCATAAAGATACTCCCGGTATTTGGTTTTCCAATCCGGCTCTGCCCAGTATTGGGAACCGTCCCGAAGTCTGTCGATAAAGTGATACTGATACATTTCCCTGCGGATCAGTTCGATATCGCTGAAAGCAATAGAGTCACGGACGATCTGATTTACTTCTTTTTCTGTATATTTGCTCGCGGTGTCAAACTTTAAAGCGATCCGCGCCAACGCCAGAATTCGCATAGGTCTCTTGGAAGGGTATTGTGTTAGTCTGCCTTCGGAATCATAATATCTCTTAAGTTTTTCGCAGTACTGCTCTATGTCCTTTTCCATAATATATCCGGCCCCCTTTAAATTTTCTTCATTATATGTTTTGAAGGATAATTTGTCAAGAATGTCTCCGGGATTTTAGTTTATCGATTTATGGACATAAGGCATTAATGAGCATATTTCATTTTGCGATTCTCGACATAAGGCATTTATAAGCATAATTCATATACCATTTCTCACTCTTTTTGTGCTATACTTAATTATACAATTTTAGGCAATTGAGAAATTCTTTCCCCTGGTGACGGAACTGGGAAAATAGACAGAAGCTTGCGATGGACTTCATCAAGACAAAACCGTGCGGCGAAGCTAAATACTGTTGGCTGTCCTATGAGCCGGATAATCTGGTTGCGAAGAAATTGTACCGCTCGTTTGGATTTTGTGAGACCGGGGACATGGATGGAGAGGAATCCATTGCGGTTCTTGCACTATAAAATTCACAGGCATTCTAACAAAAAATGTAGATATATTCAAATATTCCTAGTATAATGTGGATGTCTGTGCAGGCAGCGGCGGTTTAAGCATATGGAGTTGGAGTAGAGGATGGAAGAGCATACACGAAGAAAGCGGTATTCGGGCACACACCCGAAAACTTTTGCAGAAAAATATAAGGAACATGACCCGGAGAGATACGCACAGACCGTGGCACGGGTGATCGGTAAGGGGAGTACGCCTGCGGGAATGCACCTCTCCGTTATGGTGGAGGAAGTGTTGCAGGCGCTGCGGATCAAGCCGGGGGAGATCGGGCTGGACGCCACGCTGGGGTATGGAGGACATTCCGGAAGGATGTTGGAGCGCCTGCAGGGCAGCGGACATCTGTATGGGCTGGATGTGGACCCCATAGAGATCGTGAAGACCCGGGAAAGGCTGCGGAAGGCTGGATACGGCCCGGAGATATTTACGGCTGTCAGGGAGAATTTTGCCAATATTGATACCATTGCCCGGGAGTACGGCCCCTTTCAGTTTGTTATGGCGGATCTGGGCGTGTCTTCCATGCAGATCGACGATCCCCGCCGGGGATTCTCCTATAAGCTGGACGGCGAGCTGGATCTGCGGCTGGACCCGGAAAACGGGATGCCGGCATGGCAGAGGCTGTCGCGGATGAGCCGGGAGGAGATACAGGGGATGTTGGTGGAAAACGCGGATGAACCCTATGCGGAGGAGATCGCCAGGACCATTGTAAAACTGCGGAAAAAGGGTGCTGCCATCCGCACCACGGCCCAGCTGCGGGAGGCTGTGGTTACGGCGTTGTCCTTTTTGCCGGAGAACGGAGAAAAAAGAGAGCTGACAAAGAAAACCTGCCAGAGAGTGTTTCAGGCGCTGCGGATCGATGTAAACAATGAGTTTGAAGTACTGGAAGCATTTTTAAGTAAGCTGCCACAGGTTCTGTCAGAGGGCGGAAGGGTGGCCATATTGACATTTCATTCGGGGGAGGACAGACTTGTCAAAAAAGCCTTTCAGGAATATTACAGACAGCGTGTTTTTGCGGAGATATCCCAGGAGGTGGTGCGGCCTTCTGCAGAGGAATGCCGGGCGAACGGCAGGGCGCGTTCCACCAAGCTGCGCTGGGCGGTAAAGGGTTTTTAAGTCAGATATTAGAAAGGATTTGGGTTACGGTTATGAGATATCAGATCAGACATGCCCTGGTACAGTTCGGGGCGGACACCATATTGGAGGATGTAAATTTTGAGGTACACGACAGGGAAAAAATAGCCATCGTGGGCCGCAACGGCTGTGGAAAGACCACCTTGTTAAAGCTCATCGCGGGAGATATCCGGATGAACAATCTGGACAGCGACGAGGAATGCGGTATTACCATGGCGGGCAAACAGGAGATCGGTTTTCTGCGCCAGGTGAACTTTGAGGACAAGGAGATTTCCGTGGAGGAGGAGATCAAAAAGGTGTTCGCACCTGTTTTTGCCTGTGAAAAAAGGATGAACGAGCTGGAGGAGCAGATGAAGGAGTCCGACAGCAGACAGCTCCTGGGGGAGTACGACAGCCTGCAGCGCAGGATGGAGGCCATGCGGGGATACTCCTGGAGACAGGACATGGAGATCATGTTCCAGCGTTTCGGTTTCGCGCTGGAGGATCTGGCGCGTCCCATAGGCAGCTTTTCGGGAGGACAGCAGACCAAAGTAGCCTTTATCAAGCTGCTGCTGGGAAGGCCGGATATCATGCTGCTGGACGAGCCCACCAACCATCTGGATCTGCCCACCATCGAATGGCTGGAGGGTTATCTGAAGAATTATGACAAGGCGGTGATCATCGTGTCCCATGACCGGATGTTTCTGGATAAGGTGATCGATGTGACCTACGAGATCGAGTATCACAGGATCAAGCGCTATGTGGGCAATTACTCCGTTTTTATGAGACAGAAAGAGGAGAATCTCATTAAACAGGAAAAGGACTACGAAGAGCAGCAAAAGGAGATCCAAAGGCTGACAGAGTGGATCGAGAAGTGGAAGAACACGCCCAGCAAGGTTGCCGCTACCCGCTCCAAGCGCATGGTGATCGAGCATATGGTCAAGATAGAGAAACCCAGGAGGTTTGACACCAAGGCATTCCATGCCAGATATGAGCCCAGGATAGAGAGCTATACCAATGTGGTGCAGGCCAGGGACCTGTCCATCGGATATGATCATGAGCTGGAAAAAGTGAGCTTTTTACTGCAAAAGAAGGAGCGGCTTGCCATCATCGGGGAGAACGGAAAGGGAAAATCCACTCTGCTGAAAACCCTGATCGGAGAACTGCCGCCGTTGGGGGGCGAATATAAGTTCGGACAGAATGTGGAGTGGGGTTATTTTGACCAGCAGAAAGCCGTGCAGGATGACGCGGACCCGCAGCAGACGGTATTGGACAACTTCTGGGAGGAATATCCCCGCTATGTGCGGGAGGAGGTGCGCAGCGCCCTGGGAGGATTTTTGTTTTCAGGGGAGGATGTGATGAAACTTATGGGGCAGCTCTCCGGCGGAGAAAAGGTGCGCCTGTCCCTGTGTAAGATGCTGCAGACCCGGCCCAATCTGCTGATTCTGGATGAGCCTACAAATCATATGGATATCGTGGGCAAGGAGGCGCTGGAGCAGATGCTGAGAGAATATACAGGCACCGTGCTGTTTGTGTCCCATGACCGGTATTTTATCAGCCGTATTGCCACGGGAATACTGGAGTTCTCCGGGGACGGCGTCAGACAGTACAAGATGAACTATGAGGACTATCTGGAACGAAAACAGAAAGAGGCTGCGGGGCTGGTGGGAAATCATGGGACAGCTCCACGCTCTGACGTGAACGTGGGTAAGACCGGCGGCAGCAGCGTGCCGGAAGAGACGCCAAAGGCACAAGCCGGAAAGGCGGCCCCCACATTGACGGATGTGTTTGACAAAAAGACTTATTACAATCCGGGGAAGATACGTTCCCGCTTAAAGAGTCAACTGGAGAAGTATGAACGCCAGCTATCCGAGAGCGAGGGCAGGCTGGCGGAGTTACAGATGCAGCTTGCGGACCCGGCTTTAGCCAGCGATTATTCCCGACTGGTGGAACTGCAGGAGGCTATAGACGCGGAGGAACAGAATCAGGAAAGCCTGTTAGAACGTATGTTGGAGGCGGAGACAGAATTAGCGGAGATGGGTGAATAACCCATCTCTTTACATTTATCGTTTTTTTCGGCTTGCGGCAAAGCGCGGGGGGTCAAATAACAGAGCCAACACTAAGGGAGTGAGACTTGCTTTCATGTCCGGCGATCAACAGACACAGAGCGCCCCAAATACAGACCCGGTACCGTGAGCCCAGACGGATATCCTGCCGTTGTGATCAGAATGATTATTATTGTCCGGAATCTTCGGAAGATTTTAGTAAACGTATATAATCGATAAAATCTTGACGGTGTTCCGGAGACAGTTCGATAACCGTGTCCACAATGTCGGATACGGTATACTGACCGATCATATTTTTATCCATGTCATCGATGGGCGCCATATATTCAACGCGTCCTAACAGATAGTCTGTTGAAACATGAAAATATCTGGCCAATTTCTCCAGCGTTTTAATATCCGGGAAGTGAATGTCGTTTTCATAGCTGGAAATGCCGCTGATCGACATATGAAGTTCGGCGGCTAATTCCTTCTGATAGATACCCCGCTCCGTGCGCAAAAAATATAGTTTCTCACCTAAAGTCATCTGTAAACTCCTGATTTTCCGATGTGATTTGTGGTGGCCGTGTTTGCCATAGTTCTGTTACGGTATTCTTAAAATAAGAAGAAAAACAGCGATAAAAACCGCAGAGAAATATGGAAACGCAAAATCTACAAATTTTACCAAAACTAAAATTTTCCGGCGTTAAAATTTTCTCTAAGACTAACATACCTCTTTTGTAATAAAATTGCAAGAATTTTATAAGGATATTTTTAAAATAGCATATCCTCTTTCTGCTATATTTAAAGCAGGCAATCGGGCAGGGGATTCCGGGAGCGGATTTTGCGTCAGGTTGCCTGTTATTGTAGCTGATTAAGGAGGAGAGCTGGGATGAGCGCGGATCGGTATGCGGGATACGGAGGAGACAGGGAGAGCAGAAGGCGCAGGCGCCGCAGAGAGAGGGCCTGCTGTGTCTGTATGATCGTGGTTACATTGGGGATCACAATAGGAATAGGGAGTATGGCCCTGCTGTGTTACGAAGGGGCAGAGGGATTGGTCATGGCCGGATGGGGTGACAGTTTGGGTGTCGTGCGGGACGCTGTACCGGCAGAGGAGACGGGGCAGAAATATCCCGACAGTCTGCTCACGCTGATGGAGATGAATCCGGAGACGGAGGAGTTCGTTCTGGGGTATTTGCAGAACAAGGACAGGCATCCGGAGATCGATCTGTCCGGCGAGGTGGAGCAGGGGACCATTCCGCTGTTCCTGCAGTGGGATCAGCGCTGGGGATATGAATATTACGGCAGCGATTTTCTGGCCGTTACCGGGTGCGGCCCAACCTGTCTGTCCATGGTACAGTGCGGACTCACCGGGGAGACGCAGTGGGACCCGCTTACCATGGCCGCATACGCGGAGCGGGAGGGGTATTATGTGAAAGGGGCCGGCACAGCTTGGGATCTGATGTCCATGGGGGCGGAGGATCTGGGACTTACCGTAGACAATGTGGTATTTGACGCGCAGCATATACTGGAGCGGCTACAGTGGGGAGAACCCATCATCTGTGCCATGCGGCCCGGAGACTTTACCACAACGGGGCATTTTATCGTGCTGACGGGGGTGGACGAGTACGGCAGGGTGACGGTGTGTGACCCCAACAGCAGGATAAACAGCGAAAAAAGCTGGGACGTGGAGGATTTGATCCCACAGATCAAAAACCTGTGGGCATACCGATATGAATGAACTCATAAATTGATCTACAGGTTCAATGACAGACCTCCGGCATCCTCTATGTAGCGAGAAAAAATTCTGTACTTTTAATGCGCTATATGTTATAGTAAAAAACAGATAAAGTTTTGTAAATGGCAGGGGAGTGGTACGAAGACGCTCCCCCTTTGACTTTAGAGCGGACGGAGGCCAGACGTATGCAGATCAGGCGGGCGCGGAAACGCGATATGGAGGGAATCAACAGATTGTTGTTCCAAGTGCTGGCAGTACACCACAACGGCAGGCCGGATCTGTTCAAGGGAGATGTTAAAAAGTATACGGATCAGGAACTTGCAGAGCTGATCGAGGACGACAGCCGTCCGATCTTTGTGGGGGTGGACGAGGCGTCGCAGCAGGTGATAGGGTACGCATTCTGTGTGTTTCAGCGGCACGCGGACAGCAATATACTGACGGATATAAAAACTTTATATATAGACGACCTGTGCGTGGACGAGAAGTGCAGAGGGCAGCATATAGGCCGCAGGATATATGAGTATGTGCTGGAGTTTGCACGCAGGGAGAATTGCTATAATGTCACGTTGAATGTGTGGTCCTGTAATCCGGCTGCCCAGCACTTTTATGAGAAATGCGGTCTGACGCCCCAGAAGATAGGTATGGAAAAGATACTGTAGGGATACGGACGGCAATGGCAATATGATATTTGACAGAGATTTTGTATGGAGCGGGGGTATGAATGGAGAAAGCGCCGGAGCCCATGGAATTAAGGAATAAGATCAGGAGAAAGTGAGGTAGAGAGATGCGCGGAAATATGGAGAATTACAGGGATATAATGAAGACGGGATTATGCCTGATGACGGCGGGATTTATTGCTATATGGACTCTGCCTGCCCATGCCCAGACCCAGTGGTATGACGACTCGGATATCGTGCGTGCGGATATCAGTTACGAAGATATGGAATATGTGGGATATGATCCGGCATACGCATATACATTGATAGAGGAGATACGCACTCTGTCTCAGGAGCCCGGAAATGAGGAACAGATCATAGAGGACTACGAGCTGATGGGCAGGGAGCTGGATAAGCTGTATACCCAGCAGGCGCTGAATGAGATCCGGTATTACAGGGATGTTAACAACGAGGAGTATGCCAGTATTGACTCAGAGTTGCAGCAGATCTACCGGGATGTGGTGGATCAGTTTTTGCAGGCGGTAAGAGATGTGCTGGGCACGGATTACCGGGATTCGCTGGGGGCGCATATCGGAGACGAGGAGCTGGTGGAGGAATATCTGGACTACGAGGATATGACCGAAGAACTGCAAGCCCTGCTGGATGAGGAAAATGCGCTGGAGCAGCAGTATGACCAGGCCAGCATGGCGGAGTATACCGTGACCGTAAAAGGAAAGAAATGGACGGAAGAGTCCTACAACGAGGCCATAGACGATCTGACCTGGCGGGAAATGCTGGCCATAAGCACGGCGTTGGACAAAGCAAAAAACGAAGCAATCTGCCCTATCTTCCTGGACCTGGTAAAGAACAGGAATGCGCGGGCACAGATATACGGATATGATAACTATGCCGAGTATGCCTATACGGACCTGTACAACAGAGATTATACCACGGAGGAGATACAGACGGTATATGCGGCGGTAAAGGAATACATCGTCCCCGTGCTGGCAGAGGTGGAGGAGTATGTTTATTCGGGAAATCTCAATGACCTGATATACATGGACCATCTGACAGAGGACTATGTGATCGATGTGGTGGGACGGCATATGGGGGATATAGATCCGGCGCTGGCGGAGGTGTATCAGTATATGGTGGATCATCATCTGTATGATATTGATTATGATCCCAACAAGATGAATGTGGGGTATACCACCACCTTGTACGAGTATCAGGAGCCCTTTATTTTCAACACCCCGGATTATTCCTATTACGATCTGGAGACCATGATCCACGAGTTTGGCCACTATAACGAGGCGTTCCATGCGGGAACCACATTGATCACCGATGTCACCAATATGGATGTGGCGGAGATCCACTCCCAGGGGCTGGAGCTGCTGTATCTGGAATATGCGGATGATGTATACGGGGAGGACCTGGGAGACACGGCCCAGCAGATGATCCTGTATCAAATGCTCTATTCCGTCATAGACGGCTGTCTGTATGACGAATTTCAGAATGCCGTGTTTTCGGCGGACCATGAGATGACGGTCCAGGAGGTAAACCGCTTGTTCCGCGAGCTGTCTCTGGAGTATGGCTATACCTACTATGACTCGGAAGAGGAGGCTTACGACTGGGTGGATGTGCCCCATACTTTCTCCTCGCCCATGTATTATGTGAGTTACGGAACATCGGCCCTGGCAGCGCTGGATATATGGACGATCGCCCTGGAAGACCGTCAGGCGGGGATCGATAAATATATGGAACTGACCACTTACGGTCTGACTACGACCTACTGTGAACTGCTGGAGAAATGCGGACTGAAGAGCATTTTTGAGGAGGGCACGATCCGGGAGATCGGGCAGGCGGTATCGGAGTACTCTTCGGCGCTGGCCCATGCGGGAGATGCGCATGACAGTCCCTATGATATGCGTGAAGACTATAACTATGACTTTGATTCCGTTATGGAAAAATACGGCAACAATCGGGAGAATGATATTTTTGACGGTATATCCGGTTTTATGGAAATGCATACCGTTATCCTGCTTGTGGCTGAAATATTGACAGTGATCACTATTTTAATCATTATCGGCATATTGTCCTCAAAGGAGAAGAAAAGATGAGTTGTCTGGGTAATCTGCTTTGGTTTATATTTGGCGGGTGCATCGGCGGGCTTGGCTGGCTGCTGGCCGGGTGTCTCTGGTGTATCACGATCATCGGCGCTCCTGTGGGAGTGCAGTGCTTTAAATTTGCCTCCATGTCCTTTTTCCCTTTCGGAAAAGAGATTCAATACGGCGGCGGTACGGTGTCTCTGGTGGTAAATATTATCTGGATACTGATATCCGGCATCCCGCTGGCATTGCATCATCTGATCTGGGGGTGCATATTCTGCATTACTTTTATCGGGGTACCTTTTGGACTGCAGCATTTTAAGCTGGCTAAACTTGCCTTGATGCCCTTCGGAGCGAAAATAGTCTGAAAATGCAGGATAAAAGCGCATATATGCGAAACATTGCGGTGAAATAATACGGGAAATGGCATAAATCCTGCAAAACAGTATAAGGTGTTTTCGGTATTCCGGGGACACCTTTTTCGCTATACGCGGTATGGACGGAATAGTTTGAAGGTAAACCGTTAAATATTGATGGATGTGCGTGCTGAGAATAAATACAGAGATACGTGAGGAGTGTTTTATGGAAGAATTAAAGTTGGTGCGTCCCGCGCGGGAGCATATAGGGCAGCTCCGGGAATTTCAGCGGGAAATCCGGGAAGCCGGAGACGCAGACGCTTTTGCGGGCTGTAGCGGGCTGGAGTGTTACGAGGATATAGGAGAGTGGCTACAATATGTTTACCGCCAGGAAGAAGGGGCAGAGCAGGGGAAAGTACCTTCTCATGTATATCTGGCTATCCGTCAGTCGGACGGACGAATGGTGGGGATCATTGATCTGCGTCACCATATCGATCATCCCGTACTGGGAGTATGGGGCGGACATATGGGTTATAGTGTACGACCGGATGAGCGTGGAAAAGGCTATGCCCGGGAGATGTTACGGCTCAATCTGGAAAATTGCAGGCGGCGGGGCATGGAAAAGGTCATGGTGACCTGCAGCCGGGACAATCTTGCCAGCGAACGAACAATCCTGGGATGCGGCGGCGTGTTCGAGAAAGAAGTACAGGTGGACGGGGAGTGGATCAAGAGATATTGGATCACGGTGGCATAGCGGCAGTTCTGAAGAACTCGGGAGGGCCGTAGCGGAACATATCATTAGGAGGAAAAAAGATGGCAGAAGAATTAAAGAGCAGAAAAGAAGTACCGGAGGAGCTTACATGGGATCTCTCCCACATTTACGCGTCGGAGGAGGACATGCTCCGGGACGCGGAGAAAATGGAAAAACTGGGTCAGGAGATCGTAGAAAAGTACAGAGGGCATCTGGACACGCCGGAGCGGATAGAGGCCTGCGTCACGGACTACAGAAAAGTGTACGAGCTGATGACACTTACGGGCAGCTACTGTGATCTGGCGGTGTCCGTTGATTATTACGACAATCATAATCAGGAGAGAAACGGCAGGATCAGCCGCCAGATCGCAAGGCTGCAGAGCAGCCTTAGCTTTGTGAAAAGTGAGATCATGGAGCAGGAGGAGGAGATCATTCACCGGGCCATAGCCGTCAGTGACGGCAACAGGTACTTTCTGGAGAATATCCTGCGGGAAAAGGCTCATCGGCTGCATCCGGAGGCGGAGCGGGTGGTCTCGGCGCTGAGCCAGAGTATCTACCGCGCTCCTTATGAGATCTATAATATAGCCAAGCTGGCGGATATGAAGTTTGACCCTTTCACAGTGGAGGGGAAAGAGTATCCGCTGGGTTATACTCTGTTTGAGGACGACTATGAGTATGAGCCGGACACCGGAGTGCGCCGGGCTGCTTTTGCCGCTTTTTCAAAGAAGATAAAAGAGTATGAAAATGTGACGGCAGCCGCCTACGACACGAATGTGCAGACAGAGAAGACTCTGGCCGGGCTGCGGGGTTTTGACTCGGTGTTTGACTATCTGCTGTTTGACCAGAAAGTAAGCCGGGAGCTTTACAACCGCCAGATCGATCTGATCACGGAAAAATTGGCGCCTCACATGCGCAGATACGCTAAACTGATCCGGAAGGTACACGGTCTGGACAAAATGACTTTCGCGGATCTGAAACTCCCGGTGGACCCGGATTACGCCCCGGCTGTGACCATCGAGGGTTCCCGGGAATATATCGAAAAGGGGCTGTCCATCCTTGGGGAGGACTACGTGAAGATGGTGCGTACCGCCTATGAGGAGCGCTGGGTGGATTTCGCGCAGAACAAGGGAAAATCCACAGGCGGTTTCTGCGCCAGCCCTTACGGCAAGAACTCTTTTATACTGCTGACCTGGAATAATAAGATGTCGGACGTATTCACTCTGGCCCACGAGTTGGGGCATGCGGGACATTTTAAGTCCTGCAACGCCAGCCAGTCCATCTTTGACACGGAAGTATCCACCTATTTTGTGGAGGCTCCCTCCACAATGAATGAGCTGCTGATGGCACATTATCTGTTAAAGACCAGCCAGGATACACGTTTCCGGCGTTGGGTGCTGACCTGCATGATCGGCAATACCTATTACCACAATTTTGTGACCCATCTGATGGAGGCGGCTTATCAGAGGGAAGTGTATAAACTGGTGGACGCGGGTGAGAGCGTTCAGGCGGATACCTTGAGCGGCATTATGCGGGATACCCTGCAAAAGTTCTGGGGAGACGCGGTGGAGATAAACGAAGGCGCGGAGCTTACCTGGATGCGCCAGCCCCACTATTACATGGGACTGTATTCTTATACCTACAGCGCCGGCCTCACCGTAGCCACCCAGATGTGCAAGCGCATTGAAAGGGAGGGTGAACAGGCTATCGAGGACTGGAAGAAGGTGCTGGCGGCGGGAAGTACGCTGCCCCCGGTGGAGCTGGCGGCGTTGGCGGGCATAGATATCACCACGGATGGCCCGCTGTTGGATACCATCGAGACCATCGGAGAGATGATTGACGAAATCTGCCGGCTGACGGAGGAACTGGAGCAGGGCAGAGGATAGAGCCGACAGGGGAACAGGAACTAAACAGATGGAGCAACGGAGGGAAGTATGGAAGAGAGAAAGATCACGCTGACGGCGGAGAACAGGGTAGAATTTCACAATGAGGTGGATTTTTGCGTGGGCACGGGCAGAATGGGTCTGGCGCTGCACAGGGAGTATATGGAGCAGCTAAAGCAGGTGCAGCGGGAGATAGGATTTAAGCATATTCGGGGGCACGGGCTTTTCTGTGACGATATGGCCATATACCAGGAGACGGAGGACGGGCGGCCGGAGTACAACTATACATATATTGACCGGGTCATGGACGGATATCTGGAGCTGGGGCTGAAACCTTTTCTGGAGTTGGGTTTTATGCCCTCTAAAATGGCCAGCGGCAGTCAGACGATTTTTTACTGGAAAGGCAATACCACACCGCCTGCCTCCTATGAGGCCTGGTGTGATATGGTAAAGGCTCTGCTGGAGCATCTCTGCGGCCGGTACGGAAGGGACGAGGTTGTGACCTGGCCCGTGGAGGTCTGGAACGAGCCCAATCTGCCGGGATTTTGGGAAAACGCGGACATGCAGGAGTATTTTAAGTTGTTCCGTTACAGCTTTCAGGCAGTGAAAGAGGTGGACAGCCGCTTTCGGGTGGGCGGCCCGGCGGTATGCGGCGGCAGCGACGAAGTGTGGATCAAAGCTTTTATGCAGTATTGCCACGACAATCATATCGCTCTGGATTTTGTCACAAGGCACCACTATACCACGGAACTGCCCGATGGCGTGGGGCATTACGGCTACGCCGAGCTGATGAAAGCGGAGGACGGCTTTGCCAATCTGCATACCACCCGGGAGATCATTGACAGTTTCCCGGAATACAAAGGGCTGGAGATACATATTACGGAGTTCAATACCTCCTATATCCCCAACTGTCCGATACACGATACCAACCAGAACGCGGCCTATATCGCTCAGCAGCTCTCACGGCTGGGGGAGGATAACGTGTCTTATTCCTACTGGACATTCGGGGATGTGTTTGAGGAGCAGGGCGTGCCTTTTACGCCTTTTCACGGAGGTTTCGGGCTGGTGGCGGAGGGCGGTATCCCCAAGCCCACTTTCTGGAGCTTTGTATTCTTTAAAAAATTAAAGGAAAAGCAGGGGCATTGTATCTACCGTGACGACAATGCGGTGGTCATGGCGCTGCCGGACGGAACCTACAGAGGCGTTGTCTGGAATATGACAAACCGCCGGGCAGGATATGAGCTGGGAATAACTCTGGAACTGCCCGGTGAGTCCCGGGGCTGCCTGCTTACCCGGACGGTGGATGAAAAGTACTGCAATCCCCTGAAAGTGTGGCATGATCTGGGAGAACCTGCCAATCTTACCGGGGAACAGCGGCAGCTGTTGCGTGACGCCGCGACGCCTCACACCCAGACGGCGCGGGTATGCGCCCGAAACGGCAGGACGGAGAGCCGTATTACCGTGGCGGAGAACGGGGTGGTGTATTTTGAGTACAGGCCCGGGGAGATAAAGCCGGACAGAGGGTATTCTTATGAGAGGACCATGCAGTATCCCCATATCAATCCAATTACCCGTCTGGACTATCCCGATCCGGATGTGATCCGGGTGGATGACACCTATTATATGGTCAGCACAACCATGCATTTTATGCCGGGTTGTGAGATTTTGCGCTCTTACGACCTGCGTAACTGGGAGCACGCCGCCTATGTCTACGACAGACTGGACGGCACCGCCGGACAGAGGCTGGAGGGGGAGGAAAATATCTATGGTCAGGGGATGTGGGCGGCCTCCCTGCGGTATCATGAGGGAACCTATTATATATGTTTTGTGGCCAACGATACCCACAAAACCTATCTCTACACGGCCTGCGATATAGAGGGTCCCTGGGAAAAGCGTGAGGTGGAAGGATTTTATCACGATTGCTCACTGCTGTTTGACGATGACGGCAGAGTGTATATTGCCTATGGAAACAAAAATATTTATATCACAGAGTTAAGGAGCGATCTCAGCGGCCCGCTGGAGGGCGGTCTTCACCGTCTGGCTGTCAGCGATGAGGGGCATCCCAGCCTTGGGTATGAGGGAACCCATTTTTACAAGATTAACGGAAAATATTATCTGTTCTTTATCCATTCCAGAAGAGATTGTTGGAAGAGGACGGAAGCCTGCTTTGTGGCTGACTCTCTCTCAGGGGAGTTTACCGGAGGAGATGTTCTGGACGATGACAGAGGCTACTGCGGTCAGGGAGTTGCCCAGGGAGGCATCGTGGATACGCCGGACGGGAAATGGTATGCCGTGCTGTTCCAGGACAGCGGAGCGGTGGGACGTATTCCCATACTTGTGCCTGTGAGCTGGGAGAAGGACTATCCTGTATTTGGGATGGATGGCCGGATTCCGGAGAGTTTTGCGGTGGAAAGCACCCGTCCGGGGTATATCTATCATCCTTTGGTGGAAAGCGATGACTTCCGGGGAGAGCTGAAAACTTGTTGGCAGTTTAATCATGAACCGGAACTTGATCTTATCCTTCATGATCGGGACAAAGGTCTCTGGCAGGTGCGCACGGACAAGGTCTGCCGCCTTATGACCCAGGCCAGAAATATGATCACCCAGAGAATGCTGTATCCGGGCTGCGCCGGGGAGGTAACGGTGGACGGCAGCGGCCTTAAAGAGGGAGATTTCGCAGGAATCTGTGCCCTGCAGGGATGTTACGGATTTGTGGGATTGACCAGAAGAGAAGGAAAGCTGTATCTGACCGTGCGTACCGTGGAGAGCGGAAAAGGATCTCCGGCGTCTCCGGCAGAAAATGTGGAACAGGAAAAGGCGGCGGTACTGTGGGAAGAGGAAACGGTGCGGCTGAAACTGGAAACAGACTTTACCGGTATGAAAGATACGGCATGTTTCTATTACCGGAGTCCAGGCTTTAAGAGACACAATCCATGGTTGCGGCTGGGAGAAGAACATAAGCTGTACTTTAAGCTGGATCACTTTACCGGATGCCGGTTGGGACTGGTGGTATATTCCACGAATGAGGCGGGAGGCCAGGCGGCGTTCAGCGAATTTGTATATCGCGAGAGGTAGGCCGGGAAGTTTTACTTCCGAACACAGATTTGTGTAATAATGCGGGTATGTCCTGTATTATGCGAGAAAGAGGTAAGTTTGAAATGATAGTGCAGAGAATCAACGCATATGAGGATTCACGTTTTGAACCGGATATCCTGCGCCAGCACGGGGCTTTTGTGGTGGATGGAAAGTATCCCTGCGGATTCCGTATCTTGGACGGGCAAACGGCAGAGGTGTATTATCACGATTACGCGGATATGGAGGAGATACTGGAGAGTTTTCGGTTTTATACGGGGCATATCAGTCGTTTTTACAGGCCGGACGGCAGTCTGCTGAAGGAATATCCCGCCGTGGAGGTCTTTGCGCTGCCGTTGCAAGAGATCCAGCCTTCCCAGTTCTATGTGGACAGGGATAAACTTTCGGCTGTGGAGAGCTTTGTGCAGGGGCCGGAGGACATTGTCATTCCGGTGATGGAGCACGAAGGGCGCTATGTTTCCCAGGACGGGCATACCCGGCTCTATCTGGCATTTCAGAGGGGATATGAGTATGTCCGGGCGTTTGTGGAGAAAGATGCGGGAGGCTATATACTGGATTTTATGTTGCAGGCGCAGGAGAGGGGCGTATTTCATGTGGCGGACATGGAGGCGCTTTCTCATGACGAGTATGAGGAGAAGTGGAACAGGTTCTGCGACAGTTTCTTTGCGAAGTTTGAGGAGCCGGAAACGGGTTCTTCCAGTGCTGATTAATGCAGAATATTTCAAAGGTATGTGAGGCCGAGTAAATAAGCGATTGTTATATGAGAGAAAATCTGCAATCGTGGTTTGTGGGAGAGAGGAAACGTAAGTATGGTGGAGTATCGCGTTGCCACAGGGGAAGATATGGATCTATTGATGAGCAGCAGGCTGGAAATGCTGCGGATGGTAAACGGTTTGCCGGATGACAGGGCCTTTGACGCCGAGTTGGTCCGTGAAAGCAGGGTATATTTTGCGCAGGGGGATCATGTCACATATCTGGCCATGGAAGAGGGACAGGTGATCGGCTGCGCAACTCTGTGCTATATGAGCGTGATGCCCACTTTTTCCCATCCCACAGGAAAGCGGGCTCATCTTATGAATGTGTATACCAGAGAAAGCCACCGCAGACAGGGTATTGCGACCCGGATGGTGGAAATGCTGATCCGGGAAGCCAAGGGCAGGGGAGTTACGGAGATCAGCCTGGATGCCACGGAGCAGGGAAGACTTTTATATGAGAAGATGGGCTTTGCGGCATCGGAAGAATGTATGGTGCTGAATCTGGGGAATTGATGAGTGAGGTATGCCTTTACCGGAGACATGAAGATGGTTTCTTTGAAATATTTCTGTAGGGATATTTCTCACCGTGCATGATGCAGGGGATATGGAGAAGAAGATGGAAATTGCAGTCAGAAGGATTGAAAAGAGCAGGGAGGCGGATATCCGTATCCCCAACGAACCGTTTTCACTATATGGACGTATGATTCCTCAGTATGACGGGAAGAAGTGGCATTATGACACAGTCAGGTTCCCGAAGGAACAGATAGGAGAAATGGTTTTTCCCGATGAGAATTATGATTATGACGCCATGGCAGAGAACAGTATCTTTGTGGGGGCATATGAGGGGGAAAAATGTGTGGGGCTGGCCATCTACCAGCATAACTGGAACAAATATCTGTATCTGTACGACTTGAAAGTTAATGCGGCATACCGGGGGCAGAGGATCGGGGAACGGCTGGTCGACGCAGGCAGGGAACTGGCCCGGGAAAACGGGTACATAGGGGTGTATACCATAGGGCAGGACGATAACCTGGGGGCATGTTCCTTTTATGTACGTTGCGGATTTGATATCGGCGGTATGGACTGCAGGGTATACCGGGGGACTGCCCAGGAAGGAAAGTGTGATATTTTATTTTATCTGGATAATGACGGGGCGTAAAATACCGGGCAGATCTTTTTCGGGCAATTAAGGATCACATGGTCCTTGGCTGGTTTGTCAACTACAGTTATGTATGGAGAGGAAAATAATGAAAAAACCTGAGATGATTTTGTTCGACTATGGACAGACGCTGGTAAACGAGGCACCCTTTGACGGTGTAAAGGGAACCGAGGCCGTTCTGCGGTATTGTACTGAAAACAAATATAATATGACAGCGGAGCAGATTCAGCGGGAGGCTGACGCCATCAACAATGAACTGGGGAGGTTTGATCCTGCCAGACGGCATCTGTTTCAAGTGGAAGTGCCAAGACATATGTTCAGTTCTTATCTGTACGAGTTGTTGGGAATCAGGATTTCGCTGACTCCGGAGGAGGAAGACCGGATATTCTGGGATGCCGCTTCTCCGGGGAAACCCACAGAAGGGGTGACAGAATTTTTGGATTACCTTAACAGACAGGGAATCCGTACCGGAGTGATCAGCAATATCAGTTACTGCGGACAGGTGGTGGAACAGCGCATCAGAGGGCTGTTTCCTTGGCATCCGTTTGAGTTCATATTATCTACCAGCGAATATATGTTTCGCAAGCCCAATAAGCGTATTTTCCAACTGGCGCTGGAAAAAGCAGGATTGGAAGCGGAGAAAGTCTGGTATATCGGCGATCAGTATGAGTGCGATATCGTGGGCGCTGCCGGGGCCGGGATATTCCCCGTGTGGTACATAGGGGCGATAGATATGCCCTACACCTCTCACAAAGAGGTGTTGACGGCGGGCAGCTGGGAGGAGATACGGAGGTTGCTGTGACAGCACGCGTCAGCCTATCCGCTGTATGAGCGGGAGCAGGAACCTCTGCCCAAGGCCGGGGAATACAGTGTGATTCTGGATAGCTGAGAACAGGCGGCAGGTCTGCGCTTTTTTGAGGATATGCCGGTGGTGTGTGAGGATTTTCCTGTGTGTATATAGGGGAGCGATAGTCTTTCGGAATATCGGATACATTTGCTCCCATCCCCTGTATCTTGAAACGGGTTTTCACAATTACCTGTCAGATTATAGTATGTGGGAGGAAGTACATTGAACGGCATAGAAGAACGGATACGAAAGGAGCTGTGGGAACTTCAGGACGCAGAGTATAAGGATTTCCACGCGAAACTGATCCCTACGGTAGAACTGGAAAAAATTATCGGAGTGCGTACTCCACAGCTTCGTAAGCTGGCAAAAAAATGGGCGAAAGACACTGAGATAGGCGATTTTTTGGCACAGCTCCCCCATCGGTATTATGAGGAGAACAATTTACATGCCTTTGTGGTGGAACAGATCAAAGACTATGAGCAATGTCTGGCTCAGACGGAGCGCTTTCTGCCTTATATAGATAACTGGGCCACCTGCGATATGATGGCTCCCAAGGTGTTTGGCAGGCACAGGGAGGAACTGCTTAAGCCTATAGGCAGATGGATTGCGTCAGGGGATACCTATACGGTCCGCTATGGCATAGGGATGCTGATGCGGTTTTATCTGGAGGAGGATTTCAAGCCGGAATATTTGCAGCAGGTGGCGGAGGTATCCTCCCAGGAATACTATGTGAACATGATGCGGGCGTGGTATTTTGCTACGGCGCTTGCGAAACGGTATGAAGAGGCGGTGGTCTATCTGGAAGAGAAACGTCTGGATGCCTGGACGCACAACAAGGCCATTCAAAAGGCTTGCGAAAGTTTTCGGGTGACGGCGGAGCAGAAAAAGTATCTGCGGGGGCTGAAATGTGAAAGATAAGTTTGAGCAGTATGAGAGAGGGATGAGATATGGCTGTTTTTACGGAACGCATCATGAAAATACAGGGAAGGGAATACATTCTGCGCAGTGCCAGGGAAGAGGACGCGCCGCAGCTTATAGCGTATCTTAAGCAGACCACGGCAGAGTCACCGTATCTGCTCCGGGAGCCGGAGGAAGTAACGCTCACACAGGAGCGGGAGAAAAGCTTTATCCGGGCGAAGGAGGAGGATGAGAGGGAACTGATGCTGCTCTGCTTTGAAGGGGACAGGCATGTGGGAAACTGTTCGGTCATGGCAGTCAGTGGCTTGATGCGTCAGGTCCACAGATGTGAGGTGGCGATTGCTCTGTATAAGGAATACTGTGGCAGAGGAATCGGCAAAAAGATGCTGCAGACCGCGCTGGAGACGGCAAAGCAGATGGGCTATGAGCAGGCCGAGCTGGAGGTGGTATCTTCCAATCAGGCTGCCATACGACTCTATGAAAAGCTGGGATTTAAACAGTATGGGGTACTTCCTCACAATATGAAGTACAGGGACGGCAGCTATGCGGATTGTATCTGGATGATGAAGGAATTGCGGCAGGTATAGATTGAGCAGCCTTCTGTTCATTTGTATGAATATAAAGGGAGACTATGGAGTGAGGAGGGACAAAATGATCCGGCAGATGGAGCCCCAGGAGATAGATAAATGTGTACAGGTGATTCGGGACAGCTTTATGACGGTGGCGGACGCCTTCGGTTTTACCCGGGAGAACGCACCACGCTTTACCGCCTTTGCCACCACAGTGGAGCGGCTTGCGTGGCAGAGACAGGAAGGGCGGCCCATGTATGTGTACGAGGAGGACGGGCAGATCGTGGGATATTATTCCCTGCATTTGCAGGGAGAAGGAAAGTGCGAGCTGAACAATTTATGCGTGCTGCCTGCGTTCCGTCACAGGCAGATCGGCGAGAAACTTCTGGAACATGCCTTCTCGCAGGCCAGAGAGCAGGGATGCACGCAGATGCTTATCGGTATCGTGGAGGAAAACGCGCAGCTGCGGCAATGGTACGAGGCCCACGGCGCAGTGCATGTGAGAGAGGAGAAATATGACTTTTTCCCGTTTACATGCGGATATCTGGAAAAAAGTTTTAGTAGGAGAGCAGAAGAGAGATGATCTTATATAGGCCGGTGGGAACAAAGGAATTGGAGCTGATCCGGGAGAGCGGCTATCGGGCATTTCCGCCCAGACTGCCGGAGCAGCCTATTTTCTATCCCGTTCTCAACGAAAAATACGCGGTGGAGATTGCGTCCCAGTGGAATGTGAAATATAACGATGATCACAGGGGCTATGTGACAAGGTTTGAGGTTGACGATGTGTACGGCGGACAATTTGCCGTTCATACCGTGGGAGCCGGGTATCATCAGGAGCTGTGGGTCCCGGCCGTGGAGCTGGAGACGTTTAACCGGCATATCTTGGGAGAGATTCAGGTGATCCATTCCTTTGAGGAATCAAATACCCTGTAGCAGGCTGACGGGATATCAGTCTTGGGGCGCGGCAAGCAGCGGAGGTATGTATGGATAAAATTCTGGTAATGGATGAACACAATTATGAGGATGGCCTGGAGGAAATATTCAGGGTATCTGTACGGGGAATTATATTTGTTGACGGTAAGCTATTGATGATTGAGGATTCTTTTGGAGAGGTTAAATTACCGGGCGGCGGTATGGAACCTGGCGAGGAGGATTATCAGGTCTTAATCCGGGAGGTGAAAGAGGAAACAGGATATGATGTGATCTTCGAATCTATTAAGCCTTTTGGGGAAATAGAGGAAAAGCGGTTATCTGTCCATGAGCCGATGATCTGGCATCAGACCAACCGCTTGTATTTCTGCGATGTCTATCCGTGGAAAGGACAATGCGAATATTCTGAGAATGAAAAGAAATACGGGTTCCGACAAGTATTTTATACAGTAGAGGAGGCACTGGAGAAAAACAAAAAAATGATGGAGAATGAAGGGCGGCAGGCCTGGAATCAGCGGGAGTACAGAACATTGCTGCTTATACAGGATTATTTAAAAGCTGATAGATCTTGCCATGGCGTAGGGGTTGGGATATCCAACCAGAACAGAGTGTAATAAAATCTGGATATAGGGAGGGGTACTATGGATATCGTTATTAAGCCAATGGAGTCTGATTCAGAAATCAGGGGAAAGGCATATGTTCACTGGAAAAATTGCTCTGCGTGAAAAGGTATCGGGAGGCCGTAGCGGAACAAAAGTTCCGACGAACTTTAAATTAGGAGGAAAACAGATGACTGAACAGGAAAAATATGCTACAGCGGTGATGGAAGAGTGGCTATCCCACCCTCAGGAGCTGGGTAAAAAACCGGCAAAGCTTGAGATCGCGGGAACATTTGAGCTCCACGATCTGCGCTATTATATCTTCAAGTTTAAAAAGTCCCATCTGGGATCGTGGAAAGTGGCGGTCTGCGGGGGATACGAGGGGGACGGTCTGGGACACTGCGGACATATTTACAGCGAGATGGAAAACTATGATCCCAGTACCGCCCGGGAAAAATGTGTCGCGATGGTGGAGAAAATCAGGCAGTATTGGATGGAACAGGCCGCAAAACAGGAGGCAGAGGGGAAAAGCGCGGAGCATAAGGGCGGAGACTTTGTGGGCTTTGTCCTGCTGTCCACGCCGGAGTTTGATGTAAACGGATTTCGGACGGTTCTGAGAGACGACTGGGGCATAGAGTGCCCGGAGGAACCGGAAAAACCGGAGGGCAGAGAAAACGCCATTGTTTTTGAGGCGGAGGGCATGATGGCCACAGTGGGGCTGATGGAGGCAAAAGTCCCTGACGGAGAGGCAGAGTACTGGGCCAACAGCAATTTTATGACCAGAGAAAAGTCCATTGCCGCGGCAAAGGAGCATCAGGCCCATCTGCTGGTTGCCGTATTGGGCAGAGGAGCCGAGCCGTTAAAGGCCGGAGAACTCTTTGTCAAGGTAGCTGCGGCCTGCCTGAAAGCGCCCAACGCGCTGGGAATCTATGACTGCGGCACTGTATGGCTGCCGGAGCATTTTATCCAGGCTGCCCTGGTTATGAAAGAGGGAGAGACGCCTGTAAACGATCTGGTATTTGTGGGACTGTATCAGGACGAAAAGGGCGTGAGCAGTTGGACTAACGGCCTGCGCTCCTTTGGAAGAGAAGAACTGGAGATCGTAGCCAGCAGCCATTCGCCCTCGGAGGTATACGAGCTGATGTACAATATCTCCGCCTATATCATAAAGCAGGGCGCCGTCCTGCGAAACGGGGAAACACTGGGATATACCGCGGAGCAAAAGCTGCCCTTGACGCTGTCAAAGGGCGTCTTTGTGGAGGGCCAGTCCATGAAGATCGGGTTCTAGTGTACCTGTGGGTTCTCTGACTAATTGGGTCGGGAATGAAAAAGCGGCGGCGTAGCGGCTGATAATGGAGATAAATAAGGGAAACAGATTAAGGAGACAGATATGGTGACGATACGATTGGCAACAGAGGGCGACTACGCATCCGTGGAGAGGATCATGAAACAGGTACATGCCATGCATGTGGGCTGGAGACCGGATATCTATAAGGACATCGAGCCCATATTACCACGGAATATATATCTGGAGCATTTGGAGCGGCAACAGGTTCTGGTGGCGGATCTGGACGGGGAAGCGGTGGGCCTGGTGATCTGTCTGGAGCGCCATATCTCCGGTGGCCCTGTGCAGGAGCGAAAAGTGCTGTATGTGGATTCCATGGCGGTGGAGGAGAGATACAGGGGGCAGGGCATAGGCCATAAGCTGTTTGACCATGTACGGGGACTGTGCCGGGAAAAGAAATACGACGGGCTGGAGCTACAGGTAAACGCCAGGAACGCGGCGGCCAGAGCCATGTATGAAAAATATGGATTTACGGAAAAGTCTGTGAATATGGAGTTTTTGGGAATTTAGCAGGGAGTGACACGTTTGACATTAGTCTTTATAATCCATATTGCATGTTTTTGGCGGAACTATATTAAGCAGAATTGCAATTTGCAGGAGGTGCAGATATGATCTTAGAAGAGTTTGACCCGAGTAAAGAGGCGGTCATCAATCCGTGGAACACGGTTCAAAAGCAGCCGGGGTTCCCCAAAGTGGGTGTGAGCTGTTTTTCCAGCAGGACCTTTGAGAGAATGCGGCAGGAACTGGGCGGAGGGCGCATCGTGGGGGAGTCCTGCGGGGCCAATATGGTATTTCCTGTCTATCAGGTGGAATACAGGGGGCTGGAACTGGGATTATTTATGATGGATGTGGGAGCGCCAGGCTGTGTGGCTCTGCTGGAGGATGTGTTTGAGATGGGCCTGGAGAAATTGGTGCTGTTCGGCACCTGCGGCGTGCTGGACTCCGGGATCGAGGACTGCTCTGTGATCATTCCGAACAGGGCGGTGCGGGATGAGGGAACCAGCTATCACTATGCGCCGCCCTCGGAGGAGATCGATGTAAATACGCGGTATATAGAGGAATTTGCCGATATTTTGAAGGAGCATAACTGTAACTATACGGTGGGGAAAGTGTGGACAACGGATGCCGTCTACCGGGAGACCAGGGAAAAAGTAACACGCCGCAAAGAGAGCGGCTGTATCTGCGTGGACATGGAATGCTCCGCCGTGGCGGCTTTTGCCAGACTGCGGGAAAAGGAGATTTTTCAGTTTTTCTATGCCGCCGACAATCTGGACAATGAGGAGTGGGACTGCCGCAGCCTGTCCAATCACTCCAATCTGCTTAAGAAAGACCGGATTGCGGCGCTGGCTCTGGAACTGGCGATTAAGATGGGGACACCATAGCCTTTGTGCGGAAGACGGATCGTGGGACCACCACATGGCCGGCAAGGACTTTTCTCCAAGGAGAGCGGCAGTGACAAAAATACAGGGAATAATATCACTAAAACAGGATGGAGATGTTTGGAGCATGTATATTGCGGAAAAAACACGCTACGATAAAATGCAGTACAACCGCTGCGGAGCCAGCGGACTGAAACTGCCAGCGGTGTCCCTTGGACTCTGGCATAATTTTGGCAGCAACGGCAATTTTGACAATATGCTGGATATATGTAAGACGGCTTTTGACAAAGGGATCACCCACTTTGATCTGGCAAACAATTACGGGCCGGTACCCGGAGCGGCGGAGGAAAATTTCGGGCGTATTCTTAAGAAAAGTCTGGGCGCGTACAGAGACGAGATGGTGATCTCCACGAAGGCCGGGTACGATATGTGGCCGGGCCCTTATGGAGACTGGGGGAGTAAGAAATATCTGGTGGCCAGTCTGGATCAGAGCCTTGGCAGGATGGGGCTGGAGTATGTGGATATCTATTATCACCACAGACCGGACCCGGATACGCCGCTGGAGGAGACTGCGGGAGCGCTGGACGGCATCGTTCGGAGCGGAAAGGCGCTTTATGTGGGTATATCCAACTATAACAAAGAACAGACCATCGCCATTGCCAAACTGTTTAAGCAGATGGGGACGCCCTTTATCATCAATCAGAGGCGCTATTCCCTGTTTGACCGCAGCATAGAGACTGACGGATTGAAGGATTATGCGGCCAGGAACGGGATCGGCATCATCACATTCTGCCCGCTGGAGCAGGGGCTGCTGACAGACCGTTATCTGCATGGGATTCCGGAGGACAGCCGGGTGCGCACGGACGGAAGATTCCTGACAGAGAGCGCTATCCGGGAGGAGATTCTTCGGAAAGTGCGGGCATTGGACGAGATCGCGAGGAAGCGGGGCCAGAGTCTGGCCCAGATGGCCCTGGCCTGGATACTTAGGGACGGGGATATCACCAGCGTACTGATCGGAGCATCAAAAGCGTCCCAGGTGACGGACAATGTGGGTATGCTTTCCAATATGCGCTTTGACAAGACGGAGCTGGAGATGATTGACAGCATATTGGGATGGGAGAACGGGCTATGACAAACAGGGAACGAAGAGACGCGCAGATGGCGTACATCTCGGACGACAGTGTTTTTGAGGAGCAGATTCTGTGCCGGAGGATATTGCAGCGGCTGAATTTTATGGACCGCTCCGACTTTGCGGGGATAGCCCAGGTGGTCAGAGAACTTTTGGGCAAGTCCGAAGGGGCGTTTATCAATCCGCCCTTTTACTGTGATTACGGTAAGCATATAGAGGCGGGAAAAAATTTCTTTGCCAATTATAACTGTACGATGCTGGACGTGGCCAAGATAAAGATTGGAGACAACTGTCAGATGGCCCCCAATGTGGCAATCTACACGGCAGGGCATCCGATACATCCGGTGAGCCGTAACTCCGCTTACGAGTACGGCAAGGAGGTAACCATAGGCGACAATGTATGGCTTGGGGGCAATACGGTGGTCTGTCCCGGCGTACATATCGGCAGCAATGTGGTCATCGGCGCGGGCAGTGTGGTGACGAAAGATATTCCCGACTGGAGTCTGGCCGCAGGCAATCCCTGTAAAGTTCTGCGCCGTATTACGGAGGCGGACAGGAGAAAGCTGTTTAGGGATGAGGAGATCGATGAGGAGGCCTGGGCGGACATTTTGGAGCGAATGGAATTCTGAGTTATGGGCGGAAAGAGGTAGAGATGGAGCTGATAGATAAGGTTTTGGTCCGCTACGGTATCGCGGATTATACGATCAAAGAGAGATACCACGAAGACACAGATCGGATTACATGCCGCGTTGAGACTGGCAGCCATACTTTTTTTCTGAAGGGTTTGTCTGGAGATAAAAAGGAACAGACCATCCGGGGGAATGTGCTGGCTCATGAGTATCTGGGGAACCAGAAACATATGGCTCCTGAGATCGTCTATACAGGTGACGGCTGCGGCTATATAGCCGTGGACGGCCAATGGTTTTATATGATGGAATATATTGAAGGGAAAAATCTGGAGGAGAACGCGGCGGACGAGTACGCGCTGGGACAGTTGACCGCGAAACTGCACGGTATCAGGGGATATGGATATCCCACCGGTCTGAATCAGGATAAGTCCCGATTTTACGGCTGGTTTTCCGATAGGCATTTCAAGGCGGAGTTTGACAGGATATTGGATGGACTTCCTGATTTTACCCAATGTGAACAGTGTCTGATCCACTCGGATATCGGACCCCATAACGCCATGCGAAGGACCGGCGGGGAAGTGGTACTGATCGATCTGGACGACGCCGGGATCGGGGCAAGGCATCTGGATCTGGGATGGCCTTTTATCATGCAGTTTGTGGATTTCAACCATCAGACAGAGAAGATGCAGTACCGTTTTGACCTTGCGCTTTCGTTTTTGCGGGGATACTATGGAGAAAGGCGGCTGACCGGGGAGGAGTATGATCTGCTCTGGCAGGGCGCGGTCTTTATGCATATCTCTTATATGCAGGTCTACGGGCCGGACGCGGTGGAGTCTTTATGGAAGATCCTGCGATTTGGCATGGAGCGGAAACCTGAGTTGTGGGAGAGATGGAATGAGCTGGGACTGAGTAATAATTGAGATAACGTATATTATGCCCATGTCAGCGGCATTTTTGGACCGGGCATTCTACAGCAGCAAGGGCGTTTTCATACATAAACCTGCGGCGGTGGTAGCCTCGGACCGCCGGGCGGGGAATACCGCCGCGAATGCGTAAAGTCCTTCTGGGGTATGGAAACGCGGAGGGGCCTGACACACAAAAATGAGAAAGGTATACAAGATGGATTTTATTAAATTGGCAGAAAAGAGAACCAGCAGTGCACCATTCAAAACGCGAACATGTACCGCGCGGAGATCAGCAACGCGAACCTGAGGGAAGCAACCATTGCTTTCTGCAATCTGGAGGAGGTCCGCATTGTAGACTGTCTGGTTGGAGGACTGACGATCAATGGAAAGAGGGTGGAGGGATAAATGATAAGACAATGTATATGGATTCCGGAGCTGGAAACGCGTCGGCTCATTTTGAGAAAACTGGAGCCGGAAGACGCTGCGGACTTGCAGGAGTGGCTATACAGGCCGGAAGTCTACACATATTGGGGAACGCCTTTGGGGAAAGGAGAGCACGATGCCAGAAAGTTGTTTATCGACCCCAGGCCCCACGTTAAGAGAAAACCGTCCCATGACTTTATCTGGGGAGTGGAGAGTAAGGAGAGTCACAAGGTCATCGGCATTCTGGAGGTGTTCGATGTTGTGAACGACCGGATCGGTACTGTGGGCTACCGGATCAGCCCGGACTGGTGGAATCAGGGCATATGTACCGAGGCCATAAAACGGGTGGCAGATTTTATTTTTACCGAAACCTCCCTGGAGAGACTGCATGCAGAGGCGGACGTGGAGAACACGGGGTCCAACGCCGTTTTGCGCAAGGCGGGATTTGTGCAGGAGGGGTGCGTTAGGCGAGGGAGAATGGGAAACCGGTATTGCAGTTACAATATTTACGGAATGATAAGGGAAGACCGGGAATAACTGGCAGGAACATAATTTGATGGGAGGAGCATGGATATATGGAAATGATCAATGGGGCATAAGTGGATAGTCTAAAGGCTGACATTATGTCTAGCCAATGATTTCATGCGCCTTTGCGCATATAGTGTTCAGAAGAGATAAATGAGGAGGATTTCTTATGCTGAGCGAAAACACACAGATTTTTCACAGGCAGCGAACCAAAACCGTGCAGATCGGCGGGGTAACCATCGGCGGAGGAGCGCCCATTGCCATACAGTCCATGACCAACACCCGGACGGAGGATGTGGCGGCTACGGTGGCGCAGATTCACCGTCTTGAGCAGGCGGGCTGCGAGATCGTCCGCTGCACGGTGCCTACGCAGCAGGCAGCCGATGCCCTGAGGGAGATCAAAAAGCAGATTCATATCCCTCTGGTGGCGGACATTCATTTTGACTATAAGATGGCAATCGCGGCCATGGAGAACGGCGCGGATAAGATCCGCATCAATCCCGGCAATATCGGCTCCAGAGACAATGTCAAAGCGGTGGTGGACGTTGCGAGAGAGCGGAACATCCCCATACGTGTGGGGGTAAACAGCGGTTCTCTGGAGAAAGCTCTGCTGGAAAAATACGGCTCCGTGACGGCTCAGGGCATTGTGGAGAGTGCCTTGGACAAGGTACATATCATAGAAGATCTGGGGTACGACAATCTGGTGATCAGCATTAAGTCCTCGGATGTGCTCATGTGTGTCAAGGCTCATGAGCTGCTGGCGGCCCAGACACAATATCCCCTGCATGTGGGCATCACGGAGTCCGGCACGGTGCAGAGCGGCAATATCAAATCTGCCGTGGGGCTGGGAATTATCCTGTATCAGGGCATCGGAGACACAATACGGGTGTCGCTGACGGGAGATCCGGCGGAGGAGATCAAGTCGGCGAAACTGATCCTGCGTACTCTGGGGCTTAAGCAGGGAGGGATCGAAGTGGTGTCCTGTCCCACCTGCGGCAGGACAAAGATCGATCTGATAGGTCTTGCAACCCAGGTGGAAAAGATGGTGGAGGACTACCCGCTGGATATCAAGGTGGCAGTCATGGGCTGTGCCGTAAACGGTCCCGGGGAGGCCAAAGAGGCGGATATCGGTATCGCCGGAGGAGACGGCGAAGGTCTGCTGATCAAAAAGGGTGAGATCGTGCGCAAGATGCCGGAGAGCGAACTGCTGGCAGCGCTGAGGGATGAACTGGATCATTGGAGAGAATAGGCTATGGCAAAACCGTTTTTTGAGGTATTTCCCACGTTACAATTGAACGGCAAGGTCCGGGACATTCTGGAACAGACCAGTGTGGAAAAGATTTCGGCCACAAAGCGCAAGGATTTTCTGCGGATCTATCTTTGGAGCGGTCGTCTGATCATGAAGGAGGACATTTGGACTGCGGAGAGGGAGATCAAGAGGCAGCTTTTTCCAAGTGCCAACATGATCATAAAGATCTATGAGAGATTTGAACTTTCTTCCCAGTATACCCCGGAGAAACTTATGGACGTGTACCGGGACAGCATTCTGGAGGAGCTGCGGGAGAATAATCATATTGACTACAACAGTTTTAGGACGGCTGAGTTTACCTACCCGGACGCCAGACAGATGACTCTCACACTGGAGGACAGTGTGTTGACCCACAGCCGGGAGGAGGAATTGGTCCGCATATTGGAGAAGATCCTGGTGGAGCGATGCGGCTTTGACCTGGCGCTGCATGTGGAGTACCGGGAGCCCGAGACCAGCAGATATGCCCAGGAGGATGAACAGAAGATCCGGCTCCAGGTGGCGGAGATCGCCCGGCGCACAGGTCGTAGTGCAGGCGCGGGGGTTCGGGAGGAAGACACCGGGGAAGGCTTTGCGCAGGCAGATATTCCCGGCACGCCGGACGGGGCCGGAGTCTCCGGGAGTGGAAAAAGCGCTGGGACGGCCGGAGTCCCGGGGGGCGGCAAAAGCGCCGGGACAACAGCGGCATCTGGCGGTAAAGGCAGAGACGCCGGTGCGGCTCCAGGCAGCGGCAAGAGCGGTATGGGCAGAGGAGAATTCCACAGGGGAGGTTCCGGTTTTAAAAAGGGAGATTTTTCCCGGGGAGGAGCCTACGGCGGCAGCGTAAAGCGCTCCGACAACCCGGATGTGATCTATGGCCGCGACTTCGAGGAAGAGGCCATGCGGATCGAGGACATCATCGGCGAGATCGGCGAGGTGGTCATCCGGGGCAAGATCCTGACTGTGGACAAGAGGGAGATTAAAAACGAAAAGACCATTATCATTTTTGACGTGACGGATTTTTCCGACACAATGACGGTGAAAATGTTTGTCCGCAACGACCAGGTGGAAGAAATCTTGGGCGGCGTCAAGGCCGGGGCCTTTGTAAAGATCAAGGGTATCAGTATGCTGGATAAATTCGATCATGAGCTGACTTTGGGTTCCCTGACCGGTATCAAAAAGATCCCGGACTTTACCACCGGCAGGGCGGACACGGCCCCCTATAAGCGGGTGGAACTGCACTGCCATACCAAGATGAGTGATATGGACGGCGTTTCCGAGGCCAAGGATATCGTGAAACGGGCGTACAAATGGGGACACAGAGCTATCGCTATCACGGATCACGGCGTAGTGCAGGGCTTTACCGACGCGGGACATGTGTGGGACGATCTGTGGAAAGCGGAGAAGGGAAAGCGCAAGGAGGCCGGGGAGGAGAATCCGGACAAACAGGATTTTTTTAAGGTCATATACGGCGTGGAGGCTTATCTGGTGGACGATCTGAAGGAGATCGTCACCGGGGATGCGGGACAGGAGCTGGACGCGGATTTTGTGGTGTTCGATATCGAGACCACCGGCTTTTCCCCGGTGAATAACCGGATCATCGAGATCGGCGCGGTGAAGGTGGAGAAGGGAGTGGTCACGGAGCGGTTTTCCAGCTTTGTGAACCCGGACGTGCCCATTCCTTTTGAGATAGAGAAGTTGACGGGCATAAACGACAGCATGGTCATGGACGCCCCTGCCATAGAGGAGGTGCTGCCTGCGTTCCTTGCGTTCTGCGAAGACTGTGTGCTGGTGGCCCACAACGCCAGTTTTGATATGAGCTTTATCATGGAAAATTGCAGGCGGCAGGGTTTTTCGGACCGGTTCACCTATGTGGACACAGTGGGAATCGCCCGTATTCTGCTGCCGAACCAGGCCAAGCACACGCTGGACGCGGTGGCCAAGACCATGGGAGTCTCTCTGGAGAATCATCACCGGGCGGTAGATGACGCGGAGGCCACGGCCCATATTTTTGAAAAATTCATTCCAAGGCTCCGGGAGAGCGGAGCGCAGAACCTACAGCAGGTAAACGCCATGGGGGCCTCCAGCCCGGATATCATCAGGCGTTTGCCCACTTATCATGCCATCATCCTGGCCAAAAACGATCTGGGACGCATCAATATGTACCGGCTGATCTCCGAGTCCCACACCACCTATTACAGCAAGCGCCCCAGGATTCCCAAGAGCCTGATCCTGAAATACAGAGAGGGATTGATCCTGGGCAGCGCCTGTGAGGCGGGAGAACTGTACCGGGCGCTGTTGGAGGGTAAACCGGACGGGGAGATCGCCAGGCTGGCTGATTTTTATGATTATCTGGAGATTCAGCCCACGGGCAATAACCGTTTTATGATCCTGTCAGACAGACATCCCCAGATTCAGTCGGTGGAGGATATCCAGAATGTAAACCGCAGGATCGTCAAGCTGGGGGAACAGCTGCACAAGCCTGTGGTGGCCACCTGCGACGTGCATTTTCTGGACCCGGAGGACGAGGTGTACCGCCGGATCATCATGGCGGGTAAGGGATTTGAGGACGCGGACCAGCAGGCTCCGCTGTATCTGCATACAACCGAGGAGATGCTGGAAGAATTCTCTTATCTGGGAACGGACAAGGCCAGGGAGATCGTCGTCACCAATACCAACAGGATCGCGGATATGGTGGAGACCATTGCTCCGGTTCGGCCGGATAAATGCCCTCCAGTAATCCCGGATTCGGACAAGACGCTGACCAAGATATGTTATGACAAAGCCCATGAGCTGTACGGGGAAGATCTGCCCCGGATCGTACAGGAACGCTTGGACAAAGAGCTGCACTCCATTATCACCAACGGTTTTGCAGTCATGTATATAATTGCCCAGAAACTTGTGTGGAAGTCCGTGGAGGACGGCTATCTGGTGGGCTCCCGAGGCTCGGTGGGCTCCTCTCTGGTGGCGTTCATGGCGGGTATCACGGAGGTAAACTCCCTGAGCGCCCATTACCGCTGCGCCAAATGTTTTTACTATGATTTCGATTCGCCTGAGGTGCGGGCCTTTGCGGGAAACGCGGGGTGCGACATGCCGGATAAGATATGCCCGGCGTGCGGGGCACCTTTGGTCAAGGACGGTTTTGACATTCCCTTTGAGACTTTCCTGGGCTTTAAGGGGGACAAGGAGCCGGATATTGACCTGAATTTCTCGGGAGAGTATCAGTCCAAGGCCCACAAGTACACGGAGGTGATCTTCGGGGCAGGACAAACTTTCCGGGCGGGCACCATCGGCACGCTGGCGGACAAAACCGCCTTTGGCTATGTGAAAAACTATTTTGAGGAGAGAGGAAAGCATAAGCGCACCTGTGAGATCAACCGGATCACGGTGGGCTGTACAGGTATCCGCCGCAGCACGGGCCAGCACCCCGGCGGTATCATCGTGCTGCCGGTGGGGCAGGATATCAATTCCTTCACCCCGGTGCAGCATCCCGCCAACGATATGACTACGGATATCATCACCACCCATTTTGATTACCACTCCATCGACCACAACCTGCTCAAGCTGGACATTCTGGGACACGATGATCCCACGATGATCCGTATGCTGCAGGATCTGACGGGAATCGATCCCACCAAGATCCCGTTGGATGACAAAGGTGTCATGAGCCTGTTCCAGAAAACCGACGCCCTGGGCATCACCCCGGAGCAGTTAAACGGCTGTCCGGTGGGCTCGCTGGGCATCCCGGAGTTCGGAACGGATTTCGTGATCCAGATGCTGCTGGACACTAAGCCCCAGCAGTTCTCCGACCTGATCCGCATCTCCGGCCTGGGCCATGGCACGGATGTGTGGCTGGGTAATGCCCAGACCCTGATATTGGAGGGGAAGGCCACCATCTCCACCGCCATCTGCTGTCGTGACGATATTATGATTTATCTGATTAATAAGGGGGTGGAGAGTTCCCTGTCCTTTACCATCATGGAGAGCGTGCGTAAGGGCAAGGGACTTAAGGACGAATGGATAGCGGCTATGAAGGAGAAAGACGTACCGGATTGGTATATCTGGTCCTGCAAAAAGATTAAGTACATGTTCCCCAAGGCCCATGCGGCGGCCTATGTGATGATGGCCTGGAGGATCGCCTACTGCAAGATCAACTATCCGCTGGCCTATTACGCGGCGTTTTTCAGCATCCGGGCCAAGGCTTTTTCCTATGAGCTCATGTGCCAGGGACAGAAACACTTAGAGAGTATCATGGCGGATTACCAGAGGCGGTCGGACTCCCTCTCCAACAAGGAGGAGCTGGCCTACGGGGATATGAAGATCGTACAGGAGATGTACGCCAGAGGTTTTGATTTCATGCCCATCGACATCTTCCGCGCCCAATCCCGCTCCTTTCAGATCGTGGACGGCAAGCTGATGCCTTCCCTGAACAGTATAGACGGTCTGGGGGAGAAGGCGGCGGATGCCATCGTGGAGGCGGCAAAGGACGGGCCTTTTCTGTCAAAAGACGATTTCCGGGAGCGGTGCAAGGTATCCAAGACTATCGTGGACCTGATGGCGGATTTAGGACTCTTGGGCAATCTACCGGAATCAAACCAGATCAGTTTGTTTGATTTTGTGTAAGAAATGGTGTATACTAATCTCATAGCTGCGTGATCGAAAAGCCGGAGCGCGCTGCGAAACAGAATTAGAATGCGCTGCATAAAACCGTGGCGGATCATAGTCAGGCAAAAGGAGGGGGAAAAATGTATGTTTTGATCATTTTGGGTGTCTTTGCCGTCGTTATGGGCGTTTCTGTTTTCCTGGCGCCCACGTTTTTCTCCGGGATTTTCTGGCGAGTGTTTGAGAAGTGGAAATCCCATTGCGCGGAAGAACCCTCGGACGAATATATTTTCAGTTGCAGAGTGGCGGGTGTTGTGGGAGTAATCGGCGGAGTCATCATGATATTGCTGCCCTTTTCCTCTTTTTTGGAGTAGACCGCGCTAGCTGTTATCGCTTTGGTGGTTTGTAGAAAGTTGGCATATGCGCTGTCATCCGTTTTTGGGCTATTGAGGTGGCAGAAGCTGCAAAGGAGAATTTTATGAATTCAAGCAATAGAGATGATGGCTGGTTAACCGGAAGACTATATTTCAACAGAAATGATAAAAGAGTAATGATCAGGAGACCGCGAAGTGGGTTTGGCTATACAATGAATCTAGGAAATAAGTGGACATGGATATTTAATATTATTTTTGTAATTATTTTAGTTATATTAGTCAGTTTTCTTTAAAACAATTTCCAGTCTGAAACGTTGTCGGGTGAGTGTAAATCAGTGAATATATGTGAAAATAAGCATTGTATTTCAAATTATAAGCAGTGGGTACACTTTTCCGAAAAGGGAAAAATAGGAAACAGGCAGGGGAGGTGACTGCATGACCTGTCGGGAATGTGAGAAACAGATTCCGGATTTTATCGGGCGTAAAATGGATTATATGAAAACCAAGCGTTTCACCGAGCATGTGGACACCTGTGAAAACTGCCATGAGGAGCTGGTTATCCAGTTTCTGATCCAGGAGGGCATGATCCACCTGGAAGAAGGAGACGTCTTCGACCTGCAAGGGGAGCTGCGGGAGAGAATGGAAGAGGCCCACATAAAAGTACGCATAAATGAAGGCATCCTGCGGGTGGCAACCCTATTCGAGCTCATTGCCATAGCGGGTATCTTGGGAGTTGTGGCGTGGATACTACTGTAATAAGGACGCCGACACCTAAGGAACTTTGATGTAAGAACTCCAGCGGCCGCTACGGTTTGTCACAAAGCGAGAGCGTGCCTGCGTTGGAATATACAATATGCACAATGACACTGGCAAAGAAACTTAGTTATACAAGGAGTATATAATGGCAGAAAAACTGGTACTAATTGACGGACACAGCATCTTAAACCGCGCATTTTACGGCGTACCTGACCTAAGCAACGCCAGGGGCCTCCATACCAACGCGATCTTTGGTTTCCTGAACATCCTGTTCAAGATCCTGGAGGAAGAGCACCCGGACTATCTGGCAGTGGCCTTCGATGTACACGCCCCCACCTTCCGGCATGAGATGTATGAGGGCTATAAGGGAACCCGCAAGCCTATGCCCGAAGAACTGCGGGAGCAGGTACCGGTGATGAAGGAAGTGCTGCAGGCCATGCAGATCACGATCATGGAGCAGGCAGGGCTGGAGGCTGACGATATCCTGGGAACACTGGCCCGAAAGGCTGAGGCCCAGGGTATGGAAGTGTCTCTGGTATCGGGGGATAGGGACCTGTTGCAGATCGCCACGGAGCATATCAAGATCCGCATCCCAAAGACCAAAATGGGGAGGACGGAGATCGAGGACTATTACGCGGAGGATGTGAAGGCGTTGTACCAAGTCACGCCCACCCAGTTTATCGAGCTGAAGGCGCTGATGGGGGATACCTCCGACAATATCCCCGGCGTGCCCAAGGTGGGGGAGAAGACCGCCATAGCGCTGATGACGGAGTACGGCTCCATCGACAATATCTACGCCCACCTGGAGGAGATCGGCAAGAAGAGCATCCGGGAATCCCTGGCCCAGAACCGGGAACTGGCGGACCTTAGCAAGAAACTGGCCACGATAAAGACGGACTGTGATCTGACAATGGATTATCAGGCATCCAGAGCGGAAGGGTTTTATACTCCTGAGGCCTATCAAATGTTCAAGCGGCTGGAGTTTAAAAATATCTTGAGCCGTTTTGACAGGCAGGAAAGCGAGAAGGATCAGGAACAGATCACGAAAGGGTTCCATCTGTTACGGGACAGCGGGCAGATGGTGAAAGTCCTGGAAAAACTGGCGAAAAAGTCCGGGCAGCCCCTGGGCCTGCTGGTACTTGCCCAGGACGGAAAACTGGTGGCAGTGGCAGTATCCGATGAGGAGAAACAGAGCTATTTTTACTGCGTGGAGAGAGGCAGCGTCCTTGTGGAGAACCAGCAGCTCTCCCTGTTTGAAGAGGTGAAGGAGGAATCCGGGGAAGACGCGGCGCTACTTCGCGCCGTGCGTCTGCTCACGGCTAAATGTCAGGTGTACACTCTGGATATCAAAGGGCAGTACGGGTATTATGGCTGGGAGGAGATGGGAGAGAATCCCACGGACTGTTATTTTGACGCCATTATCGGCGCATATCTATTAAATCCGTTAAAGAACGACTATGACGGGGAGATCATCGCGGCGGAGTATCTGGATCTCACCGTCCCCGGCTACAAGGAGTGTTTCGGAAAAAAGAATTTGACCCAGGCTGCCGGGGAAAATCTGGAACAGTTGGCGGTATTTTATCAGTATCAGGCATATACCGCGCTGCAGGCAGGCCAGATCATCCGGCAGAAACTGGAAGAGAGCGGTATGGGCCAGCTGATGCGGGAAGTGGAGATGCCCCTGTCTCTGGTGCTCCATGAGATGGAGCAGGAGGGCGTGGCGGTGCGCCGCGAGGAGCTTAAAAGCTACGGCGATGCCCTGACAGACCGTATACGGGAGTTGGAGGAGAGCATTCACAAACAGGCGGGATGCGCTTTTAACATTAATTCCCCCAAGCAACTGGGAGAGATCCTTTTTGACCAGATGCAGTTGCCGGGTGGCAAAAAGACCAAGACCGGGTATTCCACGGCGGCGGATGTGCTGGAAAAGCTGGCCCCGGAGCATCCCATCATAGCGGATATCCTGGAGTACAGGGGACTGACCAAGCTAAAGAGCACTTATGCCGACGGACTGGCGGAGTATATTGACGCATCGGGCAGAATACACACCAACTTCAACCAGACCATCACGGCCACCGGGCGCATCAGCTCCACGGAGCCGAATCTGCAGAACATTCCCATGCGTATGGAGCTGGGACGGCGCATCCGGAAGGTATTTGTGCCCAGAGAGGGCTGCGTGCTGACGGACGCGGACTATTCCCAGATCGAGCTGCGTGTTCTGGCTCATATGTCAGGAGACGGGGAATTGATACAAGCCTATCATACGGATCAGGATATTCACCGGATCACGGCCTCCAAGGTGTTCAAGACGCCCTTTGAGGAGGTGACGGACCTGCAGAGACGCAATGCCAAGGCCGTGAATTTCGGTATTGTATACGGCATCAGCTCCTTTGGGCTGAGTCAGGACTTAAGTATCAGTAAAAAGGAGGCGGCGGAGTATATCGAGCAGTATTTTGCCACCTATCCCAAGGTCAAGGAATATCTGGACAGGCTGGTGGCGGACGCTAAAGAAAACGGATACACCGCTACCATGTACGGCAGACGCAGGCCCATCCCGGAGCTTTCCTCCTCCAACTTCATGCAGCGTTCCTTTGGCGAGAGAGTGGCGATGAACAGCCCCATACAGGGCACGGCGGCGGATATCATCAAGATCGCCATGATCCGGGTGTGGAAAGAATTGCGCAGAGCGGGTCTTGCCTCCAGGCTGATCTTGCAGGTCCACGATGAGCTGGTCATCGAGACCCGCAGGGAAGAAACGGAACAAGTGAGCCGGATTCTGGAGGAGAGCATGAAAGGAGCGGCACAGTTGGCCGTGCCTCTGGAAGTGGATCTGCACACAGGGGAGAATTGGTATGAGGCGCATTGATGCCGGGACAACGTGAGGACCTTATCATGTATTGAAAGAAGGGAACAGGATGCGCTTGATCGGAATAACAGGCGGCGTGGGAGCGGGAAAGTCTACAATACTTGCATATATCAGGGAGCACTACCGATGCCGTATCTATCTGGCGGATGAGGTGGCCCATGCGGTCAAGGAGCCGGGACAGCCCTGCTATCAGGCGCTGGTATCGCTGCTGGGCAGGGAGATATTGGAACAAGACGGACATATCCACAAGGGCAGGATGGCAGAGAAGATTTTTCGGGACGGGAGTATGCTGGAGAGGGTCAATGCCATAGTTCATCCGGCGGTGAGGAAATTTCTGCTTGAAAAGATCGAGGAGGCCCGGCGGGAGGGAGAGGCAGAGCTTTTCTTTATCGAGGCGGCGCTGCTGATCGAGTGCGGTTACGGAGATATCGTGGACGAGATGTGGTATATCCATGCATCGGAGGATGCCCGCAGAAAACGTCTTGTCGAGAGCAGGGGCTACAGCCCGGAAAAAATAGAGCAGATCATGGGAAGCCAGTTGACGGAAACAGAGTTTCGGACAGGCAGTGATTTTGTCATAGATAACAGCAATGAGCCGGAGGAGAGTTATCGGCAGATTCGCGAAAGGCTGGAGGGTTACACATGGCGGCAGTAGAGGGAAGGGAATTGGTATTTGGGCTGGATATCGGCACCAGGAGTATCGTGGGAACGGTGGGGTATAAGGACGGCACCCGCTTTCATGTGGTGGCGCAGCGGGAAAAGGAGCATGAGACCAGAGCCATGCTGGACGGACAGATTCACGATATCGGCAAGGTGGGAACTACCATCGCCGAGGTGAAAAATCTGTTGGAACAGGATCTGGGAAAGAAACTGACCCAGGTGTGTATCGCCGCCGCGGGCCGTGTGCTGCGGACCGTGACCACCTCGGTGGAATATACCTACGGTATGGAAAAGGAGATCGTCAGCGAGGATATATACGCGCTGGATACCATGGGAGTGGAACAGGCATACGAGGAGTTCACCCGGGACAACGACACGGATATGCAGTTTTACTGCGTGGGCTATACTGCCATGCGCTACTATCTGAACGGCTATCCCATAGGCAATCTGGAGGGACATAAGGCCAGGACCGCGGGGGTGGATCTGATCGCCACATTTTTGCCGGACGACGTGGTGGACGGCCTGTACAAGGCGGTGGGCGTCGCCGGGCTGCAGGTGGCCAATTTGACGCTGGAGCCCATTGCCGCCATCCAGGTGGCCATCCCCGAGAAATTCCGGATGCTGAACCTGGCTCTGGTGGATGTGGGCGCAGGCACCAGCGATATCTCCATCACCCGGGAGGGGGCCATCACCGCTTACGGTATGATCCCCGTGGCGGGGGACAGCCTGACAGATATTCTGGTGCAGCACTGTCTGGTGGACTTTGAGACGGCGGAACAGATCAAGCGCAGTATCGGCGCGCAGGAAACCATAGAGTACACGGATATTATGGGGCTGCCCCAGACCATAGGGGCCGGAGAGGCCCAGGAGCTGCTAAGGGAAAATATTTACAGCATGACCAAGGAAGTGGCGGATTGCATTAGGGAACTGAACGGAGAAAAACCGGTCAGTGCCGTGTTTGTGGTAGGGGGCGGCGGTATGATCCCCGGCTATACCCAGGCCTTGGCGGAGCAGCTGGGCATCGCCAAGGAGCGTGTGGCCATCCGGGGAGAGGACGTGATGCAGGCCATCAGTTTCGATGTGGTAAACGCCAGAAAGGACTCCCTGATGGTGACGCCCATCGGCATCTGCTTAAGCTATTATGAGCAGAGCAACAATTTTATTTTTGTGGCATTTAACGACCAGAGAGTGAAACTTTACGACAACGGCAGGCTGTCGGTGGTGGAGGCTGCCATTGCCGCCGGGTTCCCCAATGAAAATCTGTTTCCCAAAAGGGGAGCTGCGGTGGAGTACACTGTGGACGGAAAGAGTCACATGATCCGGGGTGAGCAGGGAGAGGCCGCCGTGATCACGGTAAACGGGCAGGAGGGAGATATCCATACCCGGATTCAGAACGGGGACAAGGTGGTGCTGGTTCCCTCCACTGCGGGAGAGGCGGCGCACCCGCTGCTGGAAAAACTGCCGGAGATGGCACAGCAGGTACATATCACCGTGAGCGGCATCCAGATCCTGCTGCCCAGACAGGCCTATGTGAACGGTGAGAGGCAGCTGGGTTTTTATGAGATTCAAAACGGTGATGAGATCCGTATTCAGAATTGGTATACAGTGGAACAGGTGGCACAGTACGCGGACATCCCCTTACAGGGACACATTTTGGTGAATGATGCTCCCGCTAAAGCGGATACCAAGGTCTACGAGGGATTTGACGTGAGGTTTGAGCCGGGCGGCGACGAGGAGGGGGAATCTGAGGAGCTTGGCTCACCGGAGCCGGCATCCTGGGAAGACCTGGAAGAGGATAACGAAGAACCGGACGAGGACTTCTCAGATCCCTTTAGGGCACAGGGGAACGGAGCGGGCAGCAAACAGAACCGCGATGAGGCAGCCGGGACACAGGACGGGATACGGCAACTGCAGGTGGCGGTAAATCAGCAGCCAGTTACATTGCGGGGTAAAAAGGCATATGTGTTTGTGGACATTTTTGACTTTTATGAGTTTGACTTGGGCAATTCCCAGGGCCGGAGCATCGTGACACTGCTCAATGGCCGTCCGGCGCAGCACTTTGAAGAGCTGCATGACGGCGACGATATTAAAATTTACTGGACAGTTTAAACTGTTACGCTGTTCACGGAATAAAAGCGCGTTTGCCCCTGAGTGAGTGTGCAATGTGCACAATGGCATTTTAGCTGCTGGGTTTCGCAAACGCCTGCAGGAATAAATGAGGACGGGAGAAGACGGGGAGAAGGGCATTATTCCCCGAAGGATGACAGTATTATGAGAATGTGTAGTATTGCGAGTGGGAGCAGCGGCAACTGCATCTATGTGGGGTCGGATGCCACACACTTGCTGATCGATGTGGGCATCAGCGGAAAGCGGACGGAGGCAGGACTTCAGGAACTGGGACTCAGCGGACGGGATTTGGACGGTATATTCATCACCCATGAACATTCAGATCACATTAGCGGCCTGAAAGTGCTGGCGCGTAAATACGAGATTCCGCTGTACGCCACCGGAGGTACCATAGACGCTATAAGGAAGACGAAAAACGGGGGAGAGATAGATTCTGAACTTTGGGTAGAAGTGAAGGAAGATCAGCGTTTTACTCTCAAGGATCTGACCGTATACCCTATGCGTATCAGCCATGATGCGTCCCAACCCGTAGCTTACCGTATCAGTTACGGCAGCCAACGGGTAGCGGTATGTACGGATCTGGGGGAATACAATGATTATACGGTGGAATGCCTGAAAGGGTTGGATGCCATCCTGCTGGAGGCAAATCACGATGTGAACATGCTTCAGGTGGGCCCCTATCCCTATCACCTGAAACAGAGGATTCTGGGAAAAAGAGGACACCTGTCCAATGAGAATTCCGGCAGGCTGCTGAGCCGGATACTGCACGACGGGTTAAAATATATATCCCTGGGGCATTTAAGTCAGGAGAATAATCTGCCAGAGCTGGCCTACGAGGCCGTGCGCATGGAGATCACTATGGGAGACAATCCCTACAGCGCGGAGGATTTTCAGATCCAGGTGGCCAGGCGCAGCGAGATCTCTCCGGTAATGGAAATCTAACAGGCCCGGTTATTTTCCCGGGAACAACATGCGGCCAGACTACAGCCTGCCGGGGTGGAACTGAGTCAAAAAAGCGGCGAGCCGCTTTCTTTTTTGTGGGCTTGGCAGGGTGTTGACGATATGGAGCAAAGGATATATAATTTATTCAGTTGATGCGCATCTAACGAACGCCTTTAATTTTGGAGGGCGGGAAAGAGGAAAATATGAAAAAGGCAATCATTACAGTGGTAGGCAAGGACACGGTAGGCATTATAGCAAGAGTATGTACTTATCTGGCGGAAAGCAGGGTGAATATACTGGATATCTCCCAGACCATCGTACAGGGATACTTTAATATGATGATGATCGTGGATATCAGCAATATGACCAGCCAGTATGGGGACATGGTGGACGCTCTGGAGAGATTGGGCGGGGATATCGGAGTGGCGGTAAAATGCCAGAAGGAAGAGATATTCGATCAGATGCACAGAATCTAGGAAACTATGGGATCAAATGTTATTGCGGGAATAGCCGGATTTTAGCCCAGAGCAATTTACGGCTATGCAGGAAAGAGGAAAGATGATAAACATATATGAAGTGGCAGAGACCAATGAAATGATCGAAAAGGAAAATCTGGACGTGCGCACCATAACCATGGGCATCAGTCTGCTGGACTGCATGGACTCGGATCTGAAACGGCTGAACGAGAAGATTTACCAAAAGATATATGAGTCTGCCAAAGATCTGGTAAAAACGGGGGAACAGATATCCAGAGAATACGGTATCCCCATTGTGAACAAGAGAATTTCTGTGACACCCATCGCCCTGGTGGGGGCTGCGGCATGCAAGACTCCCGAAGACTTTGCGGGCATAGCCAATACTTTGGATAAGGTGGCTCACGAGGTGGGCGTGAATTTTATAGGCGGCTATTCCGCGCTGGTAAGCAAAGGTATGACTCCGGCGGAAGAACTGCTGATCCGCTCCATTCCCCAGGCCCTGTCTGTCACGGAAAGGGTGTGCAGTTCCGTGAACTTGGGTTCCACCAAGACGGGAATCAATATGGACGCAGTAAAGCTGATGGGCGAGGTCATCCGGGAGACGGCGGAGCGTACACGGGAACAGGATTCTCTGGGATGCGCCAAGCTGGTAGTTTTCTGTAACGCGCCGGATGACAACCCCTTTATGGCGGGGGCTTTTCATGGCGTTACGGAGGCGGACCGCATTATTAACGTAGGCGTCAGCGGCCCCGGTGTGGTTAAGACAGCTCTGGAAAAAGTGCGGGGCGAGAATTTTGAAGTACTGTGTGAGACTATCAAAAAGACGGCGTTCAAGGTTACAAGAGTGGGTCAGCTGGTGGCGAGAGAAGCCTCCCAGAGACTGGGGGTTCCCTTTGGCATTGTGGACCTGTCCCTGGCTCCTACCCCGGCCATCGGGGACAGCGTGGCGGATATCCTGTGCGAGATCGGTCTGGAGTATGCGGGGGCACCGGGCACTACCGCAGCTCTGGCACTGCTCAATGACCAGGTGAAAAAAGGCGGCGTCATGGCTTCCTCCTATGTGGGGGGCTTAAGCGGAGCGTTTATTCCGGTGAGCGAAGACCAGGGTATGATCGATGCGGTGACGGCGGGAGCATTGACGCTGGAAAAACTGGAGGCCATGACCTGTGTCTGCTCGGTGGGACTGGATATGATCGCCATTCCCGGAGACACGAAAGCCACCACGATCTCAGGCATCATAGCGGATGAGATGGCCATCGGTATGGTCAATCAGAAGACAACGGCGGTCAGGGTCATTCCCGTTATCGGCAAGGGAGTGGGAGAGACCGTGGAATTTGGCGGCCTGCTGGGCTATGCTCCCATCATGCCGGTAAATCCCTTTTCCTGCGATGATTTTGTGAATCGGGGAGGGCGCATTCCTGCGCCGATTCATAGTTTCAAGAATTGACGGTGTCAATATTCGCGTTGCAAATGCATGATTTGGTCTACAAATGAAAGTACTTGTTTCATTACTTGTGGTAAAAAGCCGGATAGAAGATGATATCATATCAAGCTCTGTCCGGCTTTCTCATATATATACTTCATTATACAATGATCATGGGTCTGGTATATTCGTGGTACATCTTATGCCCCGATTTTGAGGCCTGGATGCTGCTGTAGATATCGGTGATCTGTACCTCCTGCTGGAACATATGATGCCCGCCCAATGTCAGCAGTTTGTCCGCGTCAGCCATCTTGGTGATCAGCGGGATGGAGGCATTGGCGGCAATGGAAGTCAACAGAGGCTTGGCGTCCTCCCGGAATCCCAACAGCCGGGCGTAGGATACGGAATCCTGATTGTCTATGTAGAACTGCATATTGTCCTTGGTTATGTTCAAAAGAATATGCATCAGACAGCGGCTGATACGGGTATAGGTCATATCTTTTGATTTCAGCAGATCGCAAAATTCACTGAAAGTGGTGTACTGATACACATATTTGCGGATCTTATCTGACAGATCCGGCGAGATATCCAGATAGTCGGTATAACCCTTGGCCTGCTCCGACAGCAGCTTATAATGCAGCAAAGTGGAAAAGTCATCCTGAAACAGGGGCTTTTCCCGTTCAAAATATTCTGTCAATATATGATAAGATTCCTCCGGCAGCTGTGAACACAGTTCCTCTATGCTGCGGCCGCTGTATATGGCCTGACGCAGGGCTCTGGCTGAACTCTGGAATGTCCCCAGACGTTTGTCCCTGTAGTCGGAGCCGATACGGCGGAGATTGACAGGATGGATCAGGCTGCGGCGTCTGTGCAGCGCTTTGATATATTCGATTCCCAGTATATTGTTGGGGCTGGAAATCACGGATATGTCCGCGGCCAGTTTGGGATAGGCGATTATCAACGCGTTGGAACGGGCCGTGGGGTAGGAATATCCCAGCTTGAGTTTTTCCAGCAGAACCTTTTTGTAGGGCTCCGGCTCCTGTAAAAAAATATCCGCGAATTGGGATAAAAACTGGATATCCGAACACTCGCTGCCAAAGCACAGAAAATCCACCATGCCCAGATGATCCAACATGGATATGGCCCCCCGTGCGAAATATTCCGCGCTGCCCGTGGAAAAGCAGGCGGGAAGTTCCAGCACCAGATCGGCACCGCAGGAGAGGGCGGTCCTGGCGCGCGCATATTTATCGATAAGCGCCGGGTCTCCGCGCTGCACAAAGTTACCGCTCATCACAACGATGATGTAGTCGGCGTCTGTAAGCAGCCGGGCCTGCTGTAAGTGATAAGCATGGCCAAGATGAAACGGATTATATTCCGCAATGACAGCACATACCTTCATGGTGTTTTCCATATCCTTTCCGCAATCGTAAGCTTGCTCACAGAAGTAAACTAAATTACGTCAACAAAGTGTAGGAGACTATGTGAAAAAAATAACAGGTCGTGTAAGCGTTTACATGTACACAGGAATCACGTTTTTATGTATCTAATTGCGACGCTTTGTATTTCAAAATATACAATTTAACGCATATTAGCGCTTGTTAAATTTTTCTATCTCTAGTATAATATAAAAAAGCATGTTTGTTAAGCTGTTTTTTGAAATTTGTATAAAAAAATAAAAAGATTGCGGCAATTCCGCAGGAAGGAGAGAATATGTCATATATTGACACGATCAAAGCCCGGGCCAGGCTCGACAAAAAGACCATTGTACTGCCGGAGACCACGGACAAGAGAACGCTTATAGCGGCGGCAAAGATTATGGAAGAAGGTATTGCGAACATCATTATGATCGGTGACGAGGAAAAGATCATGGATGGCGCGGGGTGGTTGGAGGTGGATCTGACCGGTGTTAAAGTGATCAATCCCAAGAATACGGAAAAGCTGGACGAGTATGTCAACCTGCTCTATGAGACCAGGAAATCCAAGGGCATGACGCCGGAAAAGGCGAGAGAGATTCTGCTTGGAGATCCTCTTACTTTCGGTATTGTTATGGTAAAAGCCAACCATGCGGACGGCATGGTAGCCGGGGCATGTCATTCTACAGCCGACACCCTGCGTCCCGCCTTGCAGATCTTAAAGACAGCTCCCGGGGTGAAATTGGTGTCCGCCTTCTTTGTGATGGATACGCAGTTCAAAGAGCAGGGGGAAAACGGCACATTTATCTTTGCGGACTGCGGTCTGAACCAGGACCCCACGGCGGAGGAACTGGCGGCTATCGCGGAGACCTCCTCCAGAAGTTTCAAGAGCCTGGTGGGTCCCAAACCCGTGATCGCCATGCTGAGCCACTCCACCAAGGGCAGCGCAAAACACGCGCTGGTGGACAAGGTGGTGGAGGCCACCCGGATCGCCCATGAACAATATCCTCAGCTGACATTGGACGGTGAATTGCAGACGGACGCCGCTTTGGTACCCGGCGTGGCCAAATCCAAAGCGCCGGGCAGCTCTGTGGGCGGCAGGGCCAACGTGTTGATCTTCCCCAATCTTGACGCGGGTAACATCGGCTACAAACTGGTGCAGAGACTGGGAGGCGCGGAGGCCTACGGTCCCATGTTGCAGGGTATTGCCAAGCCGGTAAACGATCTGTCCAGAGGCTGTTCCTGGCAGGACATCGTGGGCGTGGTAGCGCTGACGGCGGTGCAGGCACAGTTGGTATAGCCGGTCGGATACGGAACTCAAATCAGTATCCGACCGTCCAGTGCCTGAAATAAATAATGGCCGCGTTATAGGCCAGGATTTATTTCAAGAGGAATGGTACTGGTCGGTCGGAAACGGAACTCAATATAAGAAAGGATATGGAATCATGAATATTTTGGTAATAAATTGCGGGAGTTCTTCCCTGAAATTTCAGCTGATAAATTCCGAGTCGGAGCAGTGCATTGCCAAAGGTCTGTGTGAGCGCATCGGTATCGAAGGCAGCCAGATCAGCTACACCCCGGCGGGCGGTGAGAAAGAGACAAAGGTGACTCCCATGCCGGATCACACCGAGGCGATCCGTCTGGTACTGGAGGCGCTTACGGGGGAGAAGACAGGCGTGGTAAAGAGCCTGGAGGAAATCGGCGCGGTGGGACACCGGGTGGTACACGGCGGCGAGAAATTTGCCCGGTCCGTGATCATCGACGATGAAGTGCTGAAGGCCATCGAGGCATGCAACGATCTGGCCCCTCTGCACAATCCCGCCAATCTGATCGGCATAAACGCCTGCCGGAAACTGATGCCCGGCACTCCCATGGTGGCTGTGTTTGACACCGCCTTTCATCAGACTATGCCTCCTGAGGCATATATGTACGGCCTGCCTGTGGAATACTATGAGAAATACAAGATTCGCCGTTACGGATTTCACGGCACCAGCCATTCTTATGTGTCGAAACGCGCCGCTGAAGTATTGGGCATATCCTATGAATCCTTAAAGACCATCGTGTGTCACCTGGGCAACGGTGCCAGCGTATCGGCGGTAAAGAACGGCAAATGTGTGGATACTTCCATGGGTCTGACTCCTCTTGAAGGACTGATCATGGGAACCAGATCCGGCGATATCGATCCGGCGATCATTGAGTTTCTGGCGCATAAGGAGAACAAGAGCATAGACGAGATCATGAGTATTCTGAATAAGAAATCCGGCGTGCTGGGACTTTCCGATAATTTGTCTTCGGATTTTAGGGATTTGGAGGACGGCTATCACAATGGAGATGCCCACGCGATCTGTGCCATGAAAACTTTTGCCTACCGTGTGGCAAAATATATCGGAGCGTACACCGCCGCGATGAACGGTGTGGATCTGATCTGCTTTACAGCCGGAGTGGGGGAGAACGCCGCTTTGGTGAGAACCATGATCTGTGAATACTTGGGTTATCTGGGCGTGGCTCTGGATCAGGAGGCAAACGGCAAACGGGGAGAGGATATCGTGATCAGTACTCCCGATTCCCGCACCAAAGTCATGGTGATCCCTACCAACGAGGAGCTGGCCATTGCCAGAGAAACGGTGCGGCTGGTATAGGTATTTGGGATTGAAAGCAATTTGAGGGGATGTTCTGGAGGTCTGATAAGGAACATCCCTTTCTTGTATTTTGCGGAATGTATATGTGTATCATAAACTGTTTTCTAATTCGATAGGCGGTATTGCAGGCAAACCGGAGTTGGTGCTGCCGTTTAAGATAATAGGGCGGGAATATGATAGAAATCCTTATGCCACATTTGGGGTTGATGTATTATTTTAGGACTTATTACCTTTGTAAAAAAACAGACGTCTGTATTAAGGAGGCAACTGGAATTGTATGAAGATACCTAAAAAACTAAAGGGTTCAGGAGAATGTGAGAAAGCACGTAAGAAAGTAAGGGAGATCGAGGTTAAATGTAAACCAGAAAATATTTTTGCGGAATTAGCAAAATTGATTCCTTCTGCTTTTTTCATTTCTCTTTATGATGTCAGCGAAAACAGTGCGTTAAATAAAATGATCCTATCCTCGGAGCTACAGTTTGTGACATCAAAAACTAGTAATGAGAGACATGATATCGTTTTAAAGACGGATATGGATTTTGCCGTTAAAATGTTTCCATTGCTCTTTGAGGATAATGCGGAAGTTCTGGAAACAGTTACAATATATATACCCTCTGGCATTATGTCTCTTGCGCAGTTTATATATAGTTTGGGCGCAGGCGTGCAAAGATGGGCGGTTAAAAATGATTTGTGTATCCTGACGTGTACATGGGTCACCGAGAACGACAGCATGTGGATTTGTTATGACGATTTTAAAGGCAAGGAACTGTTTGATAGGATAAAAAATACTTGACACTTTTTCACGCAGGGAGTAATATAAAAAAGCGCTCTTTTCGGAATGGTGTACCTATTGTGAAATGTTTTATAAATATTCATTATCATTGGCAGATAAGGATTATATGATCAAATATATAAACCGGAATTTATGGAGGATTTCATTGATAGAACATACTATAGTTAGGCAGGAAGAAGAAAAGGATTACCGAAAAGTTGAAGAAATAACAAGAGCAGCATTTAATTATCCCGAGAGAATACAGCGTGGTGAAATTGGCTGTCCTTATGAACATTGGATGGTTCATGAGTTAAGGCACCGTGATGGCATTAATGAATTGAGTTTAGTTGCTCAGCTAAAAAACGGAACGATAGTCGGACATATTATTTGCAGTAATGCGGTTGTTAAAAAGGAAAGTTGTATGTTTCCTGTCCTTAATTTTGGTCCTTTGAGCGTACTCCCTGAATATCAGCGTCAAGGCATTGGTCAAGCCCTCATTCGTACAATGATAGAGAAAGCCCAAAAGCTTGGCTACGGTGCTATTCTATTTTTTGGAAGGCCGGAATACTATCCACAATTTGGTTTTAAAGAGGCAGTTGTTTATGGCATATCCGATGCTGAAGGCTATAATTACCCTTCCTTTATGGCCATGGAATTACAAGAAGGATATCTAAAGAATGCTTGTGGTGGAAAGTTTTTTGAGTCGGATGTCTATAATGACACGCTTAACCGTGAAGCTGTAATAGAGTTTGATAGAAATTTTTGTTAGACGACAAAATCCCAGGTTATAGACCTCTTAAGCTGTTGCAGATTATGTGATTTGTACAGAAATATATTTTATAAAGGGAGATTTACGCACTGGGAACACTTTTCCGAAAAGGGAGTAAAAATTAAATAGCGGAACACAAACCGTTGAAGTGGAGATAAAAACAGTAGATGCGCTTACAGAGAGACCGGGTGCTGAGAAAGGTCGGAAATGCAGGCTGTTAAATGGACCACTGAGGGCATGAGGAAAGGCTCTTCGGGCCGAGTATTTCATGACGTGCGCATACGTCAGTTGCAAGGGATATGTTGGTATCCTGAAAAGAGCATGCCGTCATGGCATGAATCAAGGTGGCACCGCGGGAGAATGTCTTTTAACCCGTCCTTGACAGAGAATATCTGTCAGGGGCGGTTTTTTGCGTGGAGCGTATGCAGCCGCTGAAGTCAAAAATATGGGAGAGGAGGAAAAGATGATCGGAGAGACAAATATCAAACAGAGTAAATTAAGAAAGATGTGACTGCACACCGCGGGGAGAACCACCCGCGGGAGTAGAAACATAGTATGACGCAATATTGCAGGTGAGATCGCAGTCGGTGACTCGGCTACGGATATGCGGGAAAGAGGAAAATATGATGAGTAAAGGACGATATGGAATCCACGGGGGACAGTATGTTTCCGAGACATTGATGAATGAACTGATCCGATTGGAAGAATGTTATGAGCAGTATAAGAAGGACCCGGAATTTCAGCGGGAATTGCAGACGCTGCTTGACGAATACGCAGGCAGACCCTCTCTGCTCTATTACGCGGAGAAGATGACCAGGGATCTGGGCGGTGCCAAGATCTATCTGAAAAGAGAGGATCTGAACCATACTGGCTCCCATAAGATCAACAATGTGCTGGGGCAGGCGCTGCTGGCTAAAAAAATGGGGAAGACCCGGATCATCGCCGAGACCGGGGCAGGTCAGCATGGCGTGGCAACTGCAACGGCTGCGGCGCTGCTGGGCATGGAGTGCGAGATCTTTATGGGGGAGGAGGACACCGTGCGCCAGGCGCTGAATGTGTACCGCATGGAACTGCTGGGAGCCAAAGTGCATCCCGTCACCAGCGGAACCTGCACATTAAAGGACGCGGTCAATGCCTGTATGCGGGAGTGGAACGGGCGGGTGGAGGATACGCTGTATGTGCTGGGTTCCGTTATGGGTCCCCATCCCTTCCCCATGATCGTGCGGGATTTTCAGAGCGTGATCAGCCGGGAGGCCAGAGCGCAGATCCTGGAAAAGGAGGGGAGACTTCCCGCCGCCGTGGTGGCCTGTGTGGGCGGCGGCAGCAATTCCATGGGTATGTTCTACAATTTTATAGGGGATAAGGAAGTGGAACTGATCGGCTGTGAGGCCGCGGGCAAGGGAGTGGACACGGCGCTGACGGCGGCTACCATCGCCACCGGGAGCCTGGGGATATTCCACGGCATGAAGTCCTATTTCTGCCAGGATGAATATGGGCAGATCGCGCCGGTGTATTCCATCTCGGCAGGTCTGGATTATCCGGGCATCGGGCCAGAGCACGCCCATCTCCATGATATCGGCAGGGCGCGGTATGTGCCAGTTACAGATGACGAGGCGGTGGACGCTTTTGAGTATATCGCCCGGACGGAAGGGATCATCTGTGCTGTGGAGAGCGCTCATGCGGTGGCTCATGTGCGGAAGATAGCGGACAATTACCGGCCTGACCAGAGCATCATCGTCTGTCTGTCGGGGCGCGGAGATAAGGATGTGGCGGCGATCGCCAGATACAGGGGGGTAGATATCCATGAATAAGGAATATGAGAATAATATAGGCAGGGCATTTCAGACACTCAATCACAAGGCATTTATCCCCTTTTTGACAGCGGGGGACCCCACGCCGGGCTGCACGGTGGAATATATTCTGGAGATGGATCGGGCCGGAGCGGATCTGATCGAGATCGGCATTCCTTTTTCCGATCCCACCGCGGAGAGCGTGGAGATTCAGGACGCCAATATCCGGGCGCTTGAAGGCGGCATAAATACGGACGGCGTGTTTGATATTGTGCGCAGGGTGAGGGTGCTGGCCCGAGAGTCTGGGAAGGCTCCCGTACCATTGGCCTTTATGACCTATGCAAACCCGGTGCTCCACTATGGCTGTGAGCCTTTTTTTGCCAGATGTGAGGAGCTGGGAGTGGGGGCAGTCATTGTTCCCAATCTTCCCTATGAGGAAAAGCAGGAACTGGAAGGGGCGGCGGATGCCCATCATGTGGCTTTGATCTCCATGATCGCGTCCACCTCCAGGGACCGGATTCAGATGATCGCCCGGGAGGCGAAGGGCTTTATCTATGTGGTGTCTTCCACGGGAGTCACAGGGGTGCGCGGCGGGATTGACACCAGCCTGGAGTCCATAGTGAAAAGCATTCGGGAGGTGACGGATGTTCCCTGCGTTGTTGGATTTGGCATCCACACCCCTGATCAGGCCCGGCAAATGGCCCGAATATCCGACGGCGTCATCGTGGACAGCGCCATTGTAAAGCTGATCGCCCGGGATGGCGAACAGGCGGCTCCGGCCATATACGAGTATGTAAAGAACATGAAGGCGGCTGTGGCCAGCGTCTGAAAAAAGCATGAGAAAAAATTCTTGCGGCTTTTCTATTCCTATGATAGAATCAAGGCAATATTATGAGGAGTGTCCATGGAAACTCAGGATGGGATATGAAAAGATGAATCTGGCAAATGCGGACAAGTTTCCGACAAAACGTTTTGAAACTGCTGGAAAATGATTCCCAGGCATATAAATGGGAATTCAGGATATTTAATTCCTATTGACGGTCATGAGAAGGAGGAGAAGATGATTCTATTGATCACAGGCGCGTCCCACACGGGCAAGACGGCGCTGGCGCAAAAATTGCTGGAGAAATACAAATATCCGTACCTCTCCATAGACCATTTGAAAATGGGACTGATCCGCAGCGGCTATACGGAGCTTACGCCGGTCAGCGACGATAAGGCGCTCACCGCATATCTGTGGCCTGTTGTGCGGGAGATGGTCAAGACCGCCATTGAAAATGAGCAGAACCTGGTGGTGGAGGGCTGCTATATCCCTTTCGACTGGGCCGGAGATTTTGAACCGGAGTATCTTAAACAGATCAGATTCTACTGTCTGGTCATGAGCGACGGATACATTGCCGCTCATTTTGACGATATCAGGAAGTTTGCCAGCGTCATTGAAGACCGGGGCGAGGACGAGGACTGTACGATAGAGACGGTTCGCCGGGACAATGCCCGGATGCTGGAGCAATGTGTCCGCCACAGCGCCGCCTACATATTGATCGACGAGACCTATCAGGTGGATATTGAGCTGTAAATATTCAATTTATGAGATACGCGATGGAATGAAAATTCTTAAATTAGGATGTGGAACAGACTCAATGTGGATAGATCATAAAGAAGAGATGGCTTAATAAATGATAAAAGGGAGGAAGCGCTCAATGATCGTTGAAAACGAATACCCGATTTTAGAGTACAGTACCCAGCGGCATGCGGTCATAAATCCAGTGAGGAGTGAGGAACCGTTTCCGCGTCTTTGCATTATGACTTTTTTTCGGGAGGTAATCGATTCCTTTCTGAATAAATATCCCGGCCGGGTCATCGGGATTTATATCTCTGAAATGCGGCCCTTTCCCGCGTACCGGATTACCTACAAGGGAATCGAGATCTGCCTGATACAGGCCGTAGTGGCCTCCGGCTCCATAGCCATGATGACGGAATGGCTGTACGGCAGAGGAGTGGAAGTACTGTTATGCTGCGGGGGTTGCGGCGTGCTGGCAGATATCCCGGCGGGGGACGTGATGATTCCGGTGCGGGCGCTGCGGGACGAGGGTGCCTCTTACAAATATCTGCCGCCCGCCAAATATATCGAGCTGCAGGAACAACCGGTGCGGATTTTTAAAGAAGTGCTGACTGAATATAAGATTCCATACATAGAATGTACCACTTGGACCACGGACGGATTTTATCGGGAGACAAGGGATATGGTGGAACACCGGGTCGGGCAGGGCTGCCAGACCGTGGAGATGGAGTGCGCCACCATGGCGGCCATAGCCAGTTTCCGAAATAAGGTATTTGGGCAACTGCTCTACAGCGGTGATATTCTGGTGGGAGAGGAGTATGACAACAGGCAGTGGAATGACAATACATCGGCGCGGGAGAAGATCTTTCAGGTGACTTTGGAGTCGTTGCTGCGGCTATAATATACCGGCATAGTTCGGGTTTTACAGATCGGGCAGCCGTCCTTTTGGGCGGCTGCCCGGTCGCGTTTGTCCGGCCGGTGAATTCTGCCTGTAAAAAAAAGAGGGAAATATAAAAAATATGTAGAAATCCACAGTGTTTTATGATAGACTTGAGTTCAATGTATTTTATTCCCGCGTGCAATGAGCCAACCGTTGTGCCGGTGCGGGCATTTTGGGGCAGACGCCCCGCTGATCCGCAGCGCGGCAGGCTTGATACCTGTTTTTTGCGGCGGGGGCTTTGATCATTATGACAGGTAGGAGGAAACTGCGGTGAACAGCAGCACAAGATCTGAACATTTTCTGGAGTTTAAATCCCTGTGCCGTGCTTTTGAGGACGGTTTTGTGGCGGTGGACGATTTTAACCTTACCATAAAACAGGGGGAGTTTGTGACTTTTCTGGGGCCTTCCGGCTGCGGTAAGACTACGACTTTGCGGATGCTGGCGGGTTTTGACATGCCCAGCGGCGGCGAGATTTTATTAAATGGCAGGGATATCACAAAACTGCCTCCCAACTTAAGACCGATCAACACGGTGTTCCAGCGCTATGCCCTGTTTCCCCACCTTAATATTTTTGACAATATAGCCTTTGGACTGAAACTGAAAAAACTGCCCCGGGCAGAGGTGGTAAAAAAAGTAAAAAAGGCATTGGAAATGGTGGATCTGGAAGGATTTGAGACCCGGACCGTCCAGACCCTGTCCGGGGGACAGCAGCAGCGTATCGCCATCGCCAGAGCCATCGTCAACGAGCCCCAGATCCTGCTGCTGGACGAGCCTTTGGGCGCACTGGACCTGAAGATGCGCAAGGAGATGCAGCTGGAGTTGAAATCCATGCATGACAAGCTGGGCATTACCTTTATCTATGTGACCCATGACCAGGAGGAAGCTCTGACCATGTCCGACAAGATCGTGGTCATGTCGGAGGGCAGGATACAGCAGGTGGGCGAGCCGGAGGATATCTATAACGAGCCGAAAAACGCTTTTGTGGCGGACTTTATCGGAGAGAGCAATATCTTTAACGGCATTATGACCGGCAAGTACAAGGTCCGTTTCTGCGGCGCGGAGTTTACCTGTGTGGACGACGTGGAGAACGGCACCATGATCGACGCGGTGCTGCGCCCCGAGGATATCGAGATCACGCCTCCCGGAGAGGGTATCATCCAGGGGGAAGTGACCTCCGTGGTGTTTAAGGGCGTGCATTACGAGATCACCGTGCAGTCCGGCAAGAATGAGATCGTGATCCAGTCCACCCGCAAGGCCCAGGCGGGGAGCAGGGTGGGACTGACCGTCGACCCGGAGGGAATCCATATCATGATCGCCGAGAGTACGCTGAACAAGATCGAGGTGGGCGTTAAAAGCGGCTATCAGTTGGATTTTCTGGACGGAGATCTGGACTTTGACATCACGCGGCTGATCCCCGGTTCCCACATGGATGAGGGCGGCATTTTGGTGGACGCCCACGGGGATGAGGTGGAGGCGCAGTCCCTGCGTGTGATCGTCTCCATCAAGCCGGAAGACATCGTTATGAGTGATGACGAAGAGGCAGACATGGTGAAGGGGCATATCATCAACCTGATCTACAAGGGCGACCATTACCGCTACATAGTACGGACGGACGAGGATGAGGACTTCATCGTGCACGACGAGTATCTGTGGAATATGGATGACTATGTTAGTCTGATCATTCCCAGAGACAAGCTGCAGTACGCGCTGAAAAAGTAGCGGCACGGAGGTAGAGAAATGGGTGTATTTCGTTTTACCAGAAAACAGCTCTGCATCCCTTATGCAGTGTTTTTACTCTGCTTTGTGGCGGCGCCGCTTCTGGTCATAATATATTATGCTTTTACCAATGGTGAGGGGGAATTTACCTTTGGCAACCTGACCGGATTTTTCACCAGCCCCTATACAATAGGAACACTGGCCTACAGCTTTGCCATAGCGGTGGTGACAACTTGCGTATGTCTGCTGCTGGCGTATCCCATCGCCTATATTTTGGCAAGGAGTAAGTGGAAGAGCAAGGCGGTGATCGTTGTGATGTTCGTCATGCCCATGTGGATCAATTTCACGCTGCGGATCACGGCGCTGAAGGAGATATTGACCCTGATCGAGGGAAATCTGGCGTTTCATCCCTTTTTAAATACCATCATCGGTATGACCTATGATTTTTTGCCCTTTATGATCCTGCCCATGTATACCACGCTGCTGAAACTGGACAAGAGTCTGCTGGAGGCGGCTGCGGATCTGGGAGCCAGCCCGTTTCAGGTATTCTGCAAGGTGACGCTGCCCCTGTCCGTGCCGGGGATCATCAGCGGCGTGGTCATGGTGTTTCTGCCGTCCATGACCAACTATGTGGTGCTGGATATGCTGTACAACAGTACATATATCATGGGCAGCCTTATCGGCAGCTTTTTCAGCGCTTACGACTGGCATAACGGATCGATGATCGCGCTGATCCTGCTGCTCATCATCCTGGTGTTCACCCTGATCACGGACCGTTACGCGGAGGAGGATACCGGAAACAGAGGAGGTGCGCTGCTATGAGAAAAGATCTGCCTGGGAAGATATTTATCGCTGTGACGCTGCTGTTATTGTATCTGCCCATTTTGGTGCTGGCCTTTTACAGCTTTACCACCTCTGCCAATATCGGTTCCGTTCATGGATTTACCATGGACAATTATATCAATCTGTTCTCCAATGAGGAGCTTAGGGGAATGATTCTGGGCACGGTGCTGCTGGCTTTCGGCTCTTCTCTTCTGGCTGCGGTGCTGGGTACGCTGGGAGCCATAGGGGCTTTTTATTCCAAAAAAATGACCAAGAGTTTTGTGGGTGTCATGAATCAGGTTCCGGTTATAAACGCGGATGTGGTGACGGGCTTTTCCGTATGTATCATGCTGGTGGTGGTGCTTGGCGTGGATAAGAGTACCTATGTACCGCTGGTGATCGGGCATGTGGTATTGTCCGCTCCCTTTGTATATCTGTCGGTGGTGCCGAAGTTAAAACAGATGGACGCCAGCCTGTATGAGGCGGCCATGGATCTGGGAGCCACCCCCAGACAGGCATTGACCAAAGTGGTGCTGCCTCAGATCCAGCCGGGTATCGTATCCGGCTTTGCTCTGGCGGTGACACTGTCTCTGGATGATTATTTTATTGCCAGTTATACCAAACCGGCTACCTTTGACACCATCAGCACTTATGTGGTGAACGCTACAAAGGGCTCCCAGACGGAGATCAAGACGGCGCTGTGGGCTCTGTCTACGCTGATCTTTCTCATCGTGGTGCTGGCGGTGGCGCTGATGAATCTGCGGAGCGGAAAGGAGGGCAGTAAATTTGAAGGTTAGAAGAGTACGTGTGCTGGCGCTGTGTCTGACCGGGGCTGTCCTCGCAAGCCTTCCCTGGCCTCAGGGAGGACGGGCACAGGCCAGAGAGGAGACGATCACGCTCAGGGTCTGCAACTGGGAAGAATATATCGATCTGGGCGACTGGGATGAAGAGGAAAGAATAGAGCTGGATAACGGCGTGGATATCTTTGGGGAGAACGCCCTGTATGATGAGTTTGAGGTCTGGTATTATGAGACTTACGGAAAAAGGGTGCAGGTGGAGTATTCCTGCTTTGGCACCAACGAGGATCTGTATAATCAGCTGACTCTTGGGGATACTTACGATCTGGTCTGTCCCTCTGACTATATGATCATGAAACTGATAGCGGAGGGCGCGCTGGAACCTTACTCCGAGTCCTTTTTTGACAGGGAGGATGAGGAGAATTATTATGCAAGATGTGTGTCGCCTTATATTGCGGACGTTTTTGAGGAAAATGAGATAGACGGAGAGAGCTGGAGCCGTTACGCCGCAGGCTATATGTGGGGAGTGACCGGGGTATTATACAATCCGGAGCTGATGACCCGGGAGGAAGCGTCAACCTGGGCGGTGTTTGACAATCCGGATTTTTACCGTCAGATCACGCTTAAGGACAATGTGCGGGACACTTATTTTTCCACATTGGGCTATCTGAGGCAGGAACAGCTGATGGATGAGACGTTTCTGGCGGATGCGGATTATCAGGAAAAACTGGGCCATATGATGAACGATGTATCCCCGGAGACCATTGACGCGGTGGAGCAGCTGCTGGGGCGCATCATGGGAAATATCTATGCTCTGGAGACGGACAGCGGCAAGGCAGATATGGTGACGGGCAAGATCGCCGCCAACTATCAATGGTCGGGAGACGCGGTATACGCCATGGACCAGGCCGAGGAGGACGATGTGTACCTGCAGTTCGCAGTGCCCAGGGAATGCACCAACCTCTGGTTTGACGGCTGGGTTATGCTGAGGGCCGGCATCGGGGAGGATATGGAGAAAAAGCAGGCGGCAGAGGCTTTCGTCAACTTTTTGTCCAGACCGGAGAACGCGGTGCGGAATATGTACTATATCGGCTATACCTCGGCTATTTCCGGCGGGGAGGACGACACGGTCTTTTCCTATCTGGACTGGTGTTATGGCGCGGAGGAGGATGAGGAGGATACGGTGGCCTACCCTGTGGGATATTTCTTCAGCGGGGATAATGAGGACGAGAACTTTATCGTTTATACCTCTCAGGAACAGGTTGGCCGTCAGCTGTATACCCAGTATCCGTCTCAGGAGGTCATATCCCGGGCGGCGGTCATGGGGTACTTTGACGAGGAGCAGACCCGCGATATCAATCAGATGTGGATCAATATCCGGTGCCTGGACGTGAGGGAGATTCCGCTGTGGTGCGTGCTGGTAACTCTGTGTATCGTTGTCACGGTGGTGGCAGCGGCGGTACTGCGCAAGAAAAATCACTATTGTGGGTAAAAACCTGTTGACAAACAGGGTACACTTATGTATAATGAATCAGTGTGTGAAAAGAATCGCACGAATATTATGCATAGGAGTCGCTATGTTCATTCATTTATCCGATGTGTTTACATCCGAGGGCAAGCGTCTGGACGCAGAGATTGAGCTGGAGATGACATGCTTTGACAATGGGCTGGAGCGTTTTGAGATTGTGGAAAAATCTCCGGTTCGCGTCTGTGTTGAACATCTGGAGACGGGTAAGGCTCTGCTGAAAGCTGATCTGCAATTGACGTTGCGGGCAGCCTGTGACAGATGTCTGACAGAGGTGCCGCTACCGCTTTCACTGCATGCCGAGAGAATGATACATTCTCCGGAAAAGGCAGAGGACGCGGAGGAGGATGACGACCAGCTTTTCGTGGAAGGATATGAGTTGGATGTGGAGGCTTTGGCGCATGATATGATAATCGGTAACTGGCCTGCTAAGATTCTGTGCGGACAAGACTGTCTGGGCATATGCCCGGTATGCGGACAGAATCGCAATGTGAGGGATTGCGGATGTGACACTTTTGTTCCGGACCCACGAATGGCAGTGATACAGGATATATTCAACGCAAAATGAAAACAGCATCTGTAGCCCAGTGCCCAGATGTGGAACTTTATTAAGGAGGTGTAACCATGTCTATTTGTCCTAAGAATAAATCTTCCAAAGGCAGGAGAGATCAGAGAAGAGCGAATTGGAAGATGAGCGCTCCCGCTCTGGTAAAATGCAGCAAGTGCGGCGCATTGATGATGCCCCACAGAGTATGTAAGGCTTGCGGCTCTTACAACAAGAAACAGGTTGTGGATGTAGAGTAGTGGAATACCTATGATACCTGAGACTTCTCCGCGCGCGGAGGAGTCTTTTTTATGATTTCATGCTTGATTTTTACAGACTGTTTTAGTATAGTAGATGTGTATTGTGCACTGAACGGGAATATATTAAGTTCTAAAACGGTATATTTTCCATCAGTGTGCGGGATGACATCGGGATGCTCAAGCGGCCGGATGTTATTCCTTACTCAAATTTAGGAGGAAATGGCAGATGGTCAATGTGGCAGTGGACGCAATGGGAGGAGATAACGCTCCGGTCCAGATCGTTAAGGGCGCCGTGGAGGCAGTGAACGCCAATAAGGAGATAAAAGTCTTTCTGGTAGGCAAAGAGCCTGTCATCAAAGAGGAACTATCCAAATATACTTATGATATGACGCAGATTGAGGTGGTGCACGCCTCAGAGGTGATCGAGACGGCGGAGCCGCCCGTCATGGCGATCCGTAAAAAGAAGGATTCCTCCATTGTAAAGGCTCTGTATATGGTAAAGGATGGCAGCTGCGATGCGTTTGTGTCCTCCGGCAGCACCGGAGCGGTGCTGGTGGGGGGACAGGTGATCGTGGGCAGGATCAAGGGCGTGGAGAGACCGCCTCTGGCTCCGCTGATCCCTACGGAGAACGGGGTGAGCCTGCTGATCGACTGCGGTGCCAATGTGGATGCCAGACCGTCCCATCTGATACAGTTTGCCAGAATGGGCTCTATTTACATGGAGAGCATCATGGGGATAAAAAATCCCCGTGTGGGCATTGTGAATATCGGCGCGGAGGAGGAGAAGGGCAACGCTCTGGTCAAGGAGACCTTTCCTCTGTTGAAAGACTGTCCGGATATCAATTTTATCGGCAGCGTGGAGGCCAGGGACATTCCTGCGGGCGTGGCGGATGTGGTAGTCTGCGAGGCCTTTGTGGGCAATGTGATCTTAAAGCTGTATGAGGGTGTGGGTGCCACGCTGATCAGAAAGGTGAAGAGCGGTATGATGATGTCCCTGCGCAGCAAGCTGGGCGCGCTGCTGGTGAAACCGGCGCTGAAGTCCACGCTGAAGAGCTTTGACGTGCAGGAGTACGGCGGCGCTCCCCTGCTGGGACTAAACGGGCTGGTGGTGAAGACTCATGGCAGCGCCACGGAGATAGAGATAAAGAATACCATCCTGCAGTGTCTGGATTTTAAGAATCAGCAGATTAACGAGAAGATCCGGGAGAAACTGGGAACACAGGATTGACAGAACAGGGAATGGCAGATTAAAGATTAGCTGCACGCTCTCGTTCCGTTCTCACCGTAGCGGTACCGAGGTTGCTAGCAATCTCGGTACCGACGGTTCGCGGCGCAACTGCTTTGCGCCATGCCTGCTTATGGAATATACAATATGCACAATTCGGTACTGGCAAAATAACAGTTTCGCAAACGTTTATCTATAATAAATAAGAAAGGAAGACGGAGATGGAGCTTGAAAAGATCAAAGGAATCATAGCCGGGGTCCTGAATATAGAGCCTTCCGGCATAACACCGGACAGTACTTTTATCGAAGATCTGGGAGCGGATTCCCTGGATGTGTTTCAGATCGTTATGGGAATTGAAGAGGAATTTGATATTGAGATATCTCCGGAGGACGCGGAGAGGATCGGCACGGTGGGAGAAGCCGTGGAACTGGTTCGCAGCGCCGAGGTTTAGCCTTAGAGAATCCTGCCAGGCAGGATTTTCTTTTTCCAGGCAGGAGTTTTTGGCGGAAGTTTCCGACAGACGATTATTTCGTCTGAGGAAGTTAGAAAGATAAGGGACAAACAGATATGAGAGAAGAACAGGATTTATCCGCGTTGGAGAAAACCATAGGATACCGCTTTGAGAACAGAGAATTGCTGAAACAGGCTCTTACTCACAGTTCCTACGCCAATGAGAGACGGATCAACAAAACAGAGAATTACGAACGGCTGGAATTCCTGGGAGACGCTGTGCTGGAACTGGTGAGCAGCGAATTTTTGTTTCATAGACAACCCCGGCTGCCGGAGGGAAAGATGACCAAACTGCGGGCCTCCATGGTGTGTGAGTCCGCGCTGGCGTTCTGCGCCCGGGATATCCGGCTGGAGGAATATATTCTGCTGGGCAAGGGTGAGGAATGCACCGGCGGGCGCAAAAGGGATTCCATTACCTCCGATGTGATGGAAGCGGTGATCGGAGCCATCTATCTGGACGGGGGCATGGTGCCTGCCAAAGCGTACATTGACCGTTTTGTGCTGTCGGATCTGGAGCATAAGAAACTGTTTTATGACAGTAAGAGCAATCTGCAGGAAGTAGTTCAGGGAAAACTGAAAAAGGATCTGGAGTACGAGCTGCTGGATGTGCATGGCCCTGAACATGATCAGACTTTCCGGGTGCAGGTACGCATGGGGGAGGAAGTGTTGGGAACAGGGGAAGGACATACCAAGAAGGCCGCGGAACAGCAGGCCGCGTACAAGGCGCTGCTGCAGCTGCAAAACGACAGCGAGGGAGCGGCGAAACAGCTTTAGTAAACATAGAAAGGTACGATAGGCGGAATGTATTTAAAAAGTATAGAAATACACGGATTTAAGTCCTTTGCCAACAAGATATATTTTCAGTTCCACAACGGGATCACCGGCATCGTGGGTCCCAACGGCAGCGGCAAGAGCAATGTGGCTGACGCCGTCAGGTGGGTGCTTGGCGAACAGCGTATCAAACAGCTGCGGGGAGCCAGTATGCAGGATGTCATTTTCTCGGGCACAGAGACCAGGAAACCTTTGAGTTACGCCTATGTGGCGATCACACTGGACAATTCCGATCACCAGCTGGCCATTGACTTCGATGAGGTAACTGTGGCCCGGCGGATCTACCGTTCCGGAGAAAGTGAATATCTGATCAACGGGACTCCCAGCCGGTTGAAGGATGTAAACGAACTGTTTTACGATACGGGTATCGGCAAGGAGGGCTACTCCATAATCGGACAGGGGCAGATCGACAAGATCCTCAGCGGCAAACCGGAGGAGAGAAGGGAACTGTTCGACGAGGCGGCAGGCATAGTCAAGTTTAAGAGACGCAAGGCGGCGGCGCAGAACAAGCTGGAGAATGAAAAACAGAATCTGGTGAGAGTGACGGATATACTGTCCGAGCTTGAGAAACAGATCGGCCCTCTGGAGCGGCAGTCCGAGGTGGCGAAAGTATATTTAAAGAAAAAAGAGGAACTGAAAACTCTGGATGTTAATGTTTTTCTGCTTGAGAATGACCGATTGAAAAAGCAGCTGGAGGAGGTGGGAGAAAAGCATCGGATCGCCGGAGGACAGCTGCGGGAAACCAGAGAAAAATACGAGCATACCAAGGAAGAATATGAACAGATACAGTCCCAGATCGAGGCGCTGGATAAAGCCATCGAGGAGGCCAGAACCAGCCTGAACGACACGGGACTGCTGCGGGGCCGTCTGGAGGGAGAGATAGCGGTATTGAAGGAACAGATCAATTCCGCCAGAGGCAGCCAGACCCACCTGAAGAACCGCAAAGACACCGTGGAGACGGAGATAGCCGCCAAAAACAGGGACAAAGAGGAGATTCTGGCCCAGAAAGCCCGGATAGACCTACAGGTACAGGAACTCACCGGTATCCGGGATGAAGTCCGGGGCCGTCTGGAGGCCGTACAGGGCAGGATCGAAGAGCTGAACAATCAGATCGAGGCAGGCAAGAATGCCATCATCGGAGAGCTGAACCAGAGGGCTACGATCAAATCCCGTCTGGGCCGCTACGACACCATGACAGAGCAGATCAATATCCGTAAGGCGGAACTCAATTCCCGGATCTTGCGGGCCAAATCCGACGAGGAGGCCAGGGAGGAGAATCTCCGCCAGTTGGAGGAACATTTTGCGCAGATCACGGAAAAGCTTCGGGTGATGAACGAGGATATCGCCGCCAGAGAACAGGAGCTGGGAGGCATTCGCCAGATCCTGGCTGATCACGACAAAAACCTGCGGGATACCCAGCAGAGTTACCACCAGGAAAAGTCCCGCCTGGAGGCGCTTGCCGGCATTACCGAGAGGTACGAGGGCTACGGCGGCAGCGTAAAAAAGGTCATGGAACAAAAGGACCGGGTAAAAGGCATCATCGGCGTGGTGGCGGATATCATCCAGGTGGAAAAAAAGTATGAGACAGCCATCGAGACCGCGCTGGGCGGCAATATACAGAATATTGTCACGGACGACGAGGATACGGCAAAGCAGATGATCGCCTATCTGAAGGAGCATAAGGCGGGCCGCGCCACATTCCTGCCTCTGACCAGCATCACCCGTCCCCAGGAGTTTAAGACGCCGGAGGTACTCAAGGAAAAGGGCGTTGTGGGAATGGCGGACGAACTGGTATCCACCGACAAAAGATACCGCAATGTGGCGAAAGCCATGCTGGGCCGTATCGTTGTGGTGGACAATGTGGACAATGCCGTAAAGATTGCCAGAAAGTATGACTACGGCATCAGAATGGTGACAATAGAGGGAGAGCTTTTGGTACCCGGCGGAGCCATCAGCGGCGGCGCCTTTAAGAACAGCAGTAATCTGCTGGGGCGGCGCAGGGAGATGGAAGAACTGGAGAAGAGGATAAAAAGGCTCGCTCAGGCTGTGGAGGACACCAACACGGCTATAGAGGAAACCAAGAGTCACAGAAACAAACTGCGCATGGAGATCGAGGGGATGAAGGCCGACCTGCAGAGAGGCTCCATAGAGCAGAATACCGTCCGTATCAGTATCTCCCAGGCCAGAGAGCGCATGGCGGAGGAGGAACAGGGTTTCGACTCCATGAAAAAGGAAGAAAAGGAGATCGAGAGCCAGATTCAGGAGATCATCAGCAGCAAGGGAGATATACAGAGAGAGCTGGCGGCCAGCGAGGAACTGGAAAAGAGTACCCAGGAGCAGATTGCGAAGTGGCAGGGAGAGTTGGAGGAAAACCGTCGGGAGGAATCAGAAGCCTCGGCCCACGCCTCTGAATGGGAGCTGAAAGTTGAAAAAATGATACAGACCCAGGAGTTTCATCAGACCAATGTGGACCGTATCAACGGGGAGATGGAACATTCTCAGAGGGAACTTTGCGAGATAGAGGAGGCATTGCTCCAAAACCGTCAGGATGAGGAGGAGAAAGGCCGTCACATTCTGGAGATTGAGCAGACCATCGCCGCCTCACATGACGCGCAGACACAGTCGGAGAGCAGACTCAGGGAGGATATGGAAAAGAAGGAATCCCTCAGCGGCAGGCAAAAGAACTTCTTTGTTTCCAGAGAGGAGCTGGCGGAACAGATGACGGCGCTGGATAAGGAGGTCTACAGGCTTGCGTCCCAGAAAGAGCGCATGGAGGAAACGGTGGAGTCCCAGATCAATTATATGTGGGATGAGTACGAGATCACGCTGAGCGATGCCATGTCCATCCGCAACGAGGAGATGACGGATCTGTCATCTATGAAGCGGGAGATCGGAAATCTGAAGGATCAGATCAAAAGGTTGGGCGATGTAAATGTAAATGCCATAGAGGATTTTAAGAATCTGATGGAGCGCTATACTTTTATGAAGACCCAGCACGACGATCTGGTGGAGGCGGAGAAGACGCTGGAGGGCATCATTCAGGAGCTGGACAGCGCCATGAGAAAGCAGTTCAACGAGAAGTTCGCGGAGATCAGCCGGGAATTTGACAAGGTGTTCAAGGAGCTATTCGGCGGAGGGAAGGGAACGCTGGAGCTGATGGAGGATGAGGATATCCTGGAGGCAGGTATCCGCATCATCGCCCAGCCCCCGGGAAAGAAACTGCAGAACATGATGCAGCTCTCCGGCGGAGAGAAGGCGCTGACGGCTATTTCCCTGCTGTTTGCCATACAGAATCTAAAGCCCTCTCCCTTCTGCCTGCTGGATGAGATCGAGGCGGCCCTGGATGAATCCAACGTGTCCCGGTACGCCAAATATTTACATAAACTGACAAAACACACACAGTTTATCGTGATCACTCACCGGCGCGGCACCATGGAGCGCGCGGACCGGCTGTATGGGATCACCATGCAGGAAAAGGGAGTGTCCACTCTGGTGAGTGTAAATCTGGTCGACAAAGATCTGACATAAAAAAGGAGACGGTGCATGAGCGAGGAAAAGAAAGGTTTTTTCAGCCGTTTGAAAGAGGGTCTCGCCAAGACCCGGAATAATATCGTACGGGGGATCGACAATGTCTTTAGCGGTTTTTCAGCCATTGACGATGACTTCTATGAGGAGTTAGAGGAGATCCTCATCATGGGAGACATCGGCGTTAACGCCACGGGAGAGATCGTGGAGCGCCTAAAGCGCCAGGTAAAGGAGCAGCATATCAAGGAGCCTGCGGCCTGTAAGCAGCTGTTGATCGAGAGCATACGGGAGCAGATGAAGGTTGATGACACGGCCTATGATTTTGAGAATAAAAAATCCGTGATCATGGTGATCGGCGTCAACGGTGTGGGGAAGACTACTTCCGTGGGCAAACTGGCGGGTAAGCTGAAGGATAACGGCCTGAAGGTGCTGATCGCGGCGGCAGATACCTTTCGCGCGGCGGCGGGAGATCAGCTGGCGGAGTGGGCCAGGAGGGCGGATGTGGACATGATCGGCGGCAGAGAGGGCACGGACCCGGCCAGCGTTGTGTTTGACGCGGTGAACGCCGCCAAGGCCCGCCATGCGGATGTGTTGCTGATCGATACGGCGGGACGACTTCACAACAAAAAGAACCTGATGGAAGAGCTGCGGAAAATGAATCGGATCATTGACCGGGAGTTCCCGGACGCTCACAGGGAAAATCTGATCGTGCTGGACGGCACCACCGGGCAGAACGCCATGGTGCAGGCCAGGGAGTTCGGCGAGGTGGCCGATCTGACAGGAATCATTCTGACCAAGATGGACGGCACTGCCAAGGGAGGTATCGCTGTGGCGATCCAGTCCCAGCTGCAGGTTCCGGTAAAATATATCGGCGTTGGGGAGACGATAGAGGATCTGCAGAAATTCAATTCCGATGAGTTTGTAAACGCGCTGTTTGAAGTGGAATCGGCAAAAGAGGCGGACGGGGAACAATAGAAACTATGGATAAGGAGATGGAAATATGCTGACATTGGATCAATTTGAGAATGCCTGTGAGACCGTGAAACGGGTCACACTGGAGACGAAACTGATATACAGTGATTTTCTCAGCGGCCTCAGCGGCAACAAAGTGTATCTGAAACCGGAAAATATGCAGTTTACAGGAGCCTATAAGGTGAGAGGCGCGTATTACAAGATGAGCACATTGACCCAGGAGGAGAGAGCCAAGGGCCTGATCACTGCCTCCGCGGGCAACCATGCCCAGGGCGTGGCCTACGCGGCGCAGTGCTACGGGGCCAAGGCCACCATTGTCATGCCTACCACCACGCCCCTTATGAAGGTGAACCGCACCAAGAGCTATGGCGCGGAGGTGGTGCTGTACGGAGACGTATATGACGAGGCCTGCGCCAAGGCCTATGAGCTGGCGGAGGAACACGGCTACACATTCATCCATCCCTTCGACGATCTGACGGTGGCCACAGGCCAGGGCACCATAGCCATGGAGATCGTAAAAGAGCTTCCGCTGGTGGATTATATCCTGGTGCCCATCGGCGGCGGCGGACTTGCCACCGGAGTATCCACCCTGGCCAAGCTGCTGAATCCCAAGATACAGGTCATCGGCGTGGAACCCGCAGGGGCCAACTGTATGCAGGAATCCATAAAGGCCGGAAAAGTTACCACGCTGCCCACGGTGAACACCATCGCGGACGGCACGGCGGTAAAAACCCCCGGCAGCCAGCTGTTCCCCTATATACAGCAGAATCTGGACGATATTATCACCGTTGAGGACGAGGAGTTGGTGGTGGCTTTTCTGGACATGGTGGAGAATCACAAGATGGTGGTGGAGAATTCGGGCCTTTTGTCGGTGGCGGCGGTCAAGCATCTGGATGTAAAGGATAAAAAAGTGGTGGCCATATTAAGCGGCGGCAATATGGACGTGATCACCATGTCCTCCGTGGTGCAGCAGGGACTTATTTTCCGGGACAGGATATTTTCGGTGTCCGTGCTGTTGCCGGACAAGCCGGGAGAGCTCTGCCGGGTGGCCGGAGTCATCGCAGGCGAGAGCGGCAATGTGATAAAACTGGAACACAATCAGTTTGTCTCCACCAACCGTAACGCGGCCGTGGAACTGAGGATCACACTGGAGGCATTCGGTACAGAACATAAGCATCAGATCATCCAGGCGCTGGAGAGAGGCGGATACAAGCCCAAGCTGGTCCGCACCAATATCTAGTGTACAATGGGGTTAACGCCATTGGGCTGAGAGGGAGCGCCACGGTACACCGGCGCGCCGGCCGCAAAGCTTTGACGGACTGCGGCGGGAAAAGAAGTATAATAGAGCAGGAATGCTGTATACTGATTATGAATCCGCATATGAAGATATGCGGATTTTTTATCACAAGAACAACGATCGGAGGACTACGCGATGAAGAAAATTAAGAGCAGTGCCCCCAAAACGGCGCTGAACTATCTGCTGATAACCGTGGCTTGCGCCATATATTCAGCCGGGGTCAGTCTGTTTTTAGACCCCAACTCTCTGGCGCCCGGAGGCGTGACCGGTATCGCCATCATCCTAAACCGCCTGATTCCGGTGGAGACAGGTACGCTGATCCTGCTCATCAATATACCGATTTTGATCCTGGGGACCTGGAAATTCGGCCTGCGTTTCAGTCTGTCCACGATATATTGCACAGTGCTGATATCGCTGTTTACCAATCTGCTCTCCGGGGTGAAAACAGTGACCACGGACCCGTTTCTGGCCGCCCTGGCCGGCGGCGGTCTGGCGGCGGTGGGAATAGGCTGGGTGTTCAAAGCGGGAGCCACCACCGGAGGAACGGACATCATTATCAAGCTGCTGCGGATCAAAATGCCTCATCTCAGGACCGGCGGTCTGTTTTTGACTATGGACGCCGTTATAGTGGCTCTGTCCGCTTTTGTGTTCAAGGATATAGATGTGGCGCTCTATGCCGGACTGGCGGTCTTTGTGATCTCCCTGGTGCTGGATCTGGTACTCTATGGCAGGGATGAGGCCAAGCTGATCTTTATCATCAGTGATCACTCGGAGCAGATCACCCGGCGTCTGCTGGAGGAGCTGGATATCGGCGTGACCCATGTGCATGGCTCGGGAGCTTTCAGCGGCAAGGAAAAAGAGGTGATCATGTGCGCGGTGAAAAAAGTCACGGCGCCCAAGGCGGAAGTGATCGTCAAGGAGGAAGATCCCCAGGCGTTTATGATCGTCACCAGCGCCACGGAGATCTACGGAGAGGGGTATAAGAGTTATTTCAGCGAAAAGCTGTAAAAAATTTTGGTGTAAAGAAAAAATACTTGACAGACGCCCGCATCTGTTGTATCATGGCAAAGGTGAGTGTGCCGGGCTTGCGAAACCCAGGCAGAGAAGAGGTAAGTCGCATGGAGAAAATATATCAGCAGGCGCTTTTGTATGATTTCTATGGGGAACTGCTGACCGAGCACCAGCGCAGTATCTATGAGGACGCGGTGTGCAACGATCTGTCGCTGGGAGAGATCGCTCAGGACAGAGGAATAAGCAGACAGGGTGTGCATGACCTGATACGCCGCTGCGACAAGATCCTGCGGGAGTATGAATCCAAGCTGCGGCTGGTGGAAAAGTTTATGAACGCCAGGGAAAAAGTTGCAAAGATCATTGAACTGGCCCGGGAGCCGGACCAGGCCGCGGACAGTCTGCCGGAGATTCACCGTCTGGCTGAGGAATTGCTGCAGCAACTGTAGTTCCTGTTAGAGAAACGCGTTTCCTGCTCTTGCAGGAATTGGCAAGAAGGGTAAATGGGAAAAGCATGGCATTTGAAAGTCTGACCGACAAACTTCAAAATGTTTTTAAGAATCTGCGGAGCAAGGGACGTCTCACAGAGGAGGACGTGCGCACCGCTCTGAAAGAAGTGAAGATGGCTTTGCTTGAGGCCGATGTTAATTTCCGGGTGGTAAAGCAGTTTATCAAAGCCGTGGAAGAACGGGCAGTGGGGCAGGATGTGATGAACGGCCTAAACCCCGGGCAGATGGTGATCAAGATCGTAAACGAGGAGTTGATTGCCCTGATGGGCAGCGAGACCACGGAGATTGCCATGCAGCCGGGAAAGTCCGTTACCGTCATTATGATGGCCGGCCTGCAGGGCGCAGGTAAGACCACCGCCACCGCCAAGATCGCGGGCAAGCTGAAACTGAAGGGCAAGAAGTCCCTGCTGGTGGCCTGTGACGTCTACAGACCTGCCGCTGTGGAGCAGCTGCAGATCAACGGACAGAAACAGGAAGTGGAAGTCTTTTCCATGGGATGCGATCACAAGCCGGTGGAGATTGCCGGAGAAGCCGTGGCTTACGCACAGAAGAACGGACATAATGTGGTGATTCTGGATACGGCGGGACGTCTGCACGTGGACGAGGAGATGATGGGCGAGCTCCAGGAGATCAAGGAGCGGATCGCGGTGCATCAGACATTGCTGGTGGTGGACGCCATGACAGGTCAGGACGCAGTAAATGTGGCCAGAGAATTTGACGAGAAGGTGGGCATCGACGGCGTAGTGCTGACCAAGATGGACGGCGACACCAGAGGCGGCGCGGCTCTGTCCATCAAGGCAGTGACCGGTAAACCCATCCTCTACGTGGGCATGGGGGAAAAGCTTTCCGACATGGAGCAGTTCTACCCGGACCGCATGGCCAGCAGGATACTTGGCATGGGGGATGTGCTGTCCCTGATCGACAAGGCCCAGGCCAGTCTGGATCTGGATGAGGACAAGAGCCGGGAGATGGCGGGCCGCATGAAGAAAGGTAAGTTCGATTTTGAGGACTATCTGGAGAGCATGAAACAGATGCGTAAACTGGGCGGCCTGGGCAGCATCCTGAGTATGCTGCCCGGCATGGGGATAAAAGGCGGCGACTTGGAATCCATGGTTGACGAAAAGCAGCTGGCCCATATGGAGGCCATCGTGCTGTCCATGACTCCCCAGGAGAGACGTAATCCCAAGCTGCTGAATCCCAGGAGGAAACACCGTATCGCCAAGGGTGCCGGTGTGGATATCAGTGTGGTCAATCGGTTCATCAAGCAGTTTGAACAGAGCCAGAAGATGATGAAACAGTTTGGCGGCGGTAAGCGCCGGGGGATGATGGGAGGTTTCCCGGGCATGGGAGGCGGCAAGTTTCCTTTTTAGCGCGATCAGTACTTATTAAGTACTTATCCTAATATAAAAAATAAAGCAAATTACGGAGGTAAAGAACAATGGCAGTAAAGATCAGATTGAGAAGAATGGGACAGAAGAAGGCGCCTTTTTATAGAATCATCGTGGCGGATTCCCGTTCCCCCAGAGACGGCAGATTTATCGAGGAGATCGGTACCTATGATCCTTCCACCGACCCCAGCACTTTCAAGATCAACGAGGAGCTGGCTAAGAAATGGCTGGCTAACGGCGCTCAGCCCACGGAAGTAGTTGGCAAGCTTTTCAAAGTAGCGGGTATTGAGAAATAACAGTGCAATGTCGAAGGCCGCCTGTGAAACGCAGGAACACGGTAGGAAAGAGGGAAGTATGAAAGAATTGGTTGAAGTGATCGCAAAGGCTCTGGTAGATCATCCGGACGAAATTGTCGTGACCGAGAAGGTTGACGGCAGAAACGTCGTAGTAGAACTTCATGTGGCGTCTTCCGATATGGGAAAGGTCATCGGAAAACAGGGCAGAATTGCAAAAGCGATACGTTCTGTGGTAAAAGCGGCATCTTCCAGAGAAAACAAGATCGTGGATGTGGAGATCGTATAAGAGATCAACAGGCAGAAAACAGACTGGCGGAGCATGCATTATGTATGTTTCGCCATATTTGTTCCCGTGAGCAATGAGCCAAGTGCAGCGCCCCGCGAGCATTCGGCGAATACCGCGAGGGGCAGATACTCCGAGGTCGGGGTATTTGATTCTGTGTACCAAATGGCGCGGCGCCGCAGGCATAGCGGCGGTATGCGGGAAAAGGAAAGGGCTTGTGCATGGAGGAGATATTGCAGGTAGGCGTGGTCACCACCACCCACGGAGTTAGAGGAGAGGTAAAGGTCTATCCCACCACCGATGACGCGAAACGTTTTAAAAAGCTGAAGGAGATACTTCTGGATACGGGCAAGCAGAAGGTCCGGCTGGAGATTGAGGAGGTAAAGTTCTTCAAGCAGATGGTGATCCTGAAATTTAAAGGGATCGATACGCTGGAGGAAGCGGCAAAATACCGTCAGGCTGGACTGTATGTATCCAGAGAGGATGCCGTGAAACTGGGGAGAGACGAGTATTTTATCGCCGATCTGATAGGTGTAAAGGTCTATGACGAGGATGATGAGCTGATCGGCAGTCTGGAGGATGTGCTGACCACGGGAGCCAACGATGTGTATGTGATCCGTATGACAGACGGACGGGAACTGTTGCTGCCTGCCATCCGGCAATGTGTTTTGGACGTGGATGTGGAGCAGGGCAGGATGAAAGTGCATGTACTGGAGGGACTGATCTGAGCGGTATATCAGGCAGGCTCGCAATATGTGTGAGGAGGATAGTATGAGGTTCCATGTGTTGACACTTTTTCCGGAGATGCTGGAGCAGGGGCTCCATCAAAGTATCCTGGGCAGAGCGGCCCAGAGAGGACAGCTGTCCTTCCATATGGTGAACATCCGGGACTATACCGAGGATAAGCATGGGAAAGTGGACGATTATCCCTATGGGGGCGGAGCGGGGATGCTGATGCAGGCTCAGCCGGTGTATGACGCCTACCGGTCGGTGGCGTCGGAGTATGAAAGCCGTCATGAAGGTAAGATCCGCACGGTCTATGTGACTCCTCAGGGCAAGACTTTTACCCAGCGTCTGGCCCGGGAACTGGCCGGGGAAGAAGAGCTGGTGTTCCTCTGCGGTCATTATGAGGGTGTGGACGAGCGGGTGCTGGAGGAGATCGTTACGGACTATGTATCGCTGGGAGACTATGTACTGACCGGCGGAGAACTCCCGGCGATGGTGATGATAGACGCCATAGCCCGGCTGGTCCCCGGCGTACTGCACAACGGAGAATCCGCCGAAAATGAGTCCTTTCACAATAATCTGCTGGAATATCCCCAGTATTCCAGGCCGGAGATCTGGCACGGCAAACCGGTGCCGGAGGTGCTTCTGTCCGGCAATCACAGAAATATCCAAGCCTGGCGGCTGGAGCAATCCCTACAGCGCACCCGGGAGCGCAGACCGGACCTGTATGAAGGGTATCGGGCGCGGCAGGATATTATCAGGGAAATGTCAGTGCGGAAACGTAAAAATATCCATCTGATGGAGCTGCTGAGCAGAGATCTGGCGCAGGAAGTGTGCCGCAGAGAGAGGAGCTTTCTGCTGCATGTGGATAATACCCGGACATACGCATTATATGCGGAGTCTGAACGGGATGCGCGTGGGCTGTTTGAACAGTGTGGGGATGCACTGCAGGAGAAGATAAGGATATTGGTGTACCTGGAATCTGTCAGAGACTTTCTGAAGGAGCGGTATGATCTGACTGTGGGCGGCGTCTGCTATCAAGCCTGTTTCACACGCAGAGAATCCCTTGGAGTCCGGCATCGGGATATACGCCCGTTGAACATAGAAGAGCTGGATCGTGCGGCCGGGTGGTATCCTGTATGCGGCAGGGATTATCTCAGACGGCGCATATTGGCGGGAGCCGTATTCGGCGTATATATAAACGACTGTGGCACGCGTCCCGCAGGTATCATCGGTCTTCATGAGGACGGCAGCATGGGGATGCTGTATGTGGACGAGCCATACCGCAGGCAGGGATTGGCGTCTTCTCTGGAGAGTTGGCTGATCAACCGGCATTTGAGACGGTACGAGGTCCCCTATTGCAGGGTCGGGGAGGGAAACGCCGCCGCTATACGGCTCCAGGAAAAACTGAATCTGTGCCTCTGCGAAGAACCTATGTGGTGGCTGGAAAAATAAAAACAGCAGATTTTTCCTAAAGTTCTTGCATTATGTATTAGAGTGTGGTAAAATCTTAACGTTGCGAAAATGAGATGGTCCTCTGTTACGGAATGTATTAAGAACATCAAGTATATTTTAGGAGGTTTACAATGAGCGATATTATCAGAGAAATCGAAGCAGAGCAGATGAAGGCTGCCGTAGATGAGTTCGCAGTGGGCGATACCATCAAAGTATACGGTAAGATCAAGGAAGGCAACCGTGAGAGAATTCAGGTGTTCGAGGGCGTGGTCCTGAAGAGACAGGGCGGCAGCAACCGCGAGACCTTTACCGTGAGAAAGACTTCCAACGGCATCGGCGTTGAGAAGACCTGGCCTTTACATTCTCCCAATGTTGAGAAGATCGAGGTGGTCAGAAGAGGTAAGGTGAGACGCGCCAAGCTGAATTACTTAAGAGACAGGATTGGCAAGAAGGCCAAGGTAAAAGAGCTGGTAAGATAATCTGCCGAAATGGGACAATTACTTTTTTGTAGTTGTCCTTTTCTATTTTACCGGAATGTGCTATACTGATATTCAGGGGGGCGGGAGGAAATATGCGCAATAAAGGTTTGAGCTTTTATAAACGGAAAAAAAAGATCAGCCCTCTGGTGGTCAGGGAAGTGTTTGTGGTTCTGTTCGGCATGGTTACGGCGGTGTTCATCGCCGTGGTCCTCACTTATTTTTTTGGGACTTATACCAATATGGTGGGCGCGTCCATGGAGCCGGATCTGTGCAACGGACAGAGGATATATGTGAACCGTTTCAGCTACATTCTGTCAACTCCCAAGACCGGGGACGTGGTGGTGTTCCTGCCCAACGGCAACACCAAGAGCCACTATTATGTGAAACGTGTGGTGGCCTGTCCGGGAGACACGGTGCTGATACAAAACGGGATTGTGTATGTCAACGGTTCCGCCAGTCCATGGGTGGATGTGAAGGTCTTGGACCCGGGAATAGCGGAAATAGAATTCACACTGGAGACAGGGCAGTATTTCTGCATGGGAGATAATCCCGGCAGCAGCGAGGACAGCCGCTCCGCCAATATCGGTCCCATAGAGGAACAGGACATCATGGGGGAGGCGTGGCTGCATATGGGCGGAGAGAACGGCGGTATGGGCCTGATACACTGACAGGCACCGTACTGCGGAGACGAGGATATAGGACGGATGAATTATCAATGGTATCCGGGGCATATGACAAAAGCCATACGGATGATGCAGGAAAATATCAAACTGATCGATCTGGTGATAGAATTGGTGGACGCGAGAATCCCCATAAGCAGCCGCAACCCGGATATTGACAGACTGGCAGCCGGGAAGTTCAGGATCGTGCTGCTGGGTAAGGCGGACCTGGCGGACCCGGCCTGCAACAGGCAGTGGGTGCAGTTTTTTGAGGGGCAACAGGTTCATGTGCTGGAGGTCAACTGCAGAGCGGGAAACGGCGTGAAGGCCATTCATGGCCTGGTACAGGAAACATGCAGGGAAAAGATTGAGCGGGACCGCAGGCGGGGAATCGTTAACAGGCCGGTCCGGGCTATGGTAGTGGGCATTCCCAACGTGGGCAAATCCACATTTATCAATTCCTTCGCGGGGAAGGCATGTACCAAGACCGGCAACAAGCCGGGAGTGACAAAGGGAAAACAGTGGATTCGTCTGAATAAGGGACTGGAGCTGTTGGATACCCCCGGTATCCTCTGGCCCAGATTTGAGGATCAGCAGGTGGGGATGAAACTGGCCTTTATCGGCTCCATGAACGATGAGGTGATCATCGTGGATGAACTGGCCTGCGATCTGATCCGGTACATCAGGGAGCTGTATCCCCAGGCCCTTCCCCTGCGCTATGACATTGACGGCACAGGAGAGCCGCCCGCGGTGCTGGCGCGGATCGCGGAGAGGCGTGGCTGTTATGGCAGAGGACAGGAGCCGGATCTGGAGAGGGCTGCCGCGCTGCTGCTGGACGATTTCCGCAGCGGCAGACTGGGCAGGCTTACATTGGAGAGGCCCTGACATACTATATAAAACGAAGGTTGGTTGACAGGAATGAAAAAAGTATTGAGAGAGATATTGAGCACGGGGCTTTATCTGCTGATCGTGCTGTGTCTGACTTATCTGGTCATTGCGTTTGTGGGGCAGAGAACAGAGGTGAACGGAGCCAGTATGGAGCCCACGCTGAGCGATCAGGACAATCTGATCGTGGATAAGATCACCTATCGTTTTCAGGACCCGGAGCGGTTTGACATAATTGTTTTCCCATATCAGCACAAAGAGAAAACATACTTTATCAAACGGATCATAGGTCTGCCCGGGGAGACAGTGCAGATCGATGAAGAGGGAAAAATCTATATCGACGGTGAAGTGCTGTATGAAACTTATGGTAGAGAGGTGATTCAGCCGGATCACATCGGCCTGGCGATCGAGCCGATCACATTGGGGGAGGACGAGTATTTTGTGCTTGGAGACAACCGCAACAACAGTACCGACAGCCGTGTGTCCCAGGTGGGAAATATCAAGAGGGACGACATTATCGGCAGAGCCTGGCTCCGTATATGGCCTTTCGATGATTTCGGCATATTAAAGCACCAGTAAGTAAAGGAGAGACGGCGTATGGCAGTCAGCATGGGAGAAATAAAGGCACAGTTGCAGGCAGCTTGTGAAAATGAGCTGCCTGCTTTTGTAGCGCGGTATCAGGGAGATTCCAGAATCGGTGTTCAAAAGTATGTGGAGACGGCCAGAAAGCGGATGGAATCTCTGGAAAAAGAGAGAAAGCGGACGGAAAAACTGTGGGAGTATGAGCGCAGCTATGACAGCTATGCCTATATATGCGGTATTGACGAGGTGGGCAGAGGGCCTTTGGCGGGCCCCGTGGTGGCCGGAGCCGTGATACTTCCCAAGGATTGTGACCTGTTGTATATTAATGATTCCAAGCAACTGTCCGAAAAAAAGAGAGAGGAGCTTTACACGGCAATCATGGAAAAGGCGGTATGCTGCGCGGTGGGGTATGCCTCTCCCCAGCGTATCGACGAGATCAATATTCTCCAGGCCACCTATGAGGCCATGCGGGAGGCCATCGGCAAGCTGACGCCCCAGCCGGATCTGCTGCTTAACGATGCGGTGACGATCCCTCAGGTATCCATCCGGCAGATTCCCATCATCAAAGGGGACGCCAAGAGTATTTCCATCGGGGCGGCCAGCATCATCGCCAAAGTCACCCGTGACAGGCTGATGCGGGAGTATGACCAGGTATTTCCCGGATATGATTTTGCGGGAAACAAAGGGTATGGCTGTGCCGCTCATATAGAGGCGCTGAAAAAAAACGGTCCAACTCCCATCCATCGAAAAAGTTTTATTCACAATTTTGTGTAAGGCCCAGACAATACATAGAAAGGCTGCTATAATATGTGGATTACGGAATTATTCCAGACGGCAAAACAGACGGGAAACACCCAGAGCGCACAGGATACCCAGAGCGCGCAGACTACGGGCAGAGAGCAGTCCGCCGCCCTGCTGCAAAAGGAGATACGGGCGCTGGCTCCCGGCAGGGTTCTCTCCGGGCAGATATTGGAGAAGACCGGACAGGACCTCAAACTGTTGGTGAATTTCGCCGGCAGTGAATTGGAGCTTCAGGCCAGACTGGAGCAGAATATGGCGCTCTCCATGGGGAAAAATATCTTGTTTCAGGTGAAAAATAACGGAGGCAGCCTGTCTCTCAACCCCCTTTTTGAGAATATGGGAATGGAAGCCAACGCGCAGAAAGCGATAGAGATGGCGTCCCTCCCGGTAAACGATACCACCATGCAGCTGACAGGGCAGCTGATGAGAGAGGGAATGCCCATTGATAAGGAGGCCTTACAGAATTTTTATCATGAGGTTACGACTTTTGCCGACGCCGAGATTATGGATATCATAGACCTGCATAAGCTGGGGCTTACGGTGAATGCCGAGAATCTGGAGCAGATCAGCTCTTATAAAAATATGACCCATCAGCTTATGAGCGGTATCACGGATCTGAGCGAACAATTGCCCCGGCTGATACAGGATATGGCAGATAAGGGAATGGACCGGGAGATCGGAAGACTGCTGGAAACCCTGCTGCTGGGGGAGGACGGAAACCCTGCCGCAGGGCTGGAGGAGACAGTGAATCCTCCCATGCCCGGGGAGACGGCGGAGAGCGCCGTGTCACAGTCCCATAATCAGGAGCAGATTGTTGAGGCTAAGCAGCCGGAGCAGCCAGAGCAGGTAAAAATCGTGATCGCGGAAGAGAATGGGGAGGGGGCAAAGCTGCTCTCAGGGGAAGAAAACTCGGAGAAGGCCGCCGTTCGGTCCTCCCAGGTACAGGAATCCGCCGGAAAAGACTCGTCCTATAAACAGGAACAAGCGGTGAATTTCGATCTGCTGCGCAGGACAGCCCAGGCACTGGCCGGAGGGAAGGCGCCGTTTCTGCGGGGACGCCAGTTTTCCGAACTGGCAAAATCTCCGGAATTTCAAAAGCAGCTGCAGGAGTATGTGAAACAGGAGCTGTCTTTGAGACCGCAGGATGCCAGCAGGGAAAAGCTGGACGAAGTATACGGCAGACTTACCAGGCAGCTTGGGGCTCTGTCGGAGGCTTTAAGCAGCGCGGGACAGGAGAACAGCGCCTTGGGAAAGACCGTACAGAATCTGAATCAGAACCTGAATTTTATGAATCAGTTAAACGATATGTACTCCTATGTGCAGCTGCCTCTGAAGATGACGGACCAGAATACTCACGGAGAACTGTACGTGTACGCCAACAGACATAAAAAGGCCGTGCGGGAAGGAGAAACCAGCGCATTGCTCCATCTGGATATGGAAAATCTCGGTCCCATGGATATCTATGTACAGCTGAAGGAGAACAATGTGGGCACCCGGTTTTATCTGCCGGATGAGGAGATGCTTGACTTTATCGCCGAGCATATCGACCTGTTGAACAGCAGGCTGGAGAAAAGAGGATATCATATGAACTGCGCGTTTCAGACGCGGGAGATGGGCACGGAAAATACGGTGATGCAGGAACTGATAGAGGAACGGAGCAACCGGCCCATGGCTGCGAATTATTCTTTTGACGCATTCGCATAAGCGGGGGAGAGAACGATATGGCAGAAAAAAATAAACCCAAACAGGCCATTGCGCTGGAGTATAATCCGGAGGAGGATGCCCCCAAAGTCATCGCGTCCGGCCGGGGAAAACTGGCGGAGAGGATCATCGAGAAAGCGAAGGAGAGCGATGTACCCATCCACAGGGACGACAAGCTGGCGGATACACTGTCCAGGCTGGAGATAGGAGATATGATACCGCCGGAGCTCTATGAGGTGGTGGCGGAGATACTGATCTTTGTGGACTCGATGGATAAACTCAAAGGAAAGGTTGGGGGGAAAGGTTGGAAGTAAAACATGAACACTCGTAAGGTGGGGACAGACGGGGAAATGCTGGCCGCCGCCTTTTTGGAAAAGCAGGGCGTTTCCATAGTGGAGCGCAATTACCGCAACCGGAGCGGAGAGATCGACCTGATCGGCAGGGACGGGGAATATCTGGTATTTATTGAGGTTAAATACAGACGTAATCCCGGGATGGGATTCCCGGAGGAGTCGGTGGGAATAGCCAAGCAGAGGCAGATCTGCCGTGTGGCGGATCATTACCGCATGGTACGTAAACTGTCCTGGCAGACGGCGCTGCGGTATGATGTGATCGCCATCGAGGGAGAACAGATCCGATGGACGAAAAACGCTTTTCCCCATCACTACAGGAGATAGCGGAAAGAGGTGTATATGGAGCAGTTGGTCAGAGCGGAGGGAAGAGAGCCGGTAATGTGCAGGCAGAAAGCAGGGGAGGTGGAGTATCTCACATTTCCGCTGCTCTCTGCCCAGCCCGGGATCACCCATGGGTTTTCTACCAGAAGAGGCGGTGTCAGCCAGGGAATATACGCTACGATGAATCTGTCCTTTACCAGGGGAGATGAGGAGGACAGGGTGCAGGAGAATTTTCGCCGTATGGCGGCGGCGCTGCACACGGATACGTCCCATATGGTCTGTACGTTTCAGACCCATACCACCAATATCCGGAGAGTGGGGACGGAGGACGGAGGCAAGGGCATTGTCCGTGAGCGCGGTTATACCGATGTGGACGGTCTGGTGACCAACGACAGGGAGCTGTGTCTGGTCTGCTTTTTCGCGGATTGCGTTCCGCTGTATTTTGTGGATAGGGAACATGGAGCCATTGGGCTGGCTCACTCCGGCTGGAGGGGAACCGTGGCCGGGATGGGGGCATGTATGGTACGGCGCATGGCTCGGGAGTTCGGCACCAGACCCCAGGACCTGGTGGCGGCTATAGGCCCTTCTATCTGTCAGGACTGTTACGAGGTCAGCCGGGAAGTGGCGGAGCAGTTTGAGCGGCTTAAGGCATCCATACCGGAGAGTGACAGGATTTTGACGGAACTGACGGATCAGGGTGTCTATCCTCACCGGCAGATTCTGCGGCCGGGCAGAGAGGACGGAAAGTATCAGCTGGATCTGTGGCTGGCTAATCTGTTGATACTCAGGGGAGCGGGAATCCCGGTTACCGGACTGCAGGTGACGGACGTATGTACCTGCTGCAACAGTGGCTATCTGTTTTCTCACAGGGCCAGTCAGGGGAAAAGGGGTAATCTGGCTGCGTTTTTGATGATGGATTAGAAGAGGGGGCGGAGCATGGCAAATATATTGGTATGTGATGACGACAGGGAGATTGTGGAGGCCATTGCCATTTACCTGCGGGAGGAAGGATATCAGGTGTACAGGGCATATGACGGGGAACAGGCGATGGAACTGCTTTCCCGTGAACAGATCCATCTGCTGATCATGGATGTGATGATGCCCAAGATGGATGGGATCGAGGCTACGCTGAAAATACGTGAGAACAGCTCTATTCCGATCATCATTTTATCTGCCAAGTCAGAAGACGGGGACAAGATACTGGGACTGAATATCGGAGCGGACGATTATGTGACCAAGCCCTTCAATCCACTGGAGCTTATGGCCAGAGTAAAGTCCAATCTGCGCCGCTATACTTCTCTGGGCAGTCTGGAGCAGGAGAATCATCATATCCACCAGGCCGGAGGACTGATAATAAACGACGAGACCAAGGAAGTTACCGTGGATGGGGAAACGGTGAGACTTACTCCTATAGAATACAATATATTGCTGCTGCTGGTAAAAAATCAGGGCAAGGTATTTTCCATCAATCAGATCTACGAAGACATCTGGAACGAGGATGCCATCGGAGCGGACAATACGGTGGCGGTACATATCCGGCATATCAGGGAGAAGATAGAGATCAATCCCCGGGAGCCGAGGTATCTGAAAGTGGTTTGGGGCGTGGGATATAAGATCGAAAAACAGGGAGATATTCATGAAAAAGAATAGCGCGATCAAGCGGCTTGTATTGCACACTTTGCAGCATATTGCTGCTATTGGCATAGCGGTGATGATAGGCATCATAGCCGTCAACTCCAATATTGTGGTAGACAATATGTACGGAGACCAGATCGGTTACAGGGTGCGGCTTATGGACAATGTGGGGGAATTCAGGGATTCCCGTATATTTACGGACGTGTTTCGCAATGCCATCAATGATATAACCCGGCTGGCGGTGATAAAGGGACAATTGGAGACGGAGGGGCGTTTTGACGGAGCCAAAGTCATTGACGCAACCATGTTTGTAAACCGGGTTTCTCATAAAAGCGATTGTGATGTGACTGCCGGCTATCAGCTGGATGAACTGATACGTTGGGGCAAATACGGGTTGGAACTGCAGACGGTGACTTTCCAGAGCAAATTTGACTTTATAGCCTATTTTGGATACGAGAACATATTTTCCAGTTTTGGGTACGGAGAGGAACTGGAACAACTTGGGATTCCGGACGGAAGTATCTCCGATATCATTGCCTGGGATATAAAAAATGAGCAGAGCGCTCCCGACCAGGAACATCTGTTAAAGGACGGGGACGCGCCGGTGACGGACTTTGAGTTCATGGAACAGCGGGAAGTCTATGAGACCGCGCGGAAATACGTGGAGAAATTCTGGGGAATAGATGAGCTTTTTGAACGTATCACCGCGGAGATGACGGTATTGGGAAAAGAAGTGACCGTGCTGGAGAGGGGCGGTCAAGAGATCATCAGCACAGAGATGCTTGTGCCTCGATATGACACAGTTACGGATCAGTCCATTGCGGCCATCTGTTCCAACTGGCCGGAGTACTGTATGCTGGAGTCCAATGTGATCGAAACGGTGGAAACTCTTGCCTACAACTACATCCTGTATCAGAATCAGAATGACCTGTATGCTCAGGGTAAGACAAATCTGTACTTTTTTATCAGCACCACTACCCAGGGCGGGCAGGAGTATTACACCAATATGGAGGAGTCTGTTTCTGCGCTTACGGACGATGAGAGGACAGACTATTTTCGTGATCTGGGAAAATATGTGGTGTATTATCCGGATGCCATGCGCCTGGAAACCAATGCCAACATCACAGAGGACGAGATGTTTGACAACGTCAGCGACTATGAGTACGCTTTTCCCCAAAATACCAAGCTGTGGATCGGAGTAAATGCCGATTTTCCCATTCAGTACGATCAATTTTATCTTGCCCAGGTCACCTATGACAGCATTATTCCCCATATATGGCTGATACTGATTCTCTGCGGTGTCTTTGCTCTGATATGGGCGGTTTTCGCGGGATATATCAGCTATACAACGGGCAAGGAAGAAAGGGAAGGAGAGCCGCCGGTTCACAAGCTGTATCTCTTTGACAGGCTGCCCACCGAAATTGTCACTGCGCTGTTGCTGGGGGCAGGGATGGGACTTTGGGTGCTATACAAAATAATATACGGAAATATATACGACTCCATCTTTTACCGCACCAACCGGGCCACCGTGCAGCAACTGGCGACGGCAAAACAGTATGTGCTGGTTATGATCGGCGGGTTTGGGCTGTTGGTGAGTCTGACTTTCTGCCTGTTTTGGTATAGCCTTGTGAGGCGGCTGCAATGCGCAAATATATGGAAAAACAGTATAATATACTATATAGGCAGAGGAGTGACCGGGGGAATGAACCGTATGCTGGAGCATCCAAACGCCGTGATACGGACTTTCATGCCCTACAATATTTTTCTGCTTGCCAATCTGCTCTGTGTGCTGGCTATGTACGAACTCAGGGAGGCTCCCCATCAGTTTATCTTGTTGCCTCTGCTGCTGATCGTTATTCTGGACGGGGGTGTGGGAATCTATGTCTTCCGGAGAAGCGCGGAGCGCAGTGAGATCATCAACGGCATATCCAAAATAAGGGAAGGCGATATCGGCTATGTGCTGGACAGCCGGCATATGCGGGGAGATAACAGAGAGCTGGCAGTGTCGGTGAACAATATGGGTGACGGCATCCGCAAGGCGGTTGCCACCAGCATGAAGGACGAGAGAATGCAGGCCGATCTGATCACCAATGTGTCCCATGATATCAAGACGCCGCTCACCTCCATCATCAATTATGTGAATCTGCTGAAGAGAGAAAAAATCACCCAGGAACCGGTGAGCGGTTATATCGAAGTGTTGGATGCCAAGGCCCAGAGACTGAAACAGCTTACGGACGATCTGCTGGAGGCATCAAAAATATCTTCGGGAAATATCATTCTGGAAAACAGCAGATTGGATCTGACGGAGCTGGTCCGTCAGTCGGTGGGAGAGTTCTCGGAAAAACTGGACGCAAAAAAACTGCAGGTCTTGGTAACGGAACCCAGCGGTCCCGCATATATTTACGCGGACAGCCGCCGCATGTGGCGCGTGGTGGAAAATCTGTTTAACAATATATGCAAATACGCCATGGAAGGCACCCGTGTCTATGTGGACTTGGAAAAGGTGGAGGAGGAGATAGTATTATCTCTGAAAAATATCTCTGAAACTTCTCTGAATTTCAGCCCTGACGAACTGACGGAGCGCTTTGTGAGAGGAGATGTATCCCGCAGCAGCGAAGGCAGCGGACTGGGACTCTCTATCGCCAAAAATCTGACCGAGCTGCAGGGCGGGGAGTTCAAGATCATTTTGGACGGAGATCTGTTCAAGGTGCTTATGCGCTTTAAGGAATATGGGGATCAGGAGATGCTTGCAGAGCAGGAGGATAAATAGAAAAACCGGGGAAAGGCCCCCGGTTTTTCTGTTTTTTGAATCAACGTATCAGTCGGTCAACATAAAATCTCGCCGGCTGTTATAGGCTTCCACGATGTCATGAATTTTTTCCGTGGTGGCCATGGTGTTGGTCAGAGAGACGTCATGGTTCATGAAATCAATTATGGAAGCCGTAAATTTGCTCATGTCTGCCTCCACAAAATAAGGCCGGCTATAGATCTCGGGGGGCAGATAAGTCAGGTTGGTGGTAATGACCTTGTCAAAATGTCCCTGCTCGAAAGAGTGGTCAAACGCTTTTAATCCATCGGTGAACAGACCGAACGTACAGCAGATATATACTCTTCTGGCATTCATCTGTTTTAGCTGCCTGGCGGTATCCAGCATGCTGCCACCGGAGGATATCATATCGTCAATGATGATGATGTCTTTTCCGTCGATATTGTCCCCCAGAAATTCGTGGGCCACAATGGGGTTTTTGCCGTTCTCTATGGTGGAGTAATCCCGGCGCTTGTAGAACATACCGGTGTCCACGCCCAGAACGGTGGCGAAATAAATGGCGCGGTCCAAAGCTCCTTCGTCCGGGCTGATGACCAGCAGGTGATCCTTGTCCACCAGCAAGTCCTCCTCGGCGCCAAGCAGCGCTTTCAGATATTGGTAGGGCGGCTGAAAATTATCGAAACCGCTCAAGGGGGTGGAATTTTGCACCCGTGGATCATGGGCGTCAAAGGTCACAAAGTTGGACACCCCCATATCTCTCAGTTCTTTAAGCGCATAGGCGCAGTCCAGAGATTCCCGCCCGTTTCTCTTATGTTGTCTGCCCTCGTACAAGAAGGGCATGATCACATTGATCCGGTGAGCCTTACCGGCGCAGGCAGAAATGACACGTTTCAAATCCTGATAGTGGTCATCGGGAGACATATGATTGATAAAGCCGTTCATCTTGTAGGTTATGCTGTGATTGCAGACATCCACCAGCAGAAACAGGTCTTTGCCCCGGATGGACTCATGAAACACGCCCTTGCCTTCACCGGTCCCAAAGCGGGGGCAGTCGGCTATGATAAGGTAATTGTTTTCTATATATCCGTGAAAAGCGGGGTCGTTTTTGACTTTATCGTTGTTGATGCTGCGGCGGAATTCCACCAGATAGTCGTTGATCCTGCGGCCCATTTTCTCCGCGGAGGGCAGAGCGATCAATTTCAGAGGCGCCACAGGCATTGCGTTTTCCAACTCACGTAAATTGGGCATCAGATTTCCTCCAAAGGTGTCAAACATCTTTCAATACTTAATTTATATCATTAAGGGAGTGGACACGTCAAGGATTTTCTAGTAAACTGGAGATAAAGTTATTTCCTTTCCGGAATTATATATCCATGACTGATATTTTTAACAAGGGGGGCTATAATTGTTGTGAACATTAATATTAATATAAGAGAAATTGAAAGTGAACGGGCTTGCCGTTTTGCCTGAATTTCAGCGCTGCGGTATAGGAAAGATGCTGATGCAGCATATTGAGAAACTGGCAGGTGAACGAAACATTTCGCTTACTGGACTTGCATCCGGTTTTCAGCGGACAGGCGCGCATGAATTTTATGAGCATCTGGGCTATCAAAAGCTATCGTTTTGGTTCCGCAAGAGAATATAAGATACGGGGAGTAAGGTTATGGGTAGTACAATATAGGGAGTATCCATGACAGTGGCAAGTATTATTGTGAAAGAGTGAATATAAAATTAGGAGAATGGTTTATGAAAAAGGGGAAAGCGCATGTTATCAGCAGGGTTTTGGAGGGGAGTATCGCGCAGGAACTGGAGATCGAGGCAGGGGATAAGCTGCTGGCGATAGATACTACGGAGATAGAGGATATATTTGATTATCAGTTTTTGATCCAGAACGACTATATTGAGGTTTTGATCGAAAAGCAGGATGGGGAACAGTGGCTTTTAGAGGTGGATAAGGAGTTTGACGAGGATCTGGGTATTGAGTTTGAGAACGGGCTGATGGATGAGTATCGCAGCTGTCACAATAAATGCATTTTTTGTTTTATCGATCAGATGCCTCCGGGGATGCGGGAGACTTTGTATTTTAAGGACGATGACTCCAGGCTGTCCTTTTTGCAGGGAAATTATGTGACGCTGACCAATATGTCGGAGCATGATATAGACAGGATCATCCGTTATCATCTGGCTCCGATCAATATATCTTTTCACACGATGAATCCGCAGCTGCGCTGCATGATGCTGAACAACCGTTTCGCGGGAGAGGCGCTTAAGAAGGTGGACAGACTTTTTGAGGCCGGGATACCTATGAACGGGCAGATCGTGCTATGCAGGGGAGTCAATGACGGGGCGGAGCTGGAGTATAGTATTTCGGAGTTGACAAGATATCTTCCGTGTCTGGAGAGTGTGTCCGTGGTGCCGGTGGGACTATCCAAATACAGGGAAGGGCTGTATCCGTTGGAGCCTTTTCGTCCCGAAGACGCGGAGGTTGTGCTGGAGATCATCCATAGATGGCAGGATAAAATATATAAGGAGAAGGGGACACATTTTATTCATGCCAGCGATGAATGGTATATGCTGGCGGGGCGGGAGTTGCCGGGGGAGGAACGCTATGACGGTTATCCCCAGCTCGAGAACGGAGTGGGGATGACGCGTCTTCTGTTGGAGGAGTTTGCCCGGGGACGGGAGGAGCTGCGCAGGGACAGGACATTACCGGATACGTCTGTGCGGGAGGAGCTTTCCATCGTCACCGGCAGGCTGGCTTATCCCTATATCCGGCGTATGGCGGAGGAACTCACAGAGGACTTTCCGGAACTGAATATTCATGTGTATGCCATACGGAATGACTTTTTCGGGGAACTGATCACGGTGTCCGGCCTGCTTACGGGACAGGACATCCTGGCCCAGCTTAAGGACAAGCCCCTGGGGAGCCGTCTGCTCCTGCCTCAGAATGTGCTGCGCAGTGGAGAAACGGTATTTTTGGATGATTTGACGGTGCAGGATCTGAAAAAGGCTTTACAAGTGGAGATTAATATTGTAAAATCAAGCGGATGTGATTTTATTGAGGCCGTTCTGGGAAAGTCAGGACGTTGCACATGCTGATGCCAATTGGCGCGTATTGCAAGCCTTTCTTGCGATATGTGGGAGAAGGAACAGGCTGGGACTGTGGTTATGGATACCGGTCTGCACGATCTTGCAGGCAGGGGCATCGGACAGGTTTGAGAAACGGAGGAGGTTATGGCAAACGGAAAGAGCAAACCCATCGTGGCGGTGGTGGGGAGGCCCAATGTGGGTAAATCCACACTGTTTAACGCGCTGGCGGGCGGTAATATAGCGATCGTGAAAGACACGCCGGGCATCACCCGGGACCGGATCTATGCGGATATCACCTGGCTGGACCGGAGCTTTACCCTGATCGATACCGGAGGTATAGAGCCGGACAGCAAAGATATCATATTGTCCCAGATGCGGGAGCAGGCACAGATCGCTATGGACACGGCGGATGTGATCATTTTTCTGGTGGACGTGCGCCAGGGGTTGCAGGACGCGGATTCCAAGGTGGCGGATATGCTGCGCCGCTGCCACAAGCCGGTGGTGCTGGTGGTAAATAAGGTGGACAGCTTTGACAAGTACATGGCAGATGTGTATGAGTTCTATAATCTGGGCATAGGAGAGCCGCATCCGGTATCAGCGGCGAACAGGCTGGGATTGGGAGATATGCTGGAGGAGGTGGTATCCCATTTCCCGCAAGGGGCCGGGGAGGAGGAAGAGGACGACCGCACCCGGGTAGCTATCGTAGGAAAGCCCAATGTGGGCAAGTCCTCCATCATCAACAAGCTGCTGGGAGAAAACCGTCTGATCGTCTCGGATATCGCGGGCACCACCAGAGACGCGGTGGACACGGATGTGGTCTACGGGGAAAAGGAATATGTGTTTATTGACACGGCGGGACTGCGCCGCAAGAGCAGGATCAAGGAGGATCTGGAGCACTATATGATCATCCGCACCGTGGGGGCGGTGGAGCGGGCAGATGTGGTGGTGCTGGTCATCGACGCTCTGGAGGGCGTCACCGAGCAGGACGCCAAGATCGCCGGGATCGCCCATGACAGGGGCAAGGCCGTGATCATAGCAGTGAATAAATGGGACGCTCTGGAGAAAGATGACAAGACGATCTACCGTTTTACGGAGAAAGTCCGCAACACGCTATCCTTTATGCAGTATGCGGAGCTGGTGTTTATATCCGCCAAGACCGGACAGCGGCTGCCCAAGCTTTTTGAGACGATCGACATGGTCAGCGAGAATCATGCCATGCGGGTTGCCACCGGCGTGTTAAACGAGATTATGTCAGAGGCGGTGGCCATGCAACAGCCTCCCTCGGACAAGGGAAAACGGCTGCGGCTGTACTATATCACCCAGGTGTCGGTAAAGCCGCCCACCTTTGTGATCTTTGTCAACGACAAGGAACTGATGCATTTCTCCTATACCAGATATATAGAAAATCAGATCAGGGAGACTTTTGGATTTAGAGGTACGCCCCTGCGATTTATTATCAGAGAACGAAAGGACAAGGAATCATGATACGGATCGTGTGTATAATCATCGGTTATGTTTTTGGTTTGTTTCAGACCGGATATTTTTACGGAAAGGCTCACGGTATCGATATCAGAGAGCACGGCAGCGGCAACTCCGGCACCACCAACACGTTGCGGGTGCTGGGCACCAAGGCGGGACTGATCGTCTTTGCCGGGGACTGTCTGAAATGTATGGCGGCGGTATGGCTGGTAAGGCTTGTATTTGGCGGCAGTTATCACAATATCATTTATTTGCTGTGCCTGTATACGGGAGCGGGGGCTATCCTGGGACATAATTATCCTTTTTACATGCATTTCAAAGGGGGAAAGGGGATCGCCGCCACTGCGGGAATGGTGCTTTCCTTTCACCCCTGGTTTGTGGTGACGGGTGTGGTCATGTTTTTTGCCACTTTTTTTACTACCCACTATGTATCTCTGGGATCGCTGCTGGTGTATACGCTGCTGATGATCCAGCTGGTGGTCAGCGGACAGTTGGGGCTGTTTGCCGAGATGACCCAGGGACAGCTTATAGAGATGTATGTCCTCTTTGGCTGCATGACGGCGCTTGCTTTCTGGAAACACCGGGAGAATATCGGACGGCTGATCCACGGCACGGAGCGCAAGACCTATCTGACCAAGAAAAACAAGGTGGAGGACGGCAGCGGACACGAGGCCGGGCATCAGGGCGAGGGGCACTGAACGCCGCTTTTTGCAGACGTGACATGTTGGGAACACTTTTCTTGAAGATATCACAAAGAATTTATCTGGTGTAAATTGCAGAATTGCGGTATCCGTGATGGGAAATAATAAAATTGCGGTATCCGGGATGGAAAGGACAGGGGTGTCGGCTATGGCAAAAGTTACAGTGATTGGCGGAGGCAGCTGGGGAATCGCTCTGGCGGTATTGTTACACAAGAACGGACATCGGATCACGGTCTGGTCCGCGCTGGAGTCGGAGATTGAAATGCTGCGGACGCAGCGCGAGCACAAGATGCTGCCGGGGGTGAAACTGGCGGAGGATATCTGCTTTACTCTGGAGGACCGTGAGGCCGTGGAAGGAGCGGATCTGCTGGTTATGGCAGTGGCCAGCAGCTTTACCCGCAGGACGGCTGAGAGACTGTGTCCCTATGTGGCAGAGGGGCAGGTGATCGTCAATGTAGCTAAAGGCATTGAGGAGCATACGCTGATGACCCAGGCCCAGATCACGGAGCAGGAGATTCCACAGGCACAGGTGGCGGTTCTGTCAGGACCTTCCCATGCGGAGGAAGTGGGACGGGGAATTCCCACCACCATCGTGGTGGGGGCCAAAAAGCGTTCCACGGCGGAATACATTCAGAATCTGTTTATGAACGAGGTGTTCCGGGTATATATCAGCCCGGATGTGCTGGGTATTGAACTGGGTGGAAGTTTGAAAAATGTGGTGGCGTTGGCGGCAGGTATCGCGGACGGTCTGGGATACGGGGACAATACCAAGGCGGCTCTCATCACCCGGGGCATCACCGAGATCGCCCGGCTGGGCACCGCCATGGGGGGGCGATTTGAGACATTCTGCGGCCTGACGGGCATAGGAGATCTGATCGTTACCTGCGCCAGTATGCACTCCCGCAACCGCCGGGCCGGTATCCTGATCGGCCAGGGTAAGACCATGGAGGAAGCTATGGCTCAGGTGCAGATGGTGGTAGAAGGTGTGTATAGCGCCAGGGCTGCCATAGAGCTGGCAAAAAAGTATGACGTGCAGCTGCCCATTATCGAGCAGGTCAACGCCATCCTGTTTGAGGGAAAGCCTGCGGATGTGGCCGTTAGGGAACTGATGCTGCGGGATAAGAAGATTGAAGTGTCCGATGCCATGTGGGAAGAGGAGTAAGGGGGAGAAATGTGTTAATGTGTAGGGGGAGAAATGTGTTAATGACTCTTGCGCACTCGAATGCATTATGGTATGCTACAAATAACGAGAGACATTTGCGTCAACAAATGTCTCCCGATGGGGATTGCCGATAGACGGTTAGTCCAGAATCATGGTATAAAAAATAACCGCTGAGTTTGTTGGACTGGGGCGGTTATTTTTGTGTTTGGTTACTTCCTATTGCGTATCCAAGTCCGAATGCGGTAAGGACTAAACCTAATACCGCAATCAGACCCTCTATCGTCAACATTGGCAATCCCTCCTTTTGATAGTTTCCCGGACAGATCGGGTTTCTATGTGATCGGAGGTCACAGTCCTCCGCAGAGGACAAACCGCCTACCGTGCATGGCAGTTCCCATGGACTTAGGATACTATAGAAGGGATACTCATGCAATAGCTTTTTGGCAGGAGAGCAATTATTTATTTTTGGCAGGAGAGCAATTATTTAATAGTTAATTTACTCAAACTTCCCACATCCCAAACCAGATAAAATCCTTTGATTTTCCGGCT
>CAJTMX010000011.1 GCA_910577235.1 uncultured Acetatifactor sp. | reverse complement strand
CAGTTGAGCCTATTTTTTCGGTTCAGTTTTTTCATAGATTACTTGACACTACCTTTTATGTTTACAGGTCATTACGCAGCCGATTCCTCATAATGGGTCATAATGCGGATCACATGTCAGAGAATGTCCGCCGCCATTTTTTCATAGCGGTACGTACCGTCAGCACGCACACGGCTACGGCTCCCAGCGCCAGCAGCCCGTCTGCCAACCATACTCCCTGTATGGGAATCGCATTGATTACGGAAAGCAACATCACTCCGGCAACGATACCGCCATAAGCGATCCATACGCACAGCATGGCGGAGTAAGTATAGCGGGATAGGAAGAGAGTCAGCGTTTCCGTAAAATAGATCGTCAGCAGAATTCCCATGACGCCTGCAAAGCCACTTTCCGCTTTCAAGACTCCCATGCCGCCGCATATGCTTACGCATAGCGCCGCTGTAAAAAACTTCCTCACAAGATCGCCTGTCAATCCCCACCACAGCATCTTGCAGCCCAGAGGGGATGTCTTCAGGTAGTCCAGCTTATAGCCCCTTTGGGACTGGATACCCGCAAAAACGGCCTGGTCAGCTATTATCTCAAAAAAAATTAAAATAGCGGTGAGTATATAACCATATACCAACACTCCCCAACGGCTGCCCCAAAACAACAGGCCCAACAAAAATGCCGCCACTGGCAGACCCAAAAAAATTCCCAGCTTATATCTCCAACTGGTGAAGAGTAAATACGCTCTTATTTTTTTCATAGCCATACCCCATTTCCCGCTAAAACCGTAGCTGGCTGTGGGCTTTCATCACTGCCACACAGATCTGTGATAAAGTGGGCGTCTCTGCCGCGATGTTCATGCCCGCCAACTGATCCAGGCGATCCGACAGGCAGACGCCCTCAAAACCGAAACGGTTGCGTGTCTGAGTCACCAGGACAGAACCTGTCTGCTCCGCATATTGGACATCCCCTTTGACAAGCACATATTTTTCTTTCAGATCTTCCACAAAACCCTGTTCTACAATCTGTCCCTGCTCCATGATAATAGCGTAATCGGTGACATTTTCCATATCCGCTACATTGTGTGTGGAGAAAAACACGCTTCGCTCTCCTTCCCGGCTCACCAGGTATTGCCGGATCATATCGCAGAGCTTATCCCTCATCAAAGGGTCCAGAGGCGAGGCAGGTTCATCCAGGATCAGCAGTTCCGTACCCCGGGAAAGCACCGCCGCCAGCATCAGTTTCATACGGTTTCCATCGGAAAGATTGCGGGCTTCCTTGCCCATATCCATGGGTATCGCCAGTTCCCGACACAGGTTTCTATAATCTTCAGGGCAAAATCCCGTAAAAAGCAGTTTATTCGCATCCTCCACCTGCTTGACAGTCCAATGGGGCAGATAGTAGTTTCCCGGCCCCGTATATCCGATGCGCTCCCTGATCCCGGCGTCATCGATCCCGGCCTTTTCGGAAAAATATTGAATACTGCCCTGATAGTCCAGACGGATACCGGAGAGAAGGTTCAGCAGGGTCGTCTTGCCCGCTCCGTTCTCTCCGATCAGCGCCGTGGCAAAGCCTCGGGGAATCTGCAACTGAGGTATGTCCAGTGTAAATCCTTTAAACTTCTTTTTAATGCCGTTTCCTGTAATCACATGTTCCATGTTCCACAAGTCCTTTCTAAAATTAGCATGAGCTCTGCCTGTGCACAGGGCCGGTTAATCTGTCCCGCTGTCCAGCAGCACCTGTAAAGTCTCCATCAACTCCCGGTTGTCAAGTCCGGCAATCTTTGCCGCCGCTATAGCCTCAGCAAGAGCGTCCTCTACCCTCCGCAGATGCTGTTCCCGCAACATCTCGCTGTCCTGGGCGTTCACATAAAACCCTTTCCCCTGCATGGCTGTGACCAAGCCTTCCTGGGCCAACAGCTCATAGGCTTTCATCGTTGTGATCACGCTGATCTTCAGCTCTTTCGCCAATCCTCTGATAGAGGGGAGGTATTCGCCTTCCTTCAGCCTGCCCGCCAAAATATCCTCTTCCAACTGCTCCGCGATCTGTTGGTAAATGGGCACTCCCGAATTTTGTAACAATATCATGTGTATTACCTCTTTCGCGCAAAAGATGTGTCTACTGTTTATATGTCATATATACACCATATACAGATATATGTCAATAGTCAAAATTATTTTTGCCTCTTTCAGGCCAAGGCGCGCTTTTTTAGAAATGTTAATGATTTTCATAGACAAATTAGTTATAATGTTTTTGTTGTTGGGAGCGACAAAGTATAAAGATGGAGATATGATTTATGTTGCAGAAACCAAAAAAATATGAAGAAATGAGATGCCCGGCATAGGCTGACGCATCATATAGCCTATGCCTTTGCAGATGCCAAATATTTGAAGGTTTGTTAATAGGCTATAAGAGAAGTACTACAATTCTTACACCGGAAATGATACAGCAGATCCAAACATATGTGGATGGCGATTATATATTCCCCGTATCGCTGAAAAACAAAAAACTGAATGAGGAAATATTCAAGATTGGTTTTGAACCGGAGATACGCTGACGCGAGCCAACCGTTCTCTTAATTCCGGCAAATATTGCAGAGATTCCCTATTGTGCTGGAATCAGGCCGTCATCCGGCTTCAGCGCGTAATACTCCAAACTCCCGTCCGCAAGTCGCAGATGGTAGGAAAGCCGCACCTCGGCACCTTCCAGCGTGCAACGGTCAATCTGCGAAAAGAGCGTGACCCCCATCTCCGCGGCATACACCGTCCCCAGCTCGATCTCCGCGCTGCCGCAGCACTGCGCCGTGACATACCCGCTCCCCTTCACGATATCCTCATACCCAAAGGGATAAACCGCCCCGCCCTTTGTCGTGATCTTCCCTGTCCGGTAATAGCGCCTGGTGTTCTCCTGCACCGCCTGCAGGAATGCCTCGCTCACCGGGTACATGAAAACACCCCTTTCCACACAAAAAGCACCAGCCCCTTCAGACTGATGCCTTATTTTAAGTACGGTTACTGCTTGCTTTCCAACAGAATTTATCCTAATGGTTCACTTTTGCAAACGGACAGCGTTTCCCAATACACTGGTTATTTTGTGCGGAATGGCTGCACACAATCTCCGGCTTTTCCATCTCGATCTCCAAATGCTCCTTCACAAAATCAATGGCCGCAAGGATGGACAGGTAAGAATCCCTTTTACAGCAGCGTGGTCCGCCCACCATCCCTATCTCTCCCAGGGCCTTTGAAGTCATCAGATGGGAAAGCCTGAAAGGTTCCGAAACCAGGGGCGTGGATTTAGAAATGATCGACACAAACATGCCTGCACTGATACCGGCCCCGCAGGCACCCCAAAATCCACATGCCCCTCCGGGAACACTTTTCCCCCTGTTCATCATTTCAGACAGCGCCTGCTGCAGGTCAATATCCCCTCCGGCATTTTTATACGCTGTCAGCAAAGCCGAACCGACCATTACATGGTGTTCCGGCCCATGCATATGGCAGAATGGCTGTCCCATCATCTTCTCAATGATCGCAACCGGGTCCTTTGTATTATCTTCCAGGCACATTCCGATAATGGCATCCATTCCTGCCGTATGGCACTCATTACATACATAATGCCCTTTTACACATCTGGTCTTGCTGTTTTCTTTCCTATGGCAAATGGCACACTCCATAACCTCATCCGTTTCCAGATATTCCAGCGATGCTTTACATATCAGACACTCTTCTTTCATGGTACACGTTCCTCCCAGGCACAGATTTCTGCCCTTTATTATACAGGAAACCATGCAGAAAATCATCCGTTATCTCCAATTTTAATATTTTTTCAGCGTATACGACACCGGCCACAGCCCGCTTCACCATGTCCGACACCGCACTGACCACGTTCCCGATGGCGCTCCGGATGCCGTCCGCGATCCCGTTGATGAAATCCTTCCCCCACTGCAGCGCTTTCCCCGAAAGCGAAGTGATAAAGCTGATGGCAGGCTCGCAAAAAAACTGCCAATGTTTTCGCATCAGCAGCTATCGCTTTAGTTCAGTGTATTAAATTTGGCTATTGGTTATTTTTACCCTCTTCCTTAATCCTGTAGTAATCATCCATACTCAAGCTCAATTTCACATGGGTATCTGGTTTTGATTTTCGGTTGCTCAAGAGGCACACAGTCTCCACATGCACCGTATGCGCAAACTGATCCACAGCACGCACTCTCTTCACCTCGTATCCTCCATCACAAAGAATCCGCAGATCTCTGGCCAAGGTGGCGCTGTCACAACTGACATAGACGATGCGGCTCGGCTGCATCCGCAATATGGTATCCAGACAGACACCGTCGCAGCCTTTCCGGGGCGGGTCCACCACGATCACGTCCGGATGGCGCAAATCTTCCGATCCATTCCCATCAGAAACGGATACCTCCTCCTGCTTTCCCTCATAAAAAGCCGGCAGCACTTCCTCCGCCTTTCCCACAAAAAACCGGGCATTATGAATACCGTTGCGCCGGGCATTCTCTTTGGCATCCTCTATGGCCTGAGGCACAATCTCCACACCACAGACCTGCCCGGCCCCGGAGGCCAAGAACAGTGAGATGGTCCCTATGCCGCAGTACAGGTCCCATACCGTCTCCCGTCCGGTCAAACCGGCGTATTCCAGAGCCAGACTGTAGAGTTTCTCGGTCTGTATGGGATTGACCTGATAAAAGGACAGGGGCGATATGGCAAAGTCAAGCTGCTGCCCGGTACAGGGATATCCTGTCTGTTTCATATCCCGCACATGGATCACGTCATGAATCGTAGGACTACCCCAGAGAGTATGGATCTCCTTTCCCATGATCACATTGGTCTTTTCGGTATTTATGCTTGCTGACACAGATGTCATTCCTTTGATAAGAGCCAATTTCGCCAGTAACTGAGCCTGATGAGAGATATATTCCTTCTCTCCATACTTTCCGTTCAGCACCACGCAAACCATAATCTCTCCAGTGAAAAACCCTTTGCGGATCAAAATATGACGTACCTGTCCTCTCCCTGTTTCCTCATCATAGGCAGGGATATGATATTCTTCCATATGTGCTAACAGTATTTCCAGAATTTCCCTATTTTCTTCCACACCCAGATAGCACTCCGTGTTGGATATGATATTGTGGGTCCGCCCCGCGTAAAAACCTGTCACCACCCGGCCGTCCCGGTGGGTACCCACCGGATATTGCGCCTTGTTCCGATACCTGTACGGTTCCTCCATGCCAAGGATGGGCTCCATCACTCTGTCGATCAGCTCCGGCTCAAAACCGCCGATGCGTATGAGATGGTTTCTCACCTTATTTTGTTTATATTCCAGCTGTTTCTTATAGTCCAGCGCCTGTATCTGACAGCCCCCGCATTGCCTGTGACAGGGGCATTTGGGCTCAGTGCGAAAAGGAGAAACTGTCAAAAGTTTCTCCAAACGGGCATAGGCGTATTGCTTTTTTGCTTTGGTGATCCGGACCTGTGCCACATCCCCCACCACGGCATCTTTGACAAAGAGAGTAAAACCGTCTACTTTCCCTATGCCCTCCCCGTCGGTGCCGATGTCCTCTATAGTCACTGTGACCAGATCATTCTTGCGGTAAGTTCGATCCATATTTATACCCCCGCATATCGCAGGCAGAGTTTGCGATATTGCTCCAACAAATAGTTTAACGGCTAAAAATCAATCCTGCTGACCTTCAGATTGGAGTCGAACAACCGATTATAACCCATCCAACCCGTCCCCCGGGCATTGTCCAATATCTCTTTGAAAGTCTCCATCTTGGCGTCCGTGTCGTCCGCGTAATTCAAAGCCAGCGCTTCGATAATGGCGGGAATCTTGGGCGAGCCAAATTCATATTTTCCATGATGTGCCAAAACGCAATGCTGCACCTGTGCCAAAAGCTCATGGGGAAAACCGGAAATATTGGCCGCTCTCTCCCCGATCATCTGAGAACCCATAACGATATGGCCCAGCAGCTGTCCGTCATCGGTATAGTCATTTTCCGGAAAAGGGGAGATCTCCCGAACCTTTCCTATATCATGGCACATGGCTGCCGTCAGCAGCAGATCCCTTTTCAAAATGGGATATGCGCTGCAATAGTAATCGCAGAGTTTCGTCACACTTAGAGTATGCTCCAACAGGCCTCCCACAAAACCGTGATGCACGGTTTTGGCGGCAGAGGAATTACAAAATGCCTGCTTAAAGCTCTCGTCCTCCACGAAAAAGCTCTCCAGCAACTTTTTCAAATAATTGTTCTGAATACCGGAGATCAGTTCCGTCAGCTCTTTGTACATCTCCTCGATATTCTTGCTGCTCATGGGCAGATAGTCCGCAGGCTGATATTCCCCTTCCCGGCATCTGCGGATTCTTTTCACATTAACCTGCAGCGAACCTTGAAAGCTGGTGATCTCCCCGTACACTTCTATGTAGTCCAGCGAGTCGTAATCTCCGATTCCGGGATTGTTGGGCTCCCATACCTTGGCGTCCATTGTACCTGTTTTGTCCTGTAATACCACACTCTCATAAGACTTGCCGTTTTTGGTCACCATGGCCTGCTTATGCTTACACAGATAAATATCAAACATTCTGTCGCCGTCTTTGTACTCTTTGATAAATTTCATTCTTCCCTCATTTCTGCATATTACAGGTAAAACCCTGTGAAATACACTTCTATCTTATACGTTTTACTCAACTTCGCCCACTGTGATCTCAAAAGTTATTTCCTTATATTCTCCCTGGGATTGCCGCATGATCTGTATGGTCACAGTATCCTCCGGGTTCAGTTTCAGCAGATAATTTGAGTAATCGCTCATTTTTGCCACACTCTGCCCATTCACTCCTATGACGACGTCCCCGCTCTGCACACCTGCCTGCATAGCCGGCGAATCCATTTCCACTTCCCGCACATAGGCGCCAAAGGGCACCTGGGACTGTTGGTTGGCCTCCTTGGGAACATCCCCGCCGATGATTCCCAGATAGGGAATTCTGTCTCCCTTTGTAAGCCTGCTGATCATCTGTTTCAGATCGCTGATACCGTAGGCGCTGATGATATTGCGCATATCGCTTCCGACTTTCCCCGGAATGATAAAGCCTACTACCTGACCGCTGGTATTGAACAGAACTCCCCCAGCCGATTGACTGCCGTATATATCCGTGATCAACAATTGAAAATTCCTGTCGGCCAACGGCACCTGAGCTTCAACGGCAGTTATGATTCCATAACCTACGGAACCGCTGCTGCCCATGGGATTACCCAGGGCGATAACAGGACTTCCCACCAGATTTCTCTGTAGGGAAGAACCCATTGGCGCAATATGCATATCCTCCGCCAGCATATCCTGACTCAGTACGTTCAGACTGACGCACAATACGGCCAGATTACCGTCCTGATAACACTGCATCATCAAAGCGTCCGCCTGTACGCCGTCCGAAAAAGTCACTGTCAGGTGATCCGCCTTTTTCACCGAATTATAATCCGTCAAAATCAGCAATTCCTTTCCGTTGTTGCCTATGACAACACCGGAAGTCTCATTTTTGCTTTCATATACATTGGCAAACCAGTCCGTGTCAGACTTTGTTCCCGTGACCACCACCATATACCGATTCAGTTGTTTCACATAATCCGATAAAACGCTATAGAGCTGCCGGTAGTCCCCCATGTCCAGCGTTACCCTGTCAAGTATATCCTGGATCTGCTGTTCGTCCAGTTCCGCTCTCTCCGGCTCCGTCTGCTCCTCCGGTTGGGGGCTGGGGCTGGGACTGGGCTGTATATACTCCTCCAACATTTCCTCCGGCAGCATTTCTTCCGGCTCCTCGGGAAAAATAATGGCCTCCGGTTCCTCCTCCGGATACAGCCAGTTGCTGATCACAGGCTCCAGTACCAAAAAGGTAAAACAGGCGATCAGACCAAAGATCACCGCCATGGACGCCGTGATCACGGTCCGCCGGATCAACCTTCTCTTGTTGATCGGCCTCTGTTTGATCTTTTCTATCATGAAATTGTCCTGATTTGGCTCCTGACGGTTCGGCATCTCAAACTCCTGTCTGTCCATTTTTCAGTAGACATCTCTTCCCAACACAGTATATAATATCCTTTTTTAATTGTAAAGTAAAACCGGGGGTATCCTATCCATAGAAATTGTGCTATACTTAGGAAAAATACCCATACGCACCTGCAAAATGTCAGTATTCAGCCGGGTCCAGACGGACCTGTTATCTATTGGATGATGAATTGAAGGATATACGTATCCCGCTGGAAATGTGAGTGCTTTTATACTTGGCACCCTAATCTTATTTAACAATTAATAAAGGAACAGAAAGCCATGAACGAAAAAGGACTGAAAATATTAGAATATGACAAGATCATCGAAATGCTGTCGGATAAGGCGGATTCCGCGCCGGGAAAAAAATGCTGTCAGGAACTGCAGCCTATGACGGATCTTGAGGACATCAATATTGCCCAGACAGAGACGGGGGACGCGCTGTCCCGGATCTTTAAGCTGGGCAGTACCTCCTTCGGCAGCAATCAGGAGATCGGCTTTGCCCTGAAATCCCTGGAGATCGGCAGCACCCTGTCCATGCCGGAACTTCTCAGGATCGCCCGGCTCCTTGACAATGTAAACCGGATTAAGACCTACGGCCGCAAAGACAGAGAGGATACCCCCGAGGACAGCCTGGACCCCTACTTTGAGAGGCTGACTCCCTTAACCCAGCTTTCCGGCGAGATAAACCGATGTATCCTGTCCGAGGAGGAGATGGCGGACGATGCCAGTCCCGGACTGAAACATGTCCGCCGGTCCATGCTGCTGACCAATGAAAAAGTGCATAACCAGCTGAATTCCATGATCACAGGCTCTTACCGCACCTATCTGCAGGATGCCGTGATCACCATGCGGGATAACCGATACTGTATTCCCGTCAAATCGGAATATAAGGGTCAGGTACACGGCATGGTGCACGATCAATCTTCCTCCGGCTCCACATTTTTTATAGAACCTGCCGCCGTGGTGGAATTGAACAACCAGCTGCGGGAACTGGAGATACAGGAAAAAGTGGAGATAGAAAAGGTTCTGGCGGATCTCAGCGGCCAGGCGGCGGAGCATGTGGAAGAACTGACGGATAATCAGAAACTGATGACCCATCTGGACTTTGTATTTGCCAAAGCCAAACTGGCTCTGGAACAGAATGCCACCCGCCCGGTATTTAACACGGACCACTATATTCATCTGCGCAAGGGACGCCATCCCCTGCTGCCCAAGGATAAGGTGGTTCCCATCGATATCCATCTGGGCCGGGACTTTGACCTGCTGATCGTCACGGGACCCAATACCGGAGGCAAAACGGTATCTCTTAAAACCGTGGGCTTGTTTACGCTGATGGGGCAGGCGGGACTGCATATTCCGGCTTTGGACCGGTCCGAGTTGTCCGTGTTCACCAAAGTATACGCGGATATCGGAGACGAACAGAGTATTGAACAGAGCCTGAGTACCTTTTCCTCCCATATGACCAGCATCGTTCGGATCTTAAAACATGCGGACCAGAATTCCCTGTGCCTGTTTGATGAACTGGGCGCGGGAACAGACCCCACCGAGGGAGCCGCCCTGGCCATAGCTATCCTGAATTATCTTCATGACCGGGGAATCCGCACCATGGCTACCACACACTACAGTGAGTTAAAGATATACGCCCTTTCCACCGATTTTGTGGAAAATGCCTGCTGCGAGTTCAGTGTGGAAACCTTACAGCCAACTTACCGGCTGCTGATCGGTATTCCCGGTAAGAGTAACGCTTTTGCCATATCCTCCAAGCTGGGCCTGCCGGATGATATTATTGCCGCGGCCAAAGAACAGATCAGCAAAGAGGACGAAAGCTTTGAAGATGTGATATCCGATCTGGAGAAAAGCAGGATCACCATAGAGAAAGAGCGTCAGGAGATCGCCTCCTACAAGGCCCGTATCAAAACCCTGCAGGATCAGTTGCAGGCAAAGAACGAAAAGCTGGACAGCGCAAAGGATAAGATTCTCAAGGAAGCCCATGAAAAGGCCCGGGAGATTTTACAGGAAGCCAAGGATGTGGCGGATGAGACCATCCGGGACTTCAATAATCTGGGACCCGGCGCGGATATCAGAGATCTGGAAAAAAAGCGTCAGAAAGTGCGGGACAGGATCAATGAGAAAAACCAAAAGCTGGCTTTAAAAGCAGAACCCGCGACCAACAAAAAGAAGATTTTGGACCCTGCCAAATTGAAAAAGGGAGACGGCGTAAAAGTGTTGTCCATGGGACTTACCGGTACTGTCAGCACCCTTCCTGACAACAAGGGCAATCTATTCGTACAGTGCGGCATTATGCGCACCCAGGTCAATGTAGAAGATCTGGCTCTGACGGATGAGGTCACTGTCACCACACCCACTTTACAGCGCACCGGCGCAGGCAAGATCAAGATGAGTAAATCCCTGTCCGTATCCACGGAGATCAACCTTCTGGGCAAGACGGTGGATGAAGCCATATCCGTTCTGGATAAATATCTGGACGATGCCTATATCGCTCATCTTTCCTCTGTGCGGGTGGTACACGGAAAGGGTACGGGAGCTTTACGAAACGCTGTTCACAGTCATTTAAAGCGCCTGAAATATGTAAAAGAATTCCGTCTGGGCGAATACGGCGAGGGAGACGCGGGCGTAACGATCGTCACTTTTAAATAGCCAGCAGGTATTTATATATTTTTGGTATGCGTGCTGCTACACGCAAAGAGGTATAACTATGGTAAACAAACAAAAAGTCCTGATCGTGGACGATGACAACAATATCGCGGAACTGATCTCCCTGTATCTAACCAAGGAATGCTTTGAGACCATGATCGTCTATGACGGGGAATCCGTCATGGGCGCTATCGGCTCTTTTGAACCCAACCTGATCCTGCTGGATCTGATGCTGCCCGGAATAGACGGCTATCAGGTCTGCCGGGAAGTCAGGGCCAGATACAGCACCCCCATCATTATGCTTTCCGCCAAGGGAGAGATATTTGACAAGGTCCTCGGTCTGGAGCTGGGCGCGGACGATTATATGGAAAAACCCTTTGATACCAAGGAGCTGGTGGCAAGAGTAAAAGCGGTGCTGCGGAGGTATAAGCCCGCTGCCGAACCAAGCGCAAAATCTCATGACGAGTCCGTGGAGTATCCCGACCTGATCATCAACCGCACCAATTATTCCGTGACCTATATGGGCAAAAATGTGGATATGCCTCCCAAGGAGCTGGAGCTTTTATATTTTCTGGCCTCCTCTCCCAATCATGTGTTCACCAGAGAACAGCTGCTGGATCAGATCTGGGGTTACGAATATATGGGAGATACCCGTACCGTGGATGTGCATATAAAACGCCTGAGAGAAAAGATCAAGGATCATGAATCCTGGAAGATCAGCACGATCTGGGGTATCGGTTATAAATTTGAGGCAAAAAAATGAGGATGTGATTCCTGATGAAAAAAACCCTGTATTTAAAATTTTTATTGGCATATGGGATCTTTGGAATCTTTGGCCTGGTGATACTGGCTACCTTTGTGCCCAGTATGACCAGGGAACATTTGATTCGGGAAAAGGCCGATTCCCTGTATTCAGAAGCCACGCTGATCGCCAACACTTATGCCAGAAACCTCTATAACAGTGAAATATCTCTGGAGGCGGTAAAGTATCAACTGGACGCCCTGGCGGTATATCTGGAGTCCAATATTCAGATCATCAATCCTTCGGGGCGCCTGATCCTGGACACGGATACTCCTATTGATGTGGAAAATGAGGTTATAATCGAAGATTTTGACTCTGCCGTTACCGGCAGCTCCTATTATGTAATAGACAATTTTTTCAGTTTCTATCCGCAGGATGTTTTGTCGGTGATCGCTCCCATCACCACCAACTATATGGTCAAGGGATATGTGGTCATTCACACGGATATGGTATCCATAGATGAATCCTGTAACAGCCTGCTCAATATTTCCTATATCACGCTGATCATTCTGTTTTTGTTATCGCTGATCATTTTGATCTTTTTTACCGAGATCGTGTATATGCCTCTGCGTAAGATTACCTATGCCACCGAGCAGTATGCCACAGGCAATATGCATTATGAGTTCTCCGTGGACAGTGAGGATGAGATTGGGTATCTGGCTGCCTGTCTGTCTTATATGGCCAGTGAGATTGCCCGTTCGGAAGACGATCAGAAAAAGTTTGTGGCCAATGTATCCCACGATTTCCGCTCTCCTCTCACTTCTATCCAGGGATATCTGGAAGCCATGCTGGACGGTACCATTCCGCCGGAACTGTATGAAAAATACCTGAATATCGTGTTGACCGAGACCCAGCGTCTGACCAAACTAACCAACAGTCTGCTTACTCTGAACAACCTGAACACCAAAGGGATGCTGCTGGATATCACGGATTTTGATATCAATCAGGTAATCCGCTCCACAGCCGCCTCCTTTGAGGGTACATGTCTGAAAAAGAGTATAGCCATTGAACTGATCCTTACGGATGAAGTTATGTACGTCACTGCGGATATGAGCAAGATCCAACAGGTACTGTACAATCTCATAGATAACGCCATCAAGTTCAGTCATCATAACTCTGCTATCAAAGTGGAGACTACAGAAAGGAAAAATAAATTATTTGTATCTGTGAAAGATACCGGTATAGGCATACCAAAAGAAGACCTGAAACTGATATGGGACCGTTTCTATAAATCGGACCTGTCCAGAGGAAAGGACAAAAAAGGCACGGGGCTGGGGCTGTCCATTACAAAAGAGATCATTCAGTCCCATAATGAACATATCAATGTAATAAGTACTCCCGGGGAGGGCAGCGAATTTATTTTCAGCCTGCCCCGGTCAGAAGAAAATGACGAGGAAGACTAAATCTCCTCGCCATTTTTCTGCATTAATTTTTTACTTCTAATATTTCAGATTTACTATCCCGCATATGTCATGTCACATTCGTCGTTTCAAATAGGAAAAAGCAATTTTCACCGGATGATACAACGCAAGCATCAGAACAAAATTACCTCCGCAATGTAACAGGTCAAAAGGTATACCGGCTATCCACCAGGTAAATCCGGCGTAAAGTCCTGACCGTATACCACCGTCAAAAAAACCTATCACCATATAGGGAATCGCGCACATAGCGCCGAAAAACAGGCCAAAAAGTCCTGACAACACAGCCCAGAATATTACATTTTTCTGCTTTCGGAATATCCATGTAAGGAACGCCAGAAAAGGCCAGGCGTATAGATACATGACCCACCATATACCAAAACCGAACAGACAGCCCTCTATCAGAATAAAAGCAGGAATCACAAACAGGATCTTCCGTCCCAAAAGCAGTGTAAACATAATGATCCAAAAACTGGTCAGCTCTATATTAGGCAGTCCCATCATAGCCGCCTTACATACTTCTATCAAGGCGATGGCTATACCTATGGAAGCAATATCGTATGTGAAATTTTTATGGTTTTTATCCGTTCCCATCTATCCGTTATTTGCTGTAAACAATACGGAAAGCGTCTCCGTCTGTCACAGGCTGGGTTTCAATACCGTAATTACAGTATTCTCCGTTGACAAAAAAACCCCAATAAGACTGATCCACATTATAGTCCGCCGTTATACCGTTGACAGTCTCCACCATCATGCCATACTCGCTCTCGGCGCCGGAGAACTCCAGTCCTTTAGCCTCTTCCATGGCCTGGCGCAGATACTCCGCGTCCGTATGCACATCATATACGGTAGAAGCCCCATTGTTATCCACCACTTCGATGGTAATGGATTTGGCCCCCTGTACAGCCTTTGGTCTAAACAGGAAAAACAGTACTGCAAACAATGCTATGAGCAGCACCATCACACCCACGCCAATAAAAAGTTTCTTGTTCGATTTCTTTGTTTCTGTCATTTTTTACCTCCGTTTGCCATTTGTATTGCGCATAAAAAGAGACAAAAAGAACCTGTTGCATGGAAAGGATTCCCGGCAACAGGTCTGTACGCACTAAAAGTAAATATGGATATACCTATCCACATTCTTTTATGTACTAACCAGTTACTCGTGGTCTTACAGTACCGTCACAGGCAGGTCTTCTGACTTGGCTATCCTCGCTTTTCTTCATCTTCTCAAAGCATGTATCACACAGTGGCTTCAATGATTCTCCACAAGATTTTCCGCGCATAAAGACAAAAATCTTATGGGAAGAAAAACTCCTTCCTTACAGCGACGAGTTCGTGCAGGACTTGCACCTGCTTCCCTTTTCACCGGATCTTAAACGTAAGACACTTAAATCCGACACCTGAGACGTTTCTTTATTTCCTTTATGCATTGCAAAGTATAGCATACTGCTATCTAAAAAACAAGCCAAAAATTATCCTTGTTTAATAGTCAATTATAATTTTCATACTAATTTTTTTTCTCAATGATCTCATACAGATAGGCTCTGCCATCCTTTCCTGTATGCTCCATCATTCCGTAATAACAATAGAGCTTAATGACCAGGCTGGCCATTCGCTCATTGATATGGGTGGCCTTGGCAAACTGCTTTTTCGTAAAGGGCTCCTCCAGTTCCAGAGGTACGAACTGCACCAGATCTTCCGGTCTTTCTATCACGATCTCCTCTTTGATATCCAGAGGAATACGGTCATATTTTGAGGCCCGTATCTTTCTGTTTTTCCCATATCCGTTTAACAGTTTGTATTCCTCCAGCTCCAGCAACAGCAATTTCACCGTCAAATGCCTGTCAGGCAGATAATCCCTGATTCTATATAATTCAAGAAAAGCATCATAGACGCTCCCCTTTTTAGGGGATTTATGAGAGGCGCTGAGAGCGCCTGTCTCCTGGTCTATCCAAATCAGACGTTTTATATAGGGAATAGGGTGAACGATAGTGACCGGGTACTCGGGAAGAAAAGCCTCCAGCTTATCCCGCATCTTGCCAAATCCCGCTGACTGGATCTCTATGATCTCCTGCCCCGTAAAGATGTCCGCCACATAGTTGCCCACAGGAATCTCCTGTTTATCCACATCCGGCTCATAATAGTTTTTAAGGATCATATGGGTGGTCTTCTCGGACAGCGTGCCGATACTGGCTCTGAGCCTTTCTTCTCCCAGCACCCTCTCCTTGACTTCCAGAAATCTCTGCTTCCGTATATCCATGCCTACCTCTGTCTGTTTCCTGCCTATGCTGCCGTCTCAACTTTATCCTTTGCGTACAATATCTTCAATATAATCGGAGTGGAAATGCTGGATACAATGATCAACAGGATCACAGCCGTAAAGTACACCGGTGTCAAAAGTCCCACAGACAGTCCCTTTTGTGCCACGATCAGCGCCACTTCTCCCCGGGTCATCATACCCACACCGATCTTAAGGGAATCCGTATTATTGAATCTGCATATCTTTGCCATCAGACCGCATCCCACGATCTTTGAGATCAGGGCCACGATCACAAACCCCAGAGAAAACAGCAATATGCCGCCGTTTACATTTTCTATGCTGGTCTTTAAGCCGATGCTGGCAAAAAATATCGGCCCAAACAGCATATAGGAATTGACTTCCATCTTCTGTTCTATGTATTTTGAATCCCGCACGGAGCACAGTACGATTCCCGCCACATATGCGCCGGTGATATCTGCGATCCCGAAATATTTCTCGGCTGCGTAAGCAAAGAAAAAGCAAAGGGTTAGACCTAAAATCGGAATCCTTCTGGTATGAGGATATTTTTCGTCATAAAGTTCAAACAATTTGTAAAGGACCAGACCAACGACAAACGCGAAAATAAAGAACAAAACCGTGGAAAGTACCACTTTTCCGGGATTGGAATCAGGACTTTTAAATCCGATCACAAATGTCAGCACAATGATACCTATTACATCATCAATAATAGCGGCGCTGAGGATCGTAGTGCCCACTTTCCCTTTCAGTTTGCCCATCTCCCGCAGTGATTCCACTGTGATACTGACACTGGTGGCAGTCATGATCACACCGATAAATACCGCTTTATAAAATGCCTCACTTCCCCAGGGAGCTACTCCGTAAAAGCCCATATACAGCAAAGTACCTCCCACCAAGGGGACAAATACGCCGCAGCAGGCGATCAAAAAAGCTATGGGACCCGTTTTTAACAGTTCCTTTAAATCTGTCTCCAGCCCTGCGGAAAACATCAGCAACACTACGCCGATCTCCGCCATCTGTACCAAAAAATCTGTCTGCTGTACCAAACCTAATACGCTTGGCCCGATGATCAGACCGGCTATGATCTCTCCTACCACCTGAGGAGCACGCAGTTTTCGGGCTATGATGCCAAATATTTTGGCAATAACAATAATGATTGCAAGATCTTTAAAAATATTATATGCTTCCATGGGACCACCTCTTATTAATAATATTTATTTCAACCACAGATTATAGCACATCTGAATAAAAAAGAAAGTACTTAATAAAAAACATGCCGAAAACTTGACAGAGCTTATCTTTTCAAGTTTCCGGCAGTTATCCCTTACTTTAACATGTTATTCTTCCGTGCTTTCCTCCGTATTCTCTTCAAGAGTGCCTTCCGACACATCTTCTAATGCGTCTTCCACATCGCTGAATTCCTGATCGCCGTTGGAGATTTTTTCCCTGACCTTGGCAATCCGGGCAACTTTGTTATTCTTTTCCAGCTGGATCAGCTTTACGCCGGATGTGTTTCTGCCCAAAGTGGATACATCTTCCATCCGCAGCTGAATGATGATACCCGCTGTGGTGATCATCATGATTTCATTGTCGTCCTTAACTGCCTTAACGCCGATCACATCTCCTGTTTTCTCCGTGATCTTGTAACACTTTATTCCTTTTCCGCCTCGGTATTGGACAGTGAACTCTTCCAGATAAGTTCTCTTCCCCATACCGTTTTCAGAAACGATCAACAGGGAATCACCCTGGCTCTGAAGCTGCATACCCACGATCTCATCCTGATCGGACAGATTCATACCGATTACACCCATGGATGCACGGCCGGTATTTCTAACATCTGTCTCTTTAAACCGGATACACATACCCTGCTTAGTCACCAGGAATATCTCGCTGAAGGCGTCCGTGGATTTAACTTCAATCAACTCGTCTCCTTCACGCAGATTGATAGCCACCAGACCGTTCTTACGGATATTGGAGAACTCATCCAGAGAGGTTTTCTTGACAATACCTCCCTTAGTCACCATAAAGAGATTTCTCTCTTCGCTGTATTCCCTAATGGGAATCATGGCAGTGATCTTCTCTCCGGGAATGAGCTGCAGCAGATTTACAATGGCGGTACCTCTTGCGGTTCTGCCCGCCTCGGGAATCTCATAAGCCTTGAGACGGTACACTCTGCCCAAATTTGTAAAGAAGTGCAGATAGTGGTGAGTGCTGGTGATCAGCAGGTCTTCTATATAGTCGTCCTCAATGGTCTGCATTCCCTTAATACCCTTGCCGCCACGGTTTTGAGACTTAAAATTATCCACAGTCATACGCTTGATATAGCCCAGACTGGTCATGGCTATGATCGTATTGTCGTGGGGAATCATATCTTCCATAGATATATCCGACATATCATAGGTGATCTGACTTCTCCTGTCATCCCCGTACTTATCAGATATAACATTTATCTCTTTTTTGATCACGCCCAACAGCAGTTTTTCATCTGCCAAAATTGCCTTATACTCCTTTATCTTCTGCTGTAATTCCGCATGTTCCGTCTCCAGCTTTTCTCTCTCCAGACCGGTGAGTGCCCGCAGACGCATATCTACGATAGCCTGGGCCTGTACATCCGTTAATTCAAAACGTTCGATCAGGCGTTCCTTGGCAATCTGGGTATTCTGGCTGCTGCGGATGATAGATATTACTTCATCAATAAAGTCCAGAGCTTTCAACAGACCCTGTAAGATATGATCTCTCTCCTCGGCTTTATTAAGATCATATTTGGTTCTGCGGGTAACTACATCCTCCTGATGGGCCAGATAGTAGGTCAACATCTCCAGAAGATTCATAACCTTGGGCTCATTGTTTACCAGAGCCAGCATGATCACTCCAAAAGTATCCTGCAGCTGGGTGTGTTTATACAATTGATTCAGTATCACATTGGCATTGGCGTCCCGGCGTAATTCTATCACAATCCGGATGCCTTCCCTGTTGGATTCATCCCTGATATCCGTGATACCATCCACTTTTTTAAGCTTTACCAGCTCTGCCATCTTAATGATCAGATTGGCCTTGTTTACCATATAGGGCAGCTGGGTTACGATGATCTGGCTCTTTCCGCTGGGCAGAGTTTCAATATCCGTCACTGCGCGGACCCGGATCTTTCCCCGTCCTGTACGGTATGCCTCATCACAGCCCCTGGTGCCTAAGATCAAGCCGCCTGTGGGAAAATCGGGCGCTTTAATAATGTCCAATACTTCCTCTATAGAAGTGTCTCTGTCTTCTTCAACACGGTTATCAATGATCTTCACTACCGCGCTTATGACTTCCCGCAGATTGTGGGGAGGAATATTGGTGGCCATACCCACCGCTATGCCGGTGGTACCGTTTACCAACAGATTGGGATAACGGCTGGGAAGAACTACAGGCTCCTTTTCCGTATCATCAAAATTGGGATTAAAATTTACCGTATCCTTGTTAATATCGGCCAACAATTCCATGGAGATCTTGGAAAGTCTTGCCTCAGTATAACGCATGGCGGCGGCACCGTCTCCATCCATGGAACCGAAATTGCCATGACCATCCACCAGAGTGTACCGCATATTCCATTCCTGGGCCATGTTGACAAGAGCACCATAGATGGAGCTGTCGCCATGGGGATGATATTTACCCATGGTATCACCCACAATACGCGCACATTTACGATGAGGCTTATCCGGGCCGTTATTCAATTCAATCATGGAGTACAGAACTCTTCTCTGTACAGGTTTCAGACCGTCTCTGACGTCAGGCAGCGCTCTGGAGGCAATTACGCTCATTGCGTAATCAATATAAAATGTCTCCATCTTTTCCTTCAGATCAACTTCCTGTATCTTGTCATGTTCCTGGACATTGTCAAAAATATCGTCTTGCATGTTTACCTCGTTCCTGCATATAACAGGATTTTCTGTCATATTGCATCAATCGGTATTTGAAACGTCTGTTTCTACCATTTTTTAAGTCCAATTAAGTGATATCAAGGTTTTTCACAAATTTGGCATTCTGCTCGATAAATTCTTTCCGGGGTTCCACTTTATCTCCCATCAGTGTGGTAAAGGTCAGATCAAGCTCCGATTCTGTTTCTTCGTCATAGTTCACTCTGAGCAATATTCTTCTGGCCGGGTCCATGGTAGTTTCCCAGAGCTGTTCCGCATCCATTTCACCCAGACCTTTATATCTCTGGATCTTGTTATTCTGATCTCTTCCCACTTCCTGCAAAATGGCGTCAAGTTCCTCGTCACTGTAGGCATACCACACCTTTTTGTTTTTCTCCAGTTTAAAGAGAGGCGGTTTTGCCAAAAATACATGTCCCTGCCTGATCAATTCCGGCATAAAACGGTAGATGAACGTGAGCAGCAAAGTACAGATATGGGCTCCGTCCACATCCGCGTCCGCCATCAAAATGATCTTGTTGTAACGGAGCTTGGTGATATCAAAATCCTCATGGATACCGGTACCGAAAGCGGTTATCATAGCCTTGATCTCCGCGTTGGCGTATATTTTATCCAGTCTGGCTTTCTCAACATTTAAAATCTTGCCCCGTAACGGCAGGATCGCCTGGGTGGCGCGGGAGCGGGCGATTTTGGCACTGCCTCCGGCGGAATCTCCCTCCACAATATAGATCTCGCAATTCTGAGGATCTTTGTCCGAACAATCTGCCAGTTTTCCGGGAAGAGCCATGGTATCCAAAGCCGTTTTTCTGCGGGTCAGGTCTCTTGCTTTACGGGCCGCCTCCCTGGCGCGTTGTGCCATTATGGATTTCTCGCATATGATCTTGGCTACTCCGGGATTCTGCTCCAGAAAATAGGTCAACTGTTCCGAAACAATATTGTCTACCGCTCCTCTGGCCTCGCTGTTCCCAAGTTTTTGCTTGGTCTGGCCTTCAAACTGAGGGTCCTCGATCTTTACGCTGATAATGGCAGTCAGTCCTTCACGGATATCTTCGCCGGAAAGATTGGGCTCGCTGTCTTTCAACAATTTCGCATTTCGAGCATAATCGTTAAAAGTCTTTGTGATGGCATTGCGGAAACCCTGCAAATGAGTGCCGCCCTCCGGAGTATTGATATTGTTCACAAAACTAAATACACTCTCGTTATAGGAATCGTTGTGCTGGAAAGATACTTCCACATAAACCTGATTCTTTTCTCCCTCAAAATACAAAATATTTTCATAGAGAGGAGTTTTGCTTTTATTCAGATAAGTGACAAATTCTTTGATGCCTCCCTCATAGTGGAATTCAATCACCTTCTGCTTTTTTCCGCTGTCCAGTCTGACGGTTCTCAACACACCCACTTTGAATGTCTTTGCCGTCTCCTCCTCTGCCGCGCTCTCCTTTTGATCCTCCGCGGCTCTCTGTAATAATTGACTGATCTGCGCGTTTTCCGCACTGGTATCCGTAAGAATCTGTTCCTCCTCGCTGCGGTTATCCCTCAGAATAATACGCAGACCTTTTGTTAAAAAGGCCATTTCCCTCAATCTGCGCTTTAAAACGTCAAACTCAAATTCCGTTGTCTCCGTAAAGATTGTCTTATCCGGAAGAAAAGTAACCTTGGTACCTGTCTTTTCCACAGGGCAGGTTCCTATTTCCTTGAGAGGATAGATCACATGTCCTCTCTCATAACGCTGTTTATATATTTTTCCGCCCTGGCAGATCTCTACCTCAAGCCAGTCAGACAGAGCATTTACCACGGAAGCGCCCACACCGTGCAGACCTCCGGACACCTTGTATCCCCCGCCGCCGAATTTGCCGCCGGCATGAAGGATCGTAAACACTACCTCTACGGCAGGAATACCTGCCTTGTGATTGATACCCACAGGAATACCTCTGCCGTTATCCTCAACTACAACAGAGTTGTCCTCATTGATCGTCACATCGATGGTATCACAAAATCCCGCCAGCGCTTCGTCTACAGAATTGTCTATGATCTCATATACCAGATGATGCAGGCCTCTGCCGGATGTGGAACCGATATACATACCGGGACGTTTACGGACCGCCTCAAGACCCTCCAGAATCTGAATCTGGTCGGCTCCATATTCATTCTCAACTGCCGTTTTATTCATGATTTCTTCGCTCATTCTTACCTCTTCTCCGCATATCGCAAAATGGTCAATAAATACCATCAATGGGTTGTATCGGAAGACACTGTCTCTACCACACCATTTGTCACTTTATATACTCTGTTGATCTCAAATCTGTTATTTACAAATTCTTCAAGGCCGGTACAGGTGATGATGGTCTGAATATCTCCTATGCTGTTCAGCAGATAATTTTGCCGGTTGCTGTCCAGCTCCGAGAGTACATCATCCAACAGTAAGATAGGGGTATCTTTTGTGATTTTTTTAACCAATTCTATCTCTGAAAGTTTCAGAGACAGCGCCGCCGTACGCTGCTGACCCTGGGAACCGAATTTTCGTATATCCACATCTCCTATGGTAAAACAAAAATCATCCCTGTGAGGTCCGACCGTAGTCTGTTTTAGTTTTATATCCTTTTCCTGGCTGCATCTCAGCTGTTTCTCAAAATTTTCTATCTGTACATCCGGCTCATACTGAATCAATATTTCTTCCCTGTCGCCGGACAGACGTCTATGGATGTCATAAATGATCTCGTTTAACTGCTCCACAAATATCTTTCTTCTCTCTATAATCTTACCGCCAAAGGAAACCAGCTGAGAATCCCATATATTCAAGGTATCCTTGAGATCGGGATTAAAATACATATCCTTTAAAAGCTTATTGCGCTGATTTACGATTTTATTGTAATGATTCAGATTATACAGATAAAAATTGTCCAGTTGACAAAGCTCCATATCCACAAAGCGTCTGCGCTCCACAGGGCCGTCTTTTATAATACTCAAGTCCTCCGGAGAGAAAAAAACAACATTACAGATTCCCAGCAGATCAGCAGCTTTCTTGATCTTCTGGCCGTCAATGGCAATTCCTTTGGATTTGCTCTTTCTCAAATGCATATCAACCCGGGTTTCCACCCCGTCTTTTTCCAAAAAAGTACGGATATGCGCCTCATCCCTGTGAAAATTTACAATATCCTTGTCCTTGCTCCCTTTATGTGATTTTGTAGTGGCTGATACATAGATTGCTTCCAGAATATTGGTCTTTCCCTGTGCATTGTCACCATAAAGGATATTCGTACCTTTGTCAAACGCTAAGTTAAGTGAATCATAATTACGATAATCCTGAAGTTCCAGTGATTTTATAATCATAGTCTGCTCCACTTTCCCTATACTTTCCGGGCTATGATCTGAACCTGTGACCCGTCAAATTCAAATATATCTCCATCCTGAAGCTTTTTACCTCTCTGATATTCCACCTCTCCGTTCACAGATACCTGACCGTCCTGGATCATCAGCTTTGCCTCAACGCCGGATTCCACCAGATCGGCCAGTTTCATGGCCTGACCCAGTTTAATATAATCATCTCTAATTTGTAGTTTTAACATTTTCTTAAATATCCTATCTTTTTATGACAATTAACTTACCGTTGTAAAATTAACCGGCAGTATCAAATATATAAATGTCTCCTCTTCATCTTTTATCAGACAGGGAGCTTTCGGATTGACCATAAACAGATCGACCTGCTCATTGTCGATCACACGCAGGGCATCGATCAGAAATTTGGGATTGAATCCGATCATCAGATCATTGCCCTCTTTTTCGATATCAATATCTTCATTCATGCTGCCAAGAGCGGAATTGATCTTTAATTCCATACTGCCGTCTGTGATATTAATGATAATGGGCTTTTTGTCTCCCTCTTTTACCAGCAGAGTGGCACGGTCTATACAGCTTAAAAATTCCTTTTTATTGATCCTCACCTTAGTCTCATGATCGCCGGAAAGCATCTGCTCGATCCTGAAATACTCTCCCTCTATCAGTCTGGAAACCACCGTGGTGTTGTCAAATTCAAAAATAATATGTTTCGGGGTAAAGAAAATGTTCACATACTTGTCAGTTTCCCCGGAAAGAATCTTGCTGACCTCATTGAGAGTCTTACCCGGAACTACCACCTTTCTCTGGCCGTATTCCTCCTTTAACTCTATTTTTCGGATAGAGATACGGTGTCCGTCCAAAGAGACCACTTTTAGCTCTCTGCCGTTTATGTCAAACAGTTCGCCGCTCATAAGCTTATTGTTATCATTGTCGGATATGGAGAATATAGTCTGTCTCACTACTTCCTTCAAGGTAAACTGAGACACGGTTAAACTTTCTTCTCTCTCTATAACAGGCAGATAGGAAAAATCTTCGCCTGATTTTCCCATGATATTAAATTTTGCCTTTTCACAGGTGATGGTTGTCTTATATGTCTCGTCAGTCTGGATCGTGATATCGTTATCCGGCAGCTTACGAACAATCTCCAGGAAGATCTTGGCATCCAGAGCAATGATGCCTTTTTCCAGAATCTCTCCTTCGATAGTTGTCTCTATGCCCAGCTCCATATCGTTGGCCGTGAGAGTGATCTCACCCTTGGTAGCGTCTACCAGAATACATTCAAGAATAGACATGGTAGTTTTGTTGGGAACCGCCTTTGAAACGATCTGCACGCCGTTTAACAGATTACTCTTAGAGCAAATAAGTTTCATATTTTATAAACTCCTTTCCTGTGCACAACGCAAAATCTTGATGAAGGCGTCTGCGCAAGGCCAATTAATTATATATATTTTCTTAATATTCTTATTAACGGATGTTGATATGTGCAAAACTATATCTATTATACTATTTTTTGGGCAAAAAGGGAATGGATATCTTGTGAATAATTAAACTTTTTGTTATGGATAAGTTAAAACTTATTCACATGTGCCTGAAAACGGTTTTCGAGTCCAGGAAGTTATCAACATTCAATACACAGTCCGCTGTGGATCAGTTGGGATTAATCTTCTTAATAATGGTGTCAATTTTACTCTGAAGTTCCTCGTTGGTCTTTAACTCTTCTTCTATTTTATTACATCCGTGTAATACGGTGGTGTGATCTTTTTTTCCAAGTGCTTTTCCTATCATAGAATAGGAAATATCCGTCATGGTATGACACAGATACATGGATACCTGTCTTGGAAGCACATACTCCGAATTTCTTTTTTTTGATATTACGTCTTCCGGTTTTACGTTAAAATATTCCGAAACCGTATTGATGATCAGCGTAGGATTGATCTCTCTGGCTTTGTTGGGATAGATGACATCCTTTAACGCCTCTTCCGCGGCATCCAGAGTCAGATCTCTCTTATTGGATCTGGCAAAGGCAAGTATTTTGTTAAAAGCGCCTTCCAGCTCCCGGATATTGGATTTAATATTCGTGGCAATATAGTTAAGGATCTCCTCGTCGATCTGTCTGTGGTATACTTCCGCGTTTTTCCGCAGGATCGCTACGCGTGTTTCATAATCGGGAGGCTGAATATCCGCGATCAATCCCCATTCAAAACGGGAACGGAATCTTTCTTCCAAAGTCTCCATCTCCTTCGGAGGTTTGTCCGAGGAGAGAATGATCTGTTTACCGGCAGAGTGCAGTACATTAAATGTGTGGAAAAATTCTTCCTGGGTACTCTCTTTTCCTATAATAAACTGTACATCGTCTACCATCAACACATCCACAGTGCGGTACTTTTCACGCAGCCTGGTCATGACGGAGGCACTTCCGTTTCGGATGGATTCGATCACTTCGTTGGTAAATTCTTCGCTGGTCACATAAAGTACTTTTGTATTGGGATTTTGCTCCAGTATAAAATGTCCTATGGAATGCATCAGGTGGGTCTTTCCCAGACCCGCGCCTCCGTAGAGATACAGCGGGTTATATGTTTTCCCCGGAGATTCCGCCACAGCCAGAGAGGCGGAGTGGGCAAACTTATTGTTGCTTCCGACTACAAAAGTGTCAAATTTATATTTAGGATTCAGGGTAGTATTGGCGCTGCTGGCCTCATTGTAATAGTCAGCCTCTTTTTCAAGGGGATCGCCTGACGGAATATCCGATTCCAAAATAAATTCCACTTCATATATATGATCGTATTTTTCAGAGATCGTAACCTGAAAAAAGCTCTTGTATTTGCTGGAAATATAGCTCAGAGCCTGTGCCTGGTCGGAGGGAATGATAATATATACCACATCGTTTTCTATATTATAGATCTGAAGAGGTTCTACCCAGGTAGAAAAAGAAATACTCGACAGATTGTATTCTCTTCTGACAATATCTTTGATTTCTTCCCAATTTTCCTTAATATTATCCATTTTTATTCCTTTTCTTTTCCTTTCACACTGACAATTCTGCCTTTGACAAACAGATCCACAAACTTATATTAATATAAAGTCGGGAATATTTCAAATGTTAGTTTTGAACAGATATTGAATAAAGTTATCCACATGCTGTTGATAAGTCGGGGTATAAGTGATGTGTGGAAATTCAAATGTGGACAATATGGTGTATAAATCGTATAATTTGTGGATACTTGAAAAGCAGTATAAATACACCATATTGATAAATACTTTGTCATAAAAAACAAGATGTAGTGATTGTCCGAAATAGTTATCCACAAATTATCAACAGCTTGTGGATAACTGGATGTTTATAAAAAAGTGTGTATATTGCTGTGGATAACTTCAAAAAAATTTTTTTTCGTGTACGGTTTATAAAAATAATAGAAAAAAATCTGATATTTGCTTGACATTGCGGCTCTTTTCCTATACAATCAATATGCTATTTTCCACAGGAAATCAATACAACCTTATCATAAATTAAGGTCAGAGAAGGAGGTGCATTTTATGAAGATGACATTTCAGCCTAAAAAGAGATCCAGATCCAGAGTTCACGGATTCAGGGCAAGGATGAGTACTCCCGGCGGAAGAAAAGTTCTGGCAGCGAGACGTGCAAAGGGAAGAAAGAAATTATCAGCATAGGTCACAGCAATGTGACCTTTTTTTCTCTGAAAAAAGAGGACAGACAAATATATGAAGTTTTCAGAGTCATTAAAGAAGAATGAGCAGTTCCGCTTTGTCTATAAAAACGGTAAATCTTATGCGAATAAATATCTGATCATGTATGTTAAGGAAAATGGCACGGATAGGAACCGTATTGGAATAAGCGTCAGTAAAAAAGTAGGTAACAGTGTTGTAAGGCACCGTGTTACGAGATTGGTGAGAGAGAGTTACCGATTACATGAAAACATATTCAATAGTGGTTTGGATATGGTGATCGTTGCGAGACCGGCTGTAGCCAATGTGAGCTATTTTGAAGTTGAGAATGCTGTTTTACATCTCGCGAAACTTCATAAGCTGATCAAGGTCTATTTTTATTTTGATTAAAATTTATTTGTTATGAAAAAAATTATAATTGCACTTATTCGATTTTATCAGAAATATATTTCTCCTATGAAACGCACAAAATGCCCTTATATTCCTACCTGTTCTCAATACGGACTTGAGGCGGTTCAAAAATATGGCGCTGTTAAAGGGTCTTTTTTGGCATTGTGGAGGATACTTCGCTGCAATCCTTTTTCAAAGGGAGGTTATGATCCTGTTCCCTGATATTGCGGGTTAGATCGTTAAGTGAAATTGGTGAAATACCGCACAGGCAATGCCGTAGTTGACTTGTCAACTACAGGTATGCGTGCTAAAGCATGCAAAGGGGTATAAAAATGAAAGTAATCTTATTGACCAAGGACGATACCTTTATCATTGGATGGGTTGCCAGACTGCTTGGCCTGATCATGGAAGGTATTTTCAATGTGATTGATTTCATAGGCATTCCGAATATAGGATTGGCTATCATTCTGTTTACGATTGTAGTTAATCTGCTGTTATTGCCTTTGACGATCAAACAGCAGAAATTTTCCAAGCTATCTAATAAGATGCAGCCTGAGATACAGGCCATTCAGGCTAAATACAAGAATAAAAAAGATAACGAATCCGCAATGGCACAGAATCAGGAGATACAGGCTGTATACGCAAAGTATGGGGTATCTGCTTCCGGTAGTTGTGTTCAGTTGTTGATACAGATGCCTATATTGCTTGCTCTGTATCGGGTGATCTACGCTATTCCTGCTTATGTGGGTAAGATCGGCGATACGTTCCGTATATTAGCCGATAAGATCATGAGTACGGATGGGGCTGCTTTTCTGTTAAATGCCGAAGATACCATAAAAAATACGGTATCAATGTACGGAAGATCTATTGCGGAAGGCACCGGTGAGACAGCTGTCAACAGCCTTATTGATGTTCTGAATAAGTTATCCACCAGCGATCTTGCTCTGGTATCGGAACATTACAACCTGGCTGATCTGACATATAACGGACATTTGATATTGAGCAATGAGACTACCAGGGGTTTGTTGGATATATACAACAATTTTCTGGGCTTGAACATTGCCAATTCGCCTCAGCATATTATATCCGGCGCTTACAGTGACAAGGCTTGGGGTTTGTTGATCGGCGCTATCATGATTCCTGTTTTGTCGGCAGTGACACAGTTGATCAGTATAAAGCTGATGCCTCAGCCGGAAAATAAGAATTCCGAGAATAACAGCATGGCTTCTTCCATGAAGATGATGAATATGGTCATGCCTGTCTTCTCCGCATGGTTTTGTTTTACATTGCCTTCCGGTATGGGTTTGTACTGGATCGCCAGCGCGGTTGTCAGAACAATTTTAATGATTATAATCAATAAACAGTTGGACAAGATGAGTTTTGATGATATAATTAAGAAGAATTCTGTCAAGAGCGCTAAAAAGCTTGAAAAGATCCATAAGCAACAGGAAATATTGAACACTTACGCCAATATGAATACAAAAAGTATTGCGGGAAAAGCCGGATTGAGTACCGATAACAATAGCAGCGGGGACAGCAAAACGACGAATGCAGATAACGGCAGTAAAGCCAAGTCGGGAAGTATAGCCTCAAAAGCTAATCTGGTAAAGGAATTTAACGAAAAAAATAACAAATAGTTTATGGGAGGGTTAGAGATGGAATACATTGAAGTATCGGCAAAAACTATAAATGATGCCATTATTGAGGCCTGTCAGAAATTGGGTGTTGCCAGCGATAAACTAGAGCATGAAGTTTTGGAAGAAGGTTCTGCCGGTTTTTTGGGTATAGGTGCCAAACCCGCTGTGATCAAAGCCTGGGTGAAATGTTCAGTGGAAGATGATGTCAGAAACTTTATGAAAGATATATTTGCAGCCATGGATATGATTGTAACTGTGGATGTACAATACAATGAAAAAGAGAAATCCATAGATGTGGAACTCAACGGCGACGACATGGGTATTTTGATCGGTAAGAGAGGACAGACTCTGGATTCTCTGCAATATCTTGTATCCCTGGTGGTAAACAAGAATACGGATGAATATATCCGGGTAAAGGTTGATACGGAGAATTACAGAGAGAGAAGAAAAGAGACTCTTGAAAATCTTGCAAAGAATATTGCTTATAAGGTGAAGAGAAACAAAAGGCCTGTATCTTTGGAGCCCATGAATCCCTATGAGAGGCGTATCATTCATTCAGCGCTGCAGAATGACAAATATGTGACGACTCACAGCGAAGGGGATGAACCCTTCAGAAGAGTAGTGATTACTCTTAAGCGTAATTCATAAGTGACTGGGATACCGAATGTAGTGATACATTCGGTATTCTTTATAGAGGGATGAAGATGAAAACAGACACAATAGCGGCTATAGCTACGGCTTTATCCGACGCGGGGATAGGAATTATACGGGTATCCGGTCCGGAGGCAATATCTGTAGTTGACCGTATATTTTATAATTCTTCAGGGGACAGGACATTGTCTCAGAAAGCCAGTCATACCGTCTCTCACGGATATATCGCGGAAACAGTTTATGGAACGGATTGGAGAGAGTCAATACTGGATGAAGTGATGGTGGTATTGTTGAGAGCGCCCCGAAGCTATACCATGGAAGATACGGTAGAGATTAATTGTCACGGAGGTATATTACTTCTGAAAAAAGTGTTGCAGCTAGTTCTGAGGATGGGTGCGCGTTTAGCCGAGCCGGGAGAATTTACCAGAAGAGCTTTCTTAAACGGCAGGATTGATCTGTCTCAGGCCGAAGCAGTGATGGATGTGATCCATTCCCAAAGTGAAATGGCTCTGTCTTCCTCTATGGAACAATTGACGGGAAAATTAAATTCTGTTATAAGAGATTTAAGAGAGCAGATTCTCTATGAGATCGCTTATATTGAGTCTGCTTTAGATGATCCGGAACATATAGATCTGAACGGCTATGAAGAAAAATTATCTGAAAAATGCGATCTGTTTATTCAGCGGATTGAAAAAATGATATTATCTGCAGATAAAGGAAGATTTATCAGTCAGGGAATTAAGACTGTGATTGTTGGACGTCCAAATGCAGGAAAATCTTCCCTTCTCAATGCTATATTGGGAGAAGAAAGGGCAATTGTGACACAAGTGCCAGGTACGACCAGAGATATTTTACAGGAAACGGTGAAATTGGATGGGATCGCTCTTCATATAGTGGATACTGCCGGAATCCGCAATACAGAGGATATTGTTGAGAAAATAGGTGTGGATAGGGCAAGGGAGTATGCGGAGAGATCTGATTTGATCCTGTTTGTTATAGATGGCAGCGAGATGCCTGATGAAAGGGAAAAAGAGATTATCTCTTTCATTGGTCAGAAACCTGTGATAGTGATCGTTAATAAATCAGATTTGACGACAATAGTGTCGGATGAGCAGATATCATCCCTTTTCGGCCACAAACCGGATCTTAAGATTGTAAGGGTTTCTGCTAGTGAAGGTACAGGTATCAGTGAACTTGAAAAACAGATCAGGGAACTTTTTTTCCAGGGAGCAATAAAAGAAAATACGGAGACTGTGATAACAAATATGCGCCATAAGGCCGCTCTGGAGGAAACGCTGGCAAGTTTATTGATGGTGAGGCAGGGATTGCAGGATCATATGCCGGAAGATTTTTATTCTATTGATCTGATGGGAGCATATACCTCTCTGGGTCATATTATTGGAGAAGAAGTGGAAGACGACCTGGTACAGGAAATATTTTCAAAATTTTGTATGGGCAAATAGAGAGTTAAGAAGGGTTTGGAAATGGACAGGATTTCTGATATTCGAGAGCAAGTGGATGTGTGCGTGGTAGGGGCGGGTCATGCGGGCTGCGAGGCTGCGTTGGCATGTGCCAGACTGGGATTGGAGACGGTGGTGTTTACTGTCAGTGTGGACAGTATTGCCTTGATGCCCTGCAATCCGAATATAGGAGGTTCCTCTAAAGGGCATTTGGTCAGGGAAGTGGATGCCCTGGGAGGAGAGATGGGTAAAAATATAGACAGGACTTTTATTCAGTCTAAAATGTTGAATGTATCTAAAGGGCCTGCCGTACATTCCTTGCGCGCACAGGCGGATAAAGCTGATTATACCAGGGAGATGCGGAGAGTTTTGGAGGATCAGGAACATCTGACCATTAAGCAGGCTGAAGTATGTGAACTTATGTGGAGGGATCAAGACGGTACAAAAACTGTGACAGGGGTAAAGACTTTTACCGGCGCTGTCTATGAATGTAGGGCGGTCATTCTCTGTACGGGTACTTATTTGAGAGCCAGATGTCTTTGTGGTGAATCCATCACCTATACAGGGCCTAATGGTTTGCAGGCTGCCAATCATTTACCCGATTCTCTGAGAGAGATGGGTATTGAGCTGCGCCGGTTTAAGACAGGCACACCTGCCAGAATGGACGGAAGAAGTATTGATTATTCAAAGATGGAGGAACAGTTTGGAGATGAAAAGATCATACCTTTTTCATTTTCAACAGATCCTGATACTATTCAAAAAGAACAGATATCCTGCTGGCTTACTTACACCAATGAAAAGACTCATGAGATCATTCGTCATAATTTGGACAGATCTCCTATATATGCCGGAATCATAGAAGGCACGGGACCCAGATATTGCCCTTCTATAGAGGATAAGGTGGTTAAATTCGCGGATAAGGAAAGACATCAGGTGTTTATAGAACCGGAAGGTTTACATACGAATGAGATGTATGTAGGGGGTATGTCCTCTTCTTTACCGGAGGATGTACAGCTGGCTATGTACAGGACGGTTCCCGGTCTGGAACATTGTAAGATTGTCAGGAATGCTTATGCCATTGAATATGACTGTATCAATGCGAAACAGCTGTACCCTACTTTGGAATTTAAACAAGTGAGGGGATTATTCAGCGGCGGCCAGTTTAATGGCAGCAGCGGATATGAAGAGGCGGCGGCCCAGGGGCTGATTGCCGGTATTAATGCCGCTATGTTGATATTGGGGAGAGAACCCTTGATCTTAGACCGTTCAGAAAGCTATATAGGTGTGTTGATTGACGATCTGGTGACCAAGGATAATAGGGAGCCCTATAGAATGATGACCTCCAGGGCAGAATACAGACTTTTGCTGCGTCAGGACAACGCGGATCTGCGTCTCAGAAAGAAAGGATATGAGATTGGTCTTATATCCCGTGAGGCTTATGAACGGTTGCTGGTTAAAGAAGAACTGATAAAAAAAGAGATCTGCCGTTTAAAATCCCATGTTGTGGGAGCGGGGCAGGATATTCAGAATTTTTTACAGTCTCATGGCAGCAGCAGTTTGAAAACAGGTTCTTCTCTGGCGGAGCTGTTGTGCCGACCGGAATTGAATTATGATATGTTAGTATCCATTGATAGGGACAGACCGTCTCTCCCTCAGGATGTGGTGGAACAGGTGGAGATTGAAATAAAATATGAGGGATATATTCAGCGACAGCTTAAACAGGTAGAACAATATAAAAAGATGGAAAAGAAAAAGATTCCTCAAGATATTGACTATAATGATATATCTTCTTTGAGACTTGAGGCAAGACAGAAATTGAAAGAATTTCGTCCTGTATCTCTTGGACAGGCATCTCGGATATCCGGTGTATCTCCTGCGGATGTATCAGTTCTTCTGATTTATCTGGAGCGTAAAAATTATAGTGCGGGAGGAAAATGAAAGTGAATTCATATGATACCAGTCAATTTATAAAAGATTTGGAGATATTAAATATTTCTTTGACAGATAGACAGATATCCCAATTTCTTCGGTATTATGAAATATTAATAGAGTGGAACAGTTTTATGAATTTGACTGGCATTACAGAATATGAGGAAGTGATGAAGAAACATTTTATCGACAGCCTCACTTTGGTCAAAGTATATGATGTCTTAGGAACCCGTACTGTGTTGGATATAGGTACAGGCGCGGGATTCCCTGGGCTGGCATTGAAGATAGCTTTTCCTGATATGGAAATGACTCTTTTGGACAGTTTAAATAAGAGAATACATTTTTTGGATACTGTGATAGATGATCTGGGACTTAGCGGAGTATATACTGTCCACGGTCGCGCGGAGGATCTTGCCAAACCCGGTCAGCTCAGAGAGAGTTTTGATCTGTGTGTTTCCCGGGCAGTGGCCAACTTAGCGGCCCTGTCTGAATATTGTCTGCCTTTTGTTAAGGTGGGCGGTTGTTTTGTGTCTTATAAATCCGAAAAGTTGAGTGAAGAATTGACGGCCTCTAAGAATGCTATTTTTTTGTTGGGTGGGAAAATCAGTAAAACTGAAAAATTTATGTTACCCAACAGTGATATTTGTCGTAATCTTATATGTATTGATAAAGTAGCAGCTACTTCAAAAAAATATCCTCGGAAAGCGGGAATACCTACAAAAGAACCTCTGAAATAGGTAAAAAAATGAACAAAAAAAGACTTTATTTTGTATAAGAAATAGTATATGATAGGAATAGATATAATGTTTTTATAAGTGGTGCATGTTATGAAAAGTAATAAAAAATCATTTAATAATAATCTTAATAACAATATATCTTTGTCTTCCGTTAGTGATCTCAGTATTTTAAATATTCAGGAGGAAGAACGTCGGCGTATTGCAATGGAGCTACATGATACTTCATTGCAGACTCTTGCCCATGTAATTCATCAGGTAGATTTGGCAAGTATTTATATGGAAAACGATATTGTTAAGTCTAAGTTAGAGTTAGCTGAAGTAAAGCAGAATATTAAAGTTGTCATTGAAGAGATCAGAAATACAATATTTGATCTGCGGCCCATGTCATTTGATGATCTGGGTATTGAGGAGACTATTCAGAGATATATTGAATATGTCAATAAGGATCATGCTTTTAGGATACTTACCAAAATAGGGAATATAGATACCACTTATTATATTATTATGGCTAATATATATAGAATCATCCAGGAATGTATATCCAATGCTATAAAGCATTCAGGGGGAGATGAAATATATTTTAAGTGTTATTCTGAAAACAAGATATGTTATATTGAGATAGAAGATAACGGTAAAGGATTTATCGATAGAGAGTATGAGAAGGATGGTCAGAAACATTTCGGGCTATCTGTGGTGAAAGAGAGAGTAATGATACTTAATGGGGAGATTCATATTTCTTCTGAGAAGGATAAGGGAACTAAGATTACTGTGGTAATTCCACTTAAATAGAGCATAAAATCAGGTATTAAAAACGGTGATTTTTTAGGGAGAATATATAGTTATGAGTATACGGGTTATGCTGGCTGATGACCACATTTTGATGAGAGAGGGTATTAGGCAATTGTTGGAGTGTGATAATTCGATTGAAATAGTCGGAGAAGTTAGTAATGGTGAGCAGTGTATGGAGATGATATATAAAGTAAAACCGCAAGTTTTACTTTTAGATATTAATATGCCTGTGAAAAACGGTATTGAGGTTCTTAAGGAGATACGTAATAATAGATTAGATATTAAAGTTTTGATTTTGACAGTTCATAATGAAATTGAATATTTGTTAAGAGCTATGGACATAGGTGTTGACGGATATATTTTGAAGGAGTCAGAGTTTTCTGAATTAAAAAGAGCTATCAATACTGTTATGTCTGGGGAGACTTATATTCAACCAAGTTTAATACCACTTCTTAATAACCGAATGGTATCGAGGGATAAGGATAAAGATAAGATTGATGAGCTTACCAGGAGAGAGTTGCAGGTTCTTATTGAGGTGGCTAATGGGAAGTTAAATAAGGAAATTGCTAATGAGTTGAAGATTAGTGAGAGGACAGTTAAGAATCATATATCTAATATTTTTAAGAAGATAGATGTGAGTGATAGGACGCAGGCGGCGGTGTTTGCTATAAAGAATGATTTAATTAAGCTGTATTAGGAAGTGGATGGGGAATGTTTCACGTGAAACATTCCCTTATTTTAAGGTTAAAAACACAAGATAATGTTTCACGTGAAACATTTTGGTACTAGATTTTGTGATAAAAAGTGTGAAACATTTGTGTTTTGGGTGTGAAACATGGGAAATGTGGGGGGAGTGGCAAGGGCACGTTCTGGGGAGGGGTGGTATGTCCTGGGGTGGGCTAGCTCCCTCGAGGGATTTTACTAAGGGAGCAGATGGGGATTGGAACGAGTGCCGGGTCGGCGATCACGCACATCCATGTGCGATATCGCCTAAAACGGCCATCCGTGGCCGTTTTTCCCTGGGTGTGGGACTGCTCCCTAAGTAAAATCAACTCTCAGTCACACGCCCACCCCAGGGCATACCACCCCTCCCCAGAACTGACTTGCGACATTTTTTTGTTTATTAAGACTTTTAGGGTTAGGGTTGCTGGCTAGAGTTGTTTAATGCCACTTGAAGAAAGTATTAATTATAATATATAAAACAGACAGTTTTTTTCTGGATAACTGCTCTAATAAACAAGTACTTGTATGTTGGGTGTGAAAACAATACGTACATATTACAGAGTTTTGACGGTAAAGTTTTTGTTCCATAAATCCAATCTAGAGCATACTACCCCTACCCCAGAACTGACTTGCGGCATGTTTTTGTTTATCCAGATTTTTTTGATAGGGTTGCTGGTTGAAATTGTTTAATGCCACTTGATAAAAGTATTCATTATAATATATAAAACAAACAATTTTCTTTTTTGGATAACTGTCTGATAAACAAAGTACTTGTACATTGGATGAAAAAACAATACGTACATATTATATAGAGTTTTGGCAGTAAAGTTTTTGTCCTATAAATCCACCCCAGGACATCCACCCCCACCTCAGAACTAACTTGCGGCATGTTTTTGCTTATAAAAATTTTTTTGGATAGGGTTGCTGGTTGGAATTGTTTAAGCTACTTGAAAAAGTATTGAATATAATATATAAAACAGACAGTTTTCTTTCCTTAATAACTGCCTGATAAACTGGAACTGTACATTGGGTGTGAAAACAATATATACTGATCATACAGAGTTTGGCAGCAAAGTTTTGTCCCATGATCAAATTGATCTTTCACTACTGTAAGATTTAAGATTGGAGAGGATAGACGTATTAGGAATAGTGTCTGATTCCTTTGCATTATAGATAACTGAAAATTAGGATGCTGGTTTTTGGAGTCTAGGTTTTGGATTATTAATTTCTGTCATATTTTTACTGTATTCCCAAATTTCATTATCCTAAAGGACTTTACTTCTTAGTCTATACGTCTTGCAGGTATATTTTGTAGACGTGGATCGCTTAGTTTAACTGGAGGATATACTTCGGTTACTATGACTTTGAGATTATCCAAATTGTATTTTTGGATTTTATGATAAAAATATGTGAAATTACCTATGGATATATATATCCATTAGTGATATAATGAGTAAAGCGTTTTTGACTAGAATAAAAAGGTACATTACGAGAAAGGTAATACATATTTATGGGTAGAATTATTGCGGTTGCAAATCAAAAGGGTGGTGTGGGTAAGACTACCACATCAATTAATCTGTCGGCGGCCTTGGCGGCCGAAGGGAAGAAAGTTTTGGTAATTGATACAGATCCCCAGGGTAATACTACCAGCGGGTTTGGTATTGATAAAAATAATCTGGATGATACGATTTATGAGTTGATTCTGGATGAATGTACGATTAATGAATGTACCATTTCAGATGTTATTTCTAATGTATCTGTTATCCCTTCCAATGTTAATTTGGCGGCGGCGGAGATTGAGTTGATTGGCGTGGATCGCAAGGAATTTATTTTGAAGAATGCGGTGGATTTTATAGTGGACAAGTATGACTTCATCATAATTGATTGTCCTCCCTCATTGAATATGCTTACAATTAATTCCATGACTACAGCGGACTCTGTGCTGGTTCCTATTCAATGTGAGTATTATGCGTTGGAAGGGTTAAGTCAGCTGATTCATACGGTAAATCTTGTTAAAGAGAGATTGAATCCGGATCTGGAAATGGAAGGGGTTATTTTTACCATGTATGATTCCCGTACCAATCTGTCCATGCAGGTAGTAGAAAATGTAAAAAGTAATTTAACACAGTACATATTTAAGACATTGATTCCCAGAAATATCCGCTTGGCCGAGGCACCCAGCTATGGACAGCCTATTACTGTTTATGATCCTAAGTCAGCCGGTGCGGAAGCTTATATGGATCTGGCAAAGGAATTGATTCAGAAAAATTCATAATAATATTATGTGAGTAAGGATATTAGTATGTGTGGGGTTTGATTTGTATGTGATGGAGTATGTAATATGTACAATGATATTCGTTATTGAGTTCAAATGCTTGAGAACGATGAATGAATAAGGGAGGTATAGGCTATGGCGTCACCAAGAGGATTGGGAAAAGGTTTGGATGTAATGATTCCGAACATTGTGGGGGAATCTAAAGAGAAAAAACAAAAATCGGAGACAAAGGAAAAATCCGCTGAGACTATTGTAGCCATTACGAAGGTAGAACCGAACAGAAAACAGCCCCGCAAGTATTTCGATGAAGACGCGCTACAGGAGCTGGCTGATTCTATAAAACAATTTGGGTTGCTGCAGCCGATTCTGGTACAGGATAGAAAAGATTACTATGAGATCATCGCGGGTGAGAGAAGATGGAGAGCAGCCAGGCTTGCGGGCTTGAAGGAAGTACCTGTGATCATCAAGAATTATTCGGATCAGGAGATCGTGGAGATCGCTTTGATCGAGAATATACAGAGAGAAGATTTAAATCCTATAGAAGAAGCTCAGGCGTATAAGCGTTTATTGGAAGAGTTTAATCTAAAACAGGATGAAGTAGCGGAACGTGTGTCTAAGAGCCGGGTGGCAGTGACTAACTCTATACGGCTGCTGAAACTGAGTGATAAAGTGCAGCAGATGGTTATTGACGATATGATCAGTACCGGACATGCCAGGGCACTTTTGGCAGTGGAGGATGAGGAAGAACAATATGCTTTGGCTCAAAAGATATTCGATGAAAAATTGAGCGTTCGGGAGATTGAAAAACTGGTAAAGAATCTTCATAAACCCGCAAAACCCAAGAAATTGGATGATAAGGCTCTACAGGCGATCTACCTGGATATCGAGGATAAATTAAAACAGAAATTGAGTACCAAAGTCGCTGTTACCTCAAAAGGAGAGGGAACGGGTAAGATTGAGATTGAATTTTACAGTCATGAGGATTTGGACAGAATCCTGGAGATGATAGGAAGATAGAGCAGGAATGAGGAAAATATGAATAACACAGGATACAGCGAATTGTTAAATACCATAGGCTTGGGCAATATAGATATCGGATATTTTATCATAGGTATGGCAGCCGTCACATTGATCTTACTGATACTTACAATATGTTTGATCGTTAAGGCACAGAAGTTGAAAAAGAGATTGGACAAGTTCGTTCTGGGCAAGGACGGCGTCAGTCTGGAACAGGATATTATCGCTCTGTTTGAAGACAATAAGTTTCTTAAGATCAATACCGATAAGAACAAAAAGGATATTCGCACTTTGTATAAAAGAATGGAGGGCGCTTATCAGAAAATGGGATTGGTAAAATATGACGCGTTCCAGCAAATGGGAGGACAGCTTAGTTTCAGTCTTGCTCTCCTAAACGAGAACAATGACGGATTTATTATCAATTCCGTTCACAGTACGGATGGTTGTTATTCCTATACCAAAGAAATAATTGGCGGTGAATGCTCCATCACTCTGGGAAAAGAAGAGGAGAAAGCCCTGGCAATAGCTATGGGAGAAGATAAATAAAATATTTGGGACCGGACGGAATTTGTGACATGCAAGAGGAAAGAAATGATTGTCAGAAAAGTTGAGGAATTGACAGGAGAAGAAATATTAGACAGAGTTTTGACTACTTGGGATTATCAGGTTATATTGCCGGAAGGGGCAGTGATCCGGACAGAGTATATCGATAAATTGATAGATCTTGGGATCAAAGAGGTGTGTATCCGCGAAGAAGGGATTCAAGAGAGCTTGATCCTGAAAACGGATATTGAATCTTCCGTTAAGGAAAAAGTCAAGGAAATTCTTGAGAAGCATACCTATAAGCAAAACAGAAATTTGGAAGAATTGAGTAAAACCGCAGACAACATTATCAGTAATATTTTGCAGGAAGAAAAGGTAGTCGAGAGGATATATGATATAAAACAGAGAAATGCGGATATATATGAGCATTCTATCAGCATATGTTCACTGGCTATACTGACGGCCCTCAAGATGAAACTGCCTTCTGAGAGTATTCATAACATTGGAGTTGCCTGTCTGCTCCATGATATAGGATTGCGTTATTTAACATATGATTTTTCTGACAGGGATTTGGACAAAATGTCCGACTATGAAAAATCAGAATACAAAAAGCATCCGATTTATGGTTATACTGATTTAAAGGAAGAAAACTGGCTGTCAGATGCCAGTAAGGATATCATATTGTTACATCACGAAAGGATTAACGGTTCAGGTTTTCCGTTAAAAGTTCGCAATTTATCTCTGGAATGCAGGATCGTCAGCGTATGCGACGCTTTTGACGAAAGGATATGCGGTATAGGGTGTAAACGTATCAGGGTATATGAAGCCATAGAATATCTGAAATTTCATAAAAACAAAAAATTTGACGGAAAAGTGGTAGATGTGTTTCTCAATTTTACGGCAGTGTATCCTGTGGGCACTCATGTACTGACCAGTGAGGGGGAGATCGGCGTGGTAGTGGGACAAAACAGAGATTTCCAGGACCGTCCTATATTGCGGATCATTCAGGACCGGGACGGAGGCGACGTAAAAAAAGAAATTATCAAAGACCTGGTAAAAATTCAGAATCTTTTTATAGAGCAGGTAGTCAGCTAAATCAGTCAATAGGGAGGAGACTAACATGATAGACATTAAATTCTTGAGAGAAAATCCGGAGATTGTCAAGGAGAACATCCGCAAAAAATTCCAGGATGCGAAACTTTCATTGGTTGACGAGGTGATCGCGCTGGATGCGGAATCCAGAAGGAATCAACAGGAAGGCGATGATCTGAGAGCCAGGCGCAATAAGATTTCCAAGGAAATCGGCGCATTGATAGCCCAAGGAAAAAAGGAAGAGGCAATGGCCAAAAAGGCAGAAGTAGCTGCCGGAGCTAAAAGGCTGGCGGAATTGGATAGAATGAGTCAGTTCCTGCAGGAAAAAATCAGCAAAATAATGCTTTCAATTCCCAACATTATTGATCCGTCCGTCCCGATAGGTAAGGATGACAGCGAAAATGTGGAGATTCAGAAATACGGAGACCCTGTAGTGCCTGATTTTGAAGTACCTTATCATGCGGATATATTGAACAGTTTTGATGGTCTGGACAAAGAATCCGCAGGCCGGACCAGCGGCAACGGTTTTTACTATCTGATGGGAGACGCCGCCAGGATTCATTCCGCCATGATAAGCTATGCCAGAGATTTTATGATTGATAAGGGATTTACTTATTGCATTCCACCTTTTATGATCCGCAGCAATGTGGTAAACGGAGTAATGAGCTTTGCTGAGATGGAAGCCATGATGTATAAGATCGAGAATGAAGATCTGTATCTGATCGGTACTTCCGAACATTCTATGATCGGAAAATTTAAAGGAGAAATAGTACAGAAAGATCGGCTGCCTATTACCATGACTTCCTATTCTCCCTGTTTTCGTAAAGAGGTAGGCTCCCATGGTATTGAGGAGAGGGGCGTATACCGTGTACATCAGTTTGAGAAACAGGAGATGGTGGTGCTTTGTGAGCCAGAACAATCTATGGAATGGTATAATAAAATGTGGAAATACACGGTAGAGTTTTTCCGCAGCCTGGATATCCCTGTGCGCACATTGGAATGTTGTAGCGGTGATCTGGCAGATTTAAAAGTAAAATCCTGTGATGTGGAGGCGTGGAGTCCCAGACAGCAGAAATATTTTGAGGTGGGTTCCTGCTCTACATTGGGAGACGCTCAGGCCAGAAGGCTGGGTATCCGTACGAAGGGCGAAAACGGAACTTATTTTGTGCATACATTAAATAATACAGTACTTGCGACTCCCAGGGGCTTGATAGCCTTTTTGGAAAATAATGTTCAGGCGGACGGCAGCATTAAGATTCCGGAAGCGCTGCGTATGTACATGGGTGGAAAAGATGTAATCTATCCAACTCAGGGTTAAGAAAAAATATCTATAAATTTTGACGGAAAGAAGGTGAAACCTTTGCACAAATTTATGAGAGCCATTGGCTTTAGTGAATACACGGACCGCACAAAATTAAAGGAATTGTTAAAAGATGTAATTATGACAGCAGACCAGCGTGCTTATACCATTAATGACGAGGACGTGATGCTTGGTGAATTCAGCAAAGGTTTCTCCGATAATATGGGTATTACAGTCTGTGGTGAATTTGATGAGGAAGATAAGTTTATCTATGAGTATTATTTTCCTTACTTAAAAGGCAGAGGTATCACCAGTACGGAAGATACCTCTGTGGAGCGTCATGCTTTCAGAGAATCTTACGCAGGCGTATGTGATGATATCAAGGTAGGTATCTCTCTGATATTTTATCTGCAAAATCGAATTCCCTATGTTAAAGCACATTATTGCGGTCAACTGCCGGTTCGTGGTACCAGCCTTACTCTCTCCGGATTGTCAGTGCAGGGCAGTGTGCTGTTGCCCATCGAAAAAGATGAGATGCAGAAACAGAGGATCATACAGGATTCCATGAAACGTACCAATCTGATCACTGCGGCGCGCAAAGGTGACGAGGATGCCATTGAAATGCTGACCATGGAAGACATGGATATGTATAGCACTATATCAAAAAAAATACACAAAGAAGATGTCTTCAGCATTGTAGACACCTATTTTATGCCCTATGGGGTGGAATGCGATCACTATTCTGTACTGGGTGAGATTATGGAGTGCAGCAGAGTTCGCAATAAGATCACAGGGGAAGAAATTTATTTATTGAAAATTTGCTGTAATGAATTGACATTTGATGTCGCAATCAATATAATAGATATGTTGGGAGAACCCCAGATAGGCAGAAGATTCAAAGGAACTATCTGGTTGCAGGGGTTTATCAACTTTCCTGAATGATTGCTATAGCGATAGTAATATGGTATAGCACAGTGGATAGAGCGACCGCCTCCTAATATCCCGGTCATCAAAGTCCGTGGAGGTAAAAAAGCTCTTTTCATAAACTTCATATCGTTCGAGTCCTCGTAGCTCAGCTGGATAGAGCACACGCCTCCTAAGAGAACTTAGACCATTCTAATTTAACTTGGGGACATTTAAAACTCAATAACACGTCTCAGTAGCTCAGCAGGATAGAGCACCGCCCTCCTAAGGCGGGTGTCGGAGGTTCGAATCCTCTCTGGGACGCTCTGAAACCCTGATAAACAGCGGGTTTCGCGGAAAATGGCTTGCTAATGCAGATAATGTATGGCAAGCCATTTTGGATTCTGCGTTTCCCTGCCCATTAGCAAAAATCTGCTAATATTTTTTGAAAATCCTGCCGATTTTTTCAATTTTGCTAATTCCTTTTGCTAATACGATTTTTTAACCTGCAAATTTTTCTGCTAATAAGGGTTATGTCATATTAGCAGATTGGACAGACTGTGCGATTTTGATTAGCAGTTCCGGGTTCACCTGTGCCAATGCCTTGAGCGCCTCCTCGGCATCTGCAGGCAGGGGCGGCGCCTGCTGAACCGGGGCTCCCGGCTTGGCAGTCAGAAAATCATCCATCTTTTGTGCCAGACGCTCCCTGTCACTCTCAAAGGAATGGGAGCCGTACCGCCTTGTCAGCATTTCGAGGTTAGCCCATCCGCCGGCGTGCTTTACGGAGTTATAATCTCCGTTGGAAAGCGTCAGCTTTGTGGAGGCGCTGGTATGCCGCAGGCTGTGGAAAACAATTTCTTCCGGATTGATGTCCGGATCGTCAATCTCCCGCAGGATTTCCTTAAACCGCTTGTTCAGGTGTTCTGTCATAAGGGGACGCCCGTTTGCCTGACAGATCACAAGGTTATAATCCATGTAACCGTCCGAGCCTAAATCAGCTTTCATCTGGTCCTGCATCCGTTTCAGGACAGCCAGTGCATCCATAATGGAAGACGGGACTTCCACATCCCGGACACTCCCCCTTGTCTTCGGCTGTTTCAGGACAATGACCGTTCTGGTGCCGGGGAAGAGGTTAGGAAACTGATACAGGATGTCCAGCTTGGATAATTTCTTGATACTGTCCTTGCTGATGCGGTCAATCACCCTGTCCATGCAGAAGGTTTTCTTCTCAAAGTCAACCCTGTCCCACTGTAACCCTGCAATCTCACCTCCCCGGAATGTACAGCCGATAGCGATAAGTACCGCACAGTGGATCATGAAATAGTCGTAGTTGTCCAGCCTGCAGGTAAAATCCAGCACCTTCAGCACCTGCTCAGGGGATAAGGTCTCCCGTTCCTTTTCCTTGTGTTCCGGGAGCGTTGCATACAGGAAAGGATTTTTGCTGATGTACTCCCAGCGGACAGCCAGGTTAAAGGCACAGCGCAGCAGCTTGTGGATGTCATGGATGGTGGATGCGGAAACATGGTCCCTTGCAGGCCTTCCCATGTTGGTAGCCGGTTCTGCCTCTGTTTCCAGAAAATGATAATAGTCATCCACGGTCTTGACCTTGACAGAGCGCAGCTTATTCTCACCAAAATAGGGGTGTATGTAATTCTCTATCAGGCCGAGGTTGGCGGCATAGGAAGATGCGCCCCACCGTTTCTCACCATATTTCTCAACAAATTCATATAAAAACTCGCTGACGGTCATGGAAGAAAGGGTGCCTTCATTGTCAGGGCGCGGGGATGATTCCTTTAACTCCTGCGCCAGCTCATGCTCGATCTGCGCCTTTCTGGTCCGCGCTGCGGTGTAGCTCAGTCCGGATTCCCAGACCTGTTCGGTTTTCTTTCCATTTTTTGTTTTCTTGTAGTAAACCACGGAATATGATTTACCTCTTTTTACGATTGAAGCCATACTGATCCTCCTTTTAATTTCTATTGTCAAGCCAGTCATCAAAGGAGGGCTTGGATATCCTGACATACTTTCCGACTTTTACAGTCTTAAAGAGCGACTGCCTGCAGAGGTTGTATGCCATACTGCGGCTGATCTGGAGGATGTCCGCAATTTCCTGTACGGAATAAGTCCTCTTCTCAGAGCCGGCCTGTGTTTGTAGGTTGGTGTCTTCAACTGCCATATCTTCTCCTTTCCTTGCAGCTGAAGCGGGATCAGCGTAGTCCCTGTAAATACTCTCCATATCATATATACGAATCGGACAGGGGAACTTTCAACTGCAATTAGCAAATAAATGAAATGTTCGATTAAATCCACAATTCCGGGTCTTTTCCTGCGCCAGCTTTGCCGCGTATTGTCAGGCTGCCGTTATACGGCAATCAAGCAGAGGGCGGGCGACAATGCCAGCTTTCCGTCTGCACCTGTATAACCCCCGGATTGCTTTATGAAATTGTCAAGGAGCGGAAGGCTGTCCTGCATATGGGGCAGCCTGCAAAAGCAATTCAATATATAAATAGAGGTAAGGTTTCATTTATTCTGCAAAGCATAAAAAATTTACAAGCGAATTACCAGATACAAAATATTGTGCATAGAGATTGACTTATACTATATCTTGTGATAGACTTGCATTGTAATTGATTTTTGTGCGCCGCCCGTCAGGGCAATACAGTAAACCTGTATGCGGAGAAGGCTCTGCATTGCACACGCAGTTAAGTTTGCAGTATCGTGTCAGTAATATCTTTATGCCTTAGTGCGGACAGGATTACTGGCTTTTTTTATACGGGGAGAGATCCCATATATAAGCGAGAATGATTCCGGCTCATACAAAAGTATGGGCAGTAGTTTAGCGGAAACCATTCCCGCTTTTTTTGTTCCATGAAACAGCCCAAACGCCGCAAGGCTTTGAGGATAAAACAAAAAAGGAAAGGCAGGTAAAGTGTATGAATGCAAAGAACAGAAAGGGCAGCAGGGGCTGCCAGATGCGGGGAAAGAACCCCCACAGGCACTATGCTGTGGAAACAGGCGCAGAATACCGGAAGAATTTCAACCGGGGAACAGTCTTAAGGCCCGCATTCAATCACCAGAGGATGAGAAAGGGGGCATGATGGATGTCTGCTGCAAATCAGTTACAGAGGGATATTTCCCCCTATGTCCTGACGGACACTTCTGATCTGTCAAGGGAGGAGTGGCTGGAGTTCAGGCGCAGGGGAATCGGCGGCAGCGATGTGGCGGCACTTATGGGCATATCGCCTTTCTGGACCGCCAGGGACCTTTATTATGACAAGCTGAAGATTGCGCCGCTGGAACCGGACGAGAGCAACTGGGTCGCCATGGAGATGGGAAATCTTCTGGAGGAGCTGGTCTCACGCATTTTTGCCAAAAAGACCGGCTATGAGGTCTTTAAGGTCAAGAAGATGTTCTATCACCCGCAGTATCCGTTCATGCTGGCAGATGTGGATTACTTTGTGCAGCTCCCGGATGGCAGCATTGCCATTCTGGAGATAAAGACCACAAATTACAATGCCAGGGATAACTGGTGGAAGGACGGGCAGGAGAGTGTCCCTGTCTATTATGAATGCCAGGGCAGGCAGTACATGGCAGTGACGAATCTGGACAGGGTGTTTTTCTGCTGCCTATACGGAAACAGCGAGGATGAGGTCATCATCCGGGAGATCAAGAGGGATTATGACTATGAGCAAGAAATGATTTTTCTGGAAACGGAGTTCTGGAACAGCCATGTGATGAAGAAGACGCCGCCGCCTTACACGGAGGACGGCAATCTGATCCTGAAAAGTGTGCGGCAGCATACGGGACAGGCAGATGAAAGCGCTGAAAAGATTACCATGGACAACAGCGCGGCAGCCGTATTATCACGGTACATGGAGCTGCAGAAGGAAAAGGAAGCTTCCGAAACGCAGTTAAAAAAGCTGCAGAAGGAAATGGAGCGGCTGAAGGCGATGCTGGTTGCGGAAATGGGGCAGAGGTGTACGGCGGTCTGCGAGACTGGCGGCGCCAATTATACCATTACCTATAACCCGGTCCGGAAACCTGTCATAGAAAAGGATAACCTTCTGCGCCTGAAACTCCAGTATCCGGAATTATATGAGGAGTTTGTCACGATTTTAGAATACCGCAGATTTCAAGTAAAGGTCAGCGCCGCCCCGGCAGCCTGACGGAAAGGAAAAAGGATGAGCAGTTGTATAGGTACTTATGACGATACTATATTTTACAACCCGGCAAGCCATTATTGTGTGTTCCGCATCAAGACCACGGACCAGGGCGTCCCAAAGGAGGCGCGGTCCACGAGGAGGTATCCGGACCACCTGATCCGATTTACAGTGGTCGGCTATGACCTGCCCAGGACAGATGCAGTGGAACTGGAGCTGGAGGGCGAATGGGTCAATGGGAAATACGGGTATCAGATGCAGGTGGAACAGTGGAATGAAATTGTTCCCAAAACAAAAGACGGGGTACTGGGTTATCTCAGCTCCGGCCTGATTAAAGGGATAGGTGAAAAGACAGCCGCGGAGATCGTGGCGCGTTTTGGGACGGACACGCTGGACATCCTGGAACGACATCCGGAGAAACTGTTAGAGATAAGGGGCATTACGGAAAATAAGCTGGAGGATATTAAAACCTCATACGCAGAGAACCGTATGTTGAAAGACCTGATGGCCCTGCTTGCGCCGTTTAAGCTGACACCCAAGACAGCATTAAAGATTTACCAGCACTTCGGGCCTTCGAGTCTGGAGATTTTACGGAATAATCCGTTTGAACTGTGCCAGATATCAGGCTTTGGGTTTAAGCGGGTGGATGCCATTGTCCGCAAGACAAACAGTAATCTCCATGATCCCATGCGCATCAAAGGGGCGGTTTACTGTACGCTGGATGATGCCAGGGGGAAACAGGGGCACCTGTTCATGGAGAGGGAAAGCCTGTCCGCCAGCGCAGTGAAATTATTGAATGATAAAGTTCCTGTGCCGGAACTCAGGGTAAAAAAAGAGGAAGTGGAAGAAGAAATACAGGATATGATCCTGAAAGGTGCAATTGTATGTGCAAAGGATGACATTTACAAGCCCGCAGTATTTGAGCAGGAGGACGAAACCGCAAGGCAGATTGCCTTGCGCCTGTTGGAACAGCCTGCCACGGAAAATATCAGCGCAGTGCTGGAGAAGGTAAAAAAACAGCTTGGGATATCGCTTTCCGGGAAACAGGAGGCAGCGGTCAGGGAGGCATTCTGCCACAACCTGTCCATCATCACCGGCTCCCCCGGAACAGGGAAAACCACAGTCCTGAAAACGATTCTGGAGGTGTACCGCATACTTTACCCGAAAAACGGGATCATGCTGATGGCGCCTACCGGAAGGGCAAGCCGCCGTATGGCGGAAAGCACAGGATTTCAGGATGCAAAGACCATGCACAGCGGGTTAGGGCTGTTCAGCGGGGAGGAAGAAGCCGGGCAGGACACAAACACAGGCGGGAGCCTTTCCGCAGACCTAGTGATCGTGGACGAGTTCTCCATGGTGGATATGTGGCTGGCAAAGCAGTTCTTTACAAAAGCAAAGAGAGGATGCAGGATCGTGCTGGTAGGGGATGCGGACCAGCTCCCCAGCGTAGGCGCGGGGAATGTGTTTAAGGATTTGATCCAGTGCGGGCTGATACCTGTCACGGTGCTGGACGAGATTTTCCGTCAGTCAAAGGACAGCCTGATCGCCTATAATGCAAAGTTCATCAATGCGGGAAACACCAAGCTGTATTACGGGAATGATTTTACATTCCTGCCCGGGCAGTCCCAGGAAGAAGTGGCGGATGTCATCATCGAGCAGTACTGCAGGGAAATTGCAGAACACGGGATTGAAAATGTGCAGATTCTTTCCCCTTTCCGGGAAGAGGGCGCTGTCTCTGCCGACAAGCTGAATGCGTGTATCAGGGAAGTCGTCAACCCGTTCCAGTCAGCGGAGGATGAGATCCATCTGGGGGCAAAGACCTTCCGTGTCGGGGACCGCATCATGCAGACCAAGAACACGGACAAGGTATCCAACGGCGATCTGGGATTCATCTGCTATATCAGGGATACGCCGGAGGGCAGACGGATCGGTATGGATTTCGGGGAAAACAGGAAGATGGAGTACGGTATGGAGGATATGGTAAATCTGGACCTTGCTTATGCCGCCACCATCCACAAGGCTATGGGTTCCGAGTATGAGATTGTATTGATGCCATTGGTGAAAGCCCATCTGATCATGATGTACCGGAATCTGCTCTACACGGGCATTACCAGGGCAAAAAGGAAAGTCATACTGGTGGGTGAAAAATCCGTACTGTTTGCGGCGATCCACCGGAATGAGATCAGTCGGAGAAATACCAGGCTGGGGGAGCGTATCTGTATGTATCACAAGGCATTTTCCAAAAAGGTGGATGTGCCGGTATCGGTCCTGCCGGAAAACAGATTAAAGAATGCAGGTTAAAAATGGGATGCAGGGTGCAGAAAAAGCGCTTCGTATCTCTTATTTATTTTAACGAGAGGAGATTATCAATATGAGCGAAAACAAAAATCAGGGTCAGTGTATGTACCAGAGTGTGCCTGCGGCAGCAGCGATGAACAGGGTTCCGGGTTTCGAGCCTTTGAATTTCCTGCGCATGGCCGTATCCGAGGATACCAGGGAGAAAGTGTGGAGGCTTGACCTGCGGTATATGAAAGCATGGTTCCGCATGGCGCGGCCCAACGGGAGGATGAAGTTAAAATCCCTCCGGATCACAGAGCAGATTGCCATTTTTGAGGCGCAGGTCTACATGGACCGGAGCGACGAGGAACCCTTCAGTAATTATATTGCACAGTGTACGGCGGAGGAAGCAAAAAGCGGCGACTATATCAGGGAGGCGCAGGATGCAGCTCTGGCGGTGGCACTGAACAATGCCGGGTTTGGCATTCAATTTGCGGATCTGACCGGGCTTGGGGAAAAAGAGCAGTACGGAAGTGAGATTCCTGTATCGAAAGAGCAGATGGAAACTCCTGATGTTCCGGGGACAGCCCCGGTGCAGATGTCCATACAGGCACACCGGCCCGCTACCCAACAGCGCATGGTACAGCCTAATGTGCAGTCAGCACAGAAAGCAGAGCCGAAAGCGCAGCCGTCACCACAGGCGGCAGCAGTACAGAGAACAGCTCAGTCAGCACAGCAGCCCGTTTCACAGACAGCGGCAGTACAGCAAAAAACAGCGCAGCCGTCACCACAGCCGATACCGCAGACTGTGGTTCAGAAAGCGGTTCAGCCTAATCCGCAGCCGTTACCACAGGCGGCGGCAGTACAGAGAACCGTTCAACCGGCACAGCAGGTCGTATCACAGGCGGCAGCAGTACAGCAGAAAGCAACTCAATCAGTACAACAGCCTGTATCGCAGGCTGCGGTACAGAAAACGGTTCAGCCTGGCTCGCAGCAGTCATTACAGGCGGCAATGGTACAGAGAGCAGTTCAGTCTAACCCGCAATCTGTATCACAGGCAGCGACAATTCAGAGAGCTGTCCAGCCGACACAGCAGTTTGTATCACAGACCGCGACAGTACAGAAAGCAGTACAGACAACGCAGCAGCGCATGTCTCAGGCAGCAGTACAGCAGAGAGTGGCACAGACACAGCCCACACCTGCTTTGCAGGCGCAGGCAGTAAAACAGCCGGTACAGCAGCCGTCACCACAGGCAGCCACGGCGCAGAATGTCGTGCAGATACCGCAGACAGCAGCTGCAGCGGTACAACAGCCCGCAGAAGAACATCTGCCGGTCATGCCGGAAGAAACCTGCCTGTCCGTGGGGGAGCAGACTGCATCCGCAACTGCACAGCCTTCCGAAGAAAGTCTGCCGATAACGGCAGAGAGCATCCCTGTAAAAGAGGATGTTCAGGCGCAGGCGGCGGAGTCAGGCTATATGCCGGGTACGCCTGTCGAAGAAATCCTGAGCCGCATGACATTTGAGGAGGCGCAGAAAGTCGTGGTTGATGTAGGCGCCTGCAAGGGCTGGACAATGGCCGAGGTTGCAGACAGGCGTCCGCCTAGCCTGAAATACTATGTTTACGGAGGCTATAAGGGGGATAACAATATCCTCCGGGCTGCAGCAAAGATCATGCTGGATTCCCTTGAGGCAAAAAAAGCAGGCTGATGGGAGAAGTCCTGAACATGGCAGGGGAAGGAGGTGCTGGTAGTGACCTCATATCCACAGGATTTTCCATTTGGGATCATGGATGTGGTGGAATTGCTGCATTTGAGGATACGGCGCCGGCAGGCGGGCAGTGTTTATACGGACTGCCCGTTCTGCGGGGACTGCCGGGGAAAGATGAATGTGAACTTTACAAAAAATGTCTGGAGATGCAACTACTGTGATGAATATGGCGGGATGCTGGCTTTGTATGCGAAATACCATAACACCACAAATTCCGATGCCTATCGGGAAATCTGTGATGCGCTGCAGGCAGGAGATACAGACTGGGGATATGGGGAAAGCGAAAGGGCGCAGGCGGGCTTTTCTGCCGGCGCCGGCACCTGTCCCCTGCAGAATGAACAAAGGGAAGTCCCACAATCCGAACGGGCAAGCGCACAGGATATCCACCAGACATTTTCCATGCTGTTCGGGATGCTGACCTTAAAGCCTGCGCACAGGGAACATCTGCGGTCAGACAAAAGAGGTCTGACGGATGAGCAGATTGGCCGTTTTGGATTTAAGAGTACGCCGCCATATTTTTTGTGCCGTTCCCTGACGGAGCGGCTGATAAAGCAGGGTTGTGTGGTACAGGGAGTGCCGGGTTTCTATCAGACGGACAAAGGAGAGTGGACAGTAAAATTCAGCAGCAGGATGTTGGGCATCCTGATTCCGGCAGTCGGAATTGACGGCCTGATAAGGGGCGCCCAGATCATGCTGGATACGCCCATCAGGAACAAAGATGATCCCCCGGAAAAGCAGGGAACGAAATATCTGTGGCTGTCATCCTCCGGTAAACCAATGGGTGTGACATCCGGCAGTCCGGTCCATTTCGTGGGAAATCCGTTTTCGAGGACGATTTATGTAACGGAGGGGCTGCTGAAAGCAGATATTGCAAATTCGCTGATGAACCGCTCTTTTGCGGCGGTTGCGGGGGCAAACAATGTGCAGCAGCTTGATCCGCTGTTTGCATTGCTGGCACAGAATGGGACGGAGCTTATCATAGAGGCCCACGATATGGACAAGTACAGCAATGAGATGACGGAGAAGGGCAGCTCAAAAATATACCTGCTGGCAAAAAAACATGGCATGGAATGCAGGCGGCTGACGTGGAACCCCAATTACAAAGGGGTGGATGACTGGCAGCTTGCACTTCGGAAAAACGAGGAAAAGGAGGGCATGGATTTTAAGCAGAGTTACCTGAATGGGCTGTGCGATATGGAATCTGTCGATGGCTGCATAAGGAAGTGGCATTCCGGCGGACAGCAGGAAAGGAGCCCATCAGGTTTTTTGGGGCTTACGGAAGACGAGTATCAGATATTCTGCAAAGACGGTAAGGCTGCGTTGAAGGCCCTGCTGGACGCACAGCGCAGGGAACAGGGAGTCCGCATCTATCAGCTGGACTTCTCGGAGGAAGAAAGGACCATTGCCTTTGCGTTCAAGGGAATACAATGGATGTATAAGGCAGGGTTTGAACAGCCCCCGGCCGGGAAATACCGGCTGGTGTATGACGAAAAGATATTCTGTCCCGCCGGGATGACGGACAAAGAACTGTTAGGGCGGCTGTTTCATGATTTCAGCAGCGAAAAGAATCTGCAGCACTATCAGGGAAGACCGATTTCTCCCTCTGATGTTATAGAGCTGTATGATGAGGAGAAAAGGGATTACTATTATGTGGATTCCCCTCAGTTTGTGCCGGTACGGTTTTCCCCGTTCCTGGCAAGACCTATGAAGAACAAGTAAACCTGCCGCTTTGATAAGGTTACAGGGCGGCGCCAGAGCGACAAATAAGGGCATGGTTCGGGAAAATATTCCTGCGCCGTGTCTTTTTTGCGCAGAAAGAGAGGAAATATGAGCGAAATAAATCAGAACAATGTGGCAGTTGGAGAATGGCAGTATGGCGTAATGGGAACCCCGTTTGACAATCAGGCAGCAGTACAGGAGATGGATACCCTGCCGGTTCCGCCGGAACAGGTATATGCAATCCCCGCGGAGGCTGCAGGAGTGACAGAAGGAATGGTGTTGGAAAATGCCGTATATGAAGAACCTGCCGCAGAGGAAACAGCCGGATTTGCCGGGGAACCTGTGGCAGAAGACATGATGGCACTGGATGCGGAGGAAGAAACCGCAGAACCTGCGGAGGAGCCTGAAGGAGAGGATGATGGTGAAAGCATCCAAACGGAGGAACAGCCGCAGGAGGACGAAGAAACCAGGCGGGCAAAGCACGAAGCGGCAGAGGCAGAGCGGAAAGCGCAGTGGGAGGCAAGGCAGCAGCAGAAAAAGGATGCCCTGCGGAAACAGGAAGAGGCACTTGCCGGTATGAGCGAGGAAGAACTCGTAAAGAAGTCCATGGAGCGGGTCAGTGCCGATACGGAAAAGCTCACGCGGCGCAATATGAAAGACTGCGTGGCGGAATATATCCAGACGCTCTGCCTGGAAGATCCCGAATTTGCCCGCATGGTGATGGATCCCCGGAAAAGCATGGTCCACTGCTTTCAGTATATCAACCGGAAGGCATGGGATTATGTCCAGGATGAGATGAAAGCAAATGACATCAAACCAAATGACATCAAACCTGGGGCTGGGCAGCAGGGCTATGGGAGTGACATTCCTGACGGCCTGTGCTACCAGTGGGCGGAAGATTATTTCAGGAATCCCCTTGCCAAAGAAGACGAGGAGGAAGAGGAAAAATTTGTCCCTAAGCCCTATATCGGAAAGGCAGGTTATAAGCCTGCGGCCAAAAAGAAAACAGAAAAGAAGGAGAAAAAAGCCAAGGTTCCGGAAAAGAAACCGGAGCAGGAGAAAAAAGCGGAGAATGTACAGGTGACAGGGCAAATATCCCTGATGGATATGATGCTGCAGGGAAATCAGGCAAGTTAAGGAGGGAAAAATGATTGCTTATAAGGCGTTTCAGCAGGGGCTTATCTGTCTGGAATATAAGTTCAAAATGGGCTTAAACCGCACAGATAAAGCAAACTGCAGACAGAACGGATTCCATTGTGCCGAAAATCCGCTGGACTGCCTTACCTATTATCCGGATATGGAAAGTTCAGAATATTGTATTGTCAGCGCAGGAGGGGATATTGATGAGGATGATGTTGACTCAAAAATTTCCTGCACAGAGCTGACCGTCTTAAAAAAATTAACCCGAAGGGAGTTTTTCCTGCATGGTCTGGCCTTTATGGCAGACCATCCCCTGCGGGAGTGGAGCAGCCATGTGAAGAAGGACCGGGCGGAGGCACGCGGCGGATATGCAGTCGTAAGGGGCATGGACCCCGTGGCAAAGGGAGAAATGGGAGACATCCTGGCATTAGCCAGGGAAAATGCGGAAACAGGAACAATAGAACAGGTTGCGCTCACCTCCGTAGATGGCGCAGATATCATGCCGGGCAGATGGTATGATGTAAACTTGAAAGAAAGGCAGGTCTTGTTATTATGAAAAAAGGAGAGCTATTAAAATTACGGACATTGAAGGCTACCCCCAAGATGATGCGGATGGCGGCAGATGATACCTTAAAAAGGGAAATGTCATATTCCTATGTGAGAGAAAGCTATACCTATGGGCTTTATATGCGCTGCCAGGTATTAAGCGGAATCCTGAAGGTGGCTTTCTTTCTGCCGGAATATATGCGGATGGAGTCGGTCATGCCCGTGTATGAATTGTATATCAACAATCAGGCAGGCGAATTCCTGACTTATGACAGGCGGACGAACAAGTGGCTGACGGCAAAGCTGGATATGATCCCATGGCCGAAATACGTCGCTTATTCCGAGAAGAAGTGGATCAATCCGGAGGGCGCCCGGACCATCAAAAGATACCTTGAGGTATCCAATGGGGGATATAAGGGCATTTTGCAGTATCAGCTTCAGGTCAGGGCGGATGAACTCAAAAAGCGCCACAGACGGGAGACCGACCCGTGGGACCTGGATATGGAACAGACCCCTGAGCTTCCTAAGGATTGGGAGAAATGGGTGTTAAAAGTCGGGATTCCGGAGAATTACATTTTTTACCGCTATGACCGCAGGGGGGTTACAGAAGGCTATTGTACCTATTGTGAAAAGCAGGTTCCGATCGAACATCCGAAACATGGCAAACAGGGAACCTGTCCCTGCTGCCGCCATAAGATTGTCTATAAGTCTGAAGGCAAGGCTGCCGGCGTTGTGAGAACAGATACGGCACATATGTATCTGCTGCAGCGCTGTGAGGACGGCGTGATGATCCGCGGATTTGAAGGGAGCAGGTCTTACAGACGGAAAGATTACCATCATACAGAATGCCAGTTCTCAGAGGTCCGGCGTGTTATCCTGGATAAGGATGGATATGGATTGCGGGCTTATTCATGGGGCGTGTATAAGAATACGGAGACAAGATGGATCAGGACCAGCCTTGAGCAACGCTATACAAAGGCATTTTATTACTATTATTACTATTCCCCTACCTATGAAGGGCGTATGTATGGGCGCACCCTGCCGGATCTCGCAAAAAAAGAACTGCGTAAGACCGGTCTGGTGGAAATGGCGGCTATGATAGAAAAAATTGACCCGGAAAAATATCTGGCGAAGTGGCAGAGCGTTCCGGAGCTGGAACGCCTGGCAAAAGCGGGGCTTGGCACTCTGGCAATGGAGTGTATGTACGGCAGGTGTTCCATTGAAGGCTGTTTTAAGAATCGTCTGTTTGGCGACTTAAAGAAACTGCTGGGCATAGATTCCCAGCAGCTGGCAAGGCTGCGCAGGTGCAATGGCGGCAGTCAGTTCCTGAAATGGCTGCAGTATGAGAAAGCAACGGGAAAGCTGTTGCCCGACCATGTAACCAGCTGGTTCTGTCAGGAGGATATCACAGCAGAAGATCTGAAATTCATCAGTAACCGTATGAGCATGGTGCAGATTTATAATTATGTAAGGCGGCAGATGAAGGAGAACGGCATGAAAAGCAGGGAGGTCCTGACAACATGGAGCGATTATCTGGCAATGGCGGAGCGTTTCCACATGGATACGCAGGATGCCATTATCTACCGGGTAAACAAGCTGCGTAAGCGGCATGACGAGTTGGTAGAGAGGTGCCACAGCAAATCGCTGGCGATAAAGGCAGGCGAGATCCTGAAAAATTACCCCCATGTGGAGCAGATCTATGAATCCATCAAGGATATTTATGAGTACAGCGACAAGAATTATTCGGTGGTAAGCCCGCGCTGTATTGAGGACATACTGCAGGAGGGCGAGGATCTCCATCACTGTGTAGGTAGCAGCGACCGTTATTGGGAGCGCATCGAACGCAGGGAAAGCTATGTCCTGTTTCTCCGCCGCAGTGCCAACCCGGGGAAAGCCTATTATACCCTGGAGATCGAGCCTGACGGGACGGTACGCCAAAAGCGCACCATGTACGACAGGCAGGAAGCGGACATTGAAGATGCCACAAAGTTCTTAAAAAAATGGCAGAAAGAAGTGTCAAAGCGGATCACCAGTGAGGAAAAAGAACTTGCAGCGATCAGCCACAGCCTGCGGGAGCAGGAATTTGCGGAAATGAGGGAAAAGCAGCTTGTCATCAATACCGGACAACTGGCAGGGCGGCTGTTAGTGGATGTTCTGACAGAGGATCTGATGGAGGCGGCATAAGAAAGGAGAGGGCAGAGTATGGAACGGATCATGATAAAGATTTCTGCGGACGGGGATTTCATTTCATTGAGGACCTATTCCAGAAAATATGGGAGATCAAAGCAGTTTGTAATTTGGCGCAGGGAGCTGGATGATTTGAAGGCAAAACAGAAACTTCTCAGTGCCGACGGCTATTCCTATCTGCGGATGTATCTGCACAAGAGCCAGGAAGGAGAAGATGTGCTGAAAATCGAGGTTTCCTGGCTGGACAGCAGCGGGGATAAGCTGATAGGGCGTTTGGAGAGATTATCTATCACTTATCAGGATTTCCTGGATTGTATTGATGAAAGCATCCGTGAGGGTGGAAAAAGCTGTTGCCGGCTTTCCCTTTTGGAGAGCCGCAGGCCGGTCATAGAATTTGGCAGCAGGAGCAATCTGGAAAAGATAGCCCGGATAAAGGGGCTTCGCAGAAAACTTGGGAAGTTTTTGGAGCGTCATTTTCAGTGGCCGGATGCAGTGAGGATATGGATCGTGGATGACAGTTACGCTCCATACAGCTTTTTCTTTCGGGAAGAGCGTATCGGCGGAACCGGAATCTGCGGAGGGATCATCCTGCATGGGCTGGAGGATATGCAGAAGGCATATTTTGGTATGCATACCTGATATCCAATACAGGCTGCATACAGGCATATTTCACGGAATGGCAAATCAGAAAAGATAAGGAGGTGGAAAAGACAAATGAATATCATAAAATGTTTGAACTGCGGGCATGAGTTTTTCCTTGAAAAAATCTATGGGAACAATGAGGGCAGCTTCACCATTTGTCCTGAATGTGGAAGTTCATTTGAGACGGATAAAGAGGTAGAGTTGAGCGACAGACAAAGCAAACGGGTTGATGAAGTATATAATGCGGTGTACGAAATGTGCAAGACTCTGACAGAAAACGAGAATCTTGAGTGGGATATGTACTTCATTGGGGAAATTGCAGATTTTGCAGCTAATACATTAGTATTAGCAGGAAACAAAGTACGGTATCCTGCGGTGGTTACGGAGGAAGACGGAAGCCAGTACATTGTAGAATATCACGAGGAAGAACAAAATAGCTAAAACAAAGAAACGGCGGATCACGGAATGGTGGTTCGCTGTTTTTTTGTTGAAAAATGCGTAATCCATGCGTAAAGGATATGTATAAAACCAAAAAGGAGGCAACAAACTATGTTAATTGCGATCGACCACGGAAACAAGCAGATGAAAACCGCCTGCCGCCCGCCCTTTGTGTCAGGACTGGCAGAGAGTACCACAAAGCCTTTTGGCAGTGATATATTGGTGTATCAGAACAGGTATTATATACTGTCAAACCAGCGCATCCCGTATAAGAGGGACAAAACAGAGGACGACCGTTTCTTTATCCTCACCCTGTTCGGGATTGCGCAGGAGCTCCAGGCAAAAGGGCTATACGGGGAGAATACGCAGCGTATCCAGCTTGCGGTTGGTCTCCCGCCGGCGCATTATGGGGCGCAGAACAAGGCATTTACCCGGTACTTTATGGATCGTGGTGTGGTAAGATTTACTTATAGGGACAGGACTTACACTGTTTATATTGAGGATGTGCGCTGTTATCCACAGGCGTATGCTGCAGCAGCGACCATGATGGACAGGCTGATGGGCAGCCCCAAAGTATTGATCGTGGATATCGGAGGATTTACGGCGGATTATCTGATGATGCGGTCAGGACGGGCAGACCTGACAGTATGCGATTCCTTAGAAAACGGAGTGATTGTGCTTTATAATCAGGTACGCAAAAAAGCAAACTCGGAGTTTGACATCCTGCTGGATGAAACGGACATTGACAGTATCTTAGAGGGAAAAACCGGCATATATTCTCCAGATGTGGTTTCCCTGGTGGAGCAGCTGGCACAGGATTTTGTCAATGACCTTGCCAACGGGCTGAGGGAGCGTATGTTGGATTTATCCTCTGGCAAAGTGGTGTTTGTGGGCGGTGGAGCAACACGGCTGCGGAAACAGATCGAAAGTTCAGGCAAGGTAAAGAATGCCCTGTTTGTGGAGGATATCAATGCCAATGCGAAGGGGTACGAGTTCCTCTATCAGATGGAAACCAGGAACAGGTGAGCCTATGGACGGAAAGAAGAACAGGGAGCGGTTCAGTATCAAGTTCAATGAAAATGATCCTGCCCATGCCGCGGTCATACGCCTGCTGGAAAGACAGGGAGCGCACAGAAAGGCGCAGTTTATTGTTAATGCTGTTCTCCATTATGTAAACTGCCCGGAGGCGCCGGATATTTCTTTGCCATTAACTGCAGACAGGGCAGCCATAGAAAAGATTGTATTGGAAATTCTGCATAATAGGGATAATGGAAAACAGAATACCGTAGATAGAACAGGTTACGGGAAATCAATAAGGGAAGAACAGCTAATCACTGAGTTATCGGAGCAGGGATATGATGTTGAACGGGAAGCAGGGCAAAATGAAATGGACGAGGGTACATGGGCCATGATCGCAGATACCATGTCGGCATTCAGGAACAGTTAGAAACCACAGGGGAGATTTTGTAATTATCTTCCCTGAGTGTTCTTTTCTCCAAGCGCAGCAAGGAAGCTGTTCACAATATCTTCCAGATGCCGATATTGTGCAGGGAAAAGGTCTGAAATTTTAGCAGACAGGACAGAATGGTCGTGGCCGTTCACTTTACCCAGGAGCAGGTAGTCAGTGCTGACTTCCAGTGCAGAACAGATACGGATGATATTTTCCGGGCGCAGTGCCTTTTTGCCTAGTTCAGCGGTTGAGACTGTCTGCGGTGTGATGCCTACTTTTTCGGCAAGTTCATCTTGTGTCATACGTAGCTGTTTCCTGCGGTCGTGAATTCCCGAAGTTAGTCCCGTATGCAAACATTACCTTTAAAAATGCCACAAATTTAAAATTTTATAGTGTACAGAACCAAATTCTATGTTAAAATATATTATAGTAAATTTATGAATAACCTTAAAATCTGGGTATGCCCACCAGACCTCTCGAAATAAGTGTGGTAAAAAATAACTTCTACAGGCATGAGTGGCTTTTTATAGAAGTTACCCCGGCGGCGATGTAATTTATAAGTTTACGGGTTATTTTTCAGCAGCTTCGGGGACAGCACCACTTCATCGGGTGCAACATACTAGAGCTGCAATGCCTTGAGTGGTTCCAAATCATAAGTGTGGTTTGTCAGCTTATAGGGTGTGCGCCCGTTCAGCCTATTTCTGGGTTCGCTGTTGATGTGGTTTACACATCTTGCGCACATCTCCTAGGGTAAGATTTGTGAACATAGCGACATTGAAAAATGTTACCAGAAACATTCATAATATTATAATACATATTATCGCATTACTCATAAAGACTGAAAATATCATTTTATATATAAAGAGAAATATGATGATGTTTTTAAGGCGATAGGAGAGCAGGCTTATGCAAATCTGAATTCTTATAAACTGATCCAGGCGATAGAATCGCGGAAATACCATGTACGCGTTATTGACTGTTCTCTTGGTGGCAAGTTGCCGGTTATCGGAGTTCTAATTTTTGACCCTAGTATGACAAAGTATTATTTCAAACTGGGGGCTGATGCAAATGTGGACATCGCACTTCAGCGCTGTATAACGGAAGTATTTCAGGGACTGAGTTTTGATTTGAATTTCCGTTTGCGTATGAATGAGTGCTATGTTTCCGATACTGCGGTGAAAGGTTTTTGGTTTAGCGATGATAGAGCATACGATCATATCAGAGCGGAAATTGATGGCACCGGCAGACTTCCTCGAGGGTTCTTTAGAAGTATAGCAAACACAACAGATATCATATCCGGGTTTTGTGATAGCGTCATTACAAATGATGGGGCCGTCAAGTTTATGTTAGAAAGGTGCAAAACGATAGCGGACACAGTTGGTTTGATAAACTATACTAAATATGGCGTACCTTGTATCAGAATTGTCATGCCTGATGTATGTGCATCTTTGTATTATCCTACAGATAAGGAAATCGGTTTGTATAATACGCTGAAGTCAATTCGTAAGTTCCGTACGACAGTTGAGGCGGGCAAATATTTAACGAAGGATACCCTAAACTGTATTCTGAATATTCTTCAATACCCGGCATATACTTACGCATTCAGCATGACAAAACTTCTGGGAGTTATCACTACCCACATATCGGACGCACCTTACATTTATAGTCCATATCTGTTTGCAGCGTATCTTGCTTTGTACTTAAAAGAATATGATATTGCAGAGAAATACATTGATATCTATAATGTTGATGCAAGAGTGAATGAAGTAATAAGACAGGTGGATAAGGTGATTATTAAAGCATTTAAGGAGGAAGTTCGGGATGAGCAGATCATGGAATACTTCTGTGGATTTGGATCGAACGAAAAAATCATTGAAGAAGTAAATAACTTGATTAGAATCCACAAGAATGGTTTTAAGATACCGTCCTGTCCAAACTGTGAAACCTGCAATCTGAGAGGGAAATGCTGTTATGACACATGGGAAAAACTACAGACTTCTATGATACAGTCGGATCATAATTATATGAACGAAGATTTCAGAAAATTCATTGCATTATGTCGCGAAGCTGTTATGTGACAGGGCATAGGGAGAACATTTATTGAAAGAGAGGTAGTATGGTGAAGCATCACACAGTGCGAAAGGGAATGAAGTTCCTTTTTTCGAATATCCTGAGAGAAGAGCCGGTGCTCCTGGTCATGGTAGTGCTTTGCGTGCTGCTTACGCTCGCATCTTCTGTATTGATGGTATATATTCCTTCCTATGCTGTGGCGGTTGTCGGGAGCGATGCGGATTCACCGCAGTGGACCGGTGTCATACTGATCACGGTTGCGTATGTTGTTGTTTCCTGTGCTTGTTCGGGAGTGCAAGGCGGAAGAGGAATGCGACAGCTGTACATGGGACGGAATCTGCTTTACCGCCTGTTCTTAAGAAGATTGGATGCAAAATATGAATATACGGAAAGCGATGTCGGTCAAAAAGCATATGAGAAAGCTCGCCAGGTTTGTTTGTGGGGAGCGGATGTCAGGTTATTGCTTGAAGGGGTGATGAACCTAATCATCTGCGTCGCCAGTTTCGTAATCTATGCAGGAATGCTGAGCCGTCTGAGCCCGCTTTTGATCCTTGTGATGGCAGCACTGTCGGCTCTGAGTTATTTTACACTCAAACGCACGCAGAAAGCCAATGAGAAGCGGCAGGATGAACAGGCAGCTGAGATGAGAAAGTATTTTTATCTGATCAATGCTTTTCAGAATACGAAAATCGGGAAAGATATCCGCCTGTACAGAATGAGTGATTGGCTTTGTACGGTTATGGATAAAAGCCTGGGGAAACTTCGGGAGATCAACAATGAGTTTCAGCAGAGGATTCTGGGCAATAATGTTTTTTCTGCCGTCACTTCCTTTATGAGAGATGCGGTTGCTTATGGATATCTTGTTTATGAGGTATGTAACAACCACATAACGATCAGCGAATTTGTGCTGTATTTCGGCGTCATCGGACAGCTGACAGGGTTTGTAACCAACTTCATACAAAGCTACGGCACACTCTGTCTGGGATGTACGGGGATTGCTGCAGTCAGTTCCTATTTCAGCGCCACGGAGGAAACGGAACGAACCGGTGAAGAGACCATGCAGGCATCTGTTCCCAATGTAACTGTAGAACTTCGGGATGTTTGCTTTTCTTATGACGGTGCACATAATATACTGGACCATATCAACCTGAAGATTTCGGCAGGAGAAAAACTTGCTTTGGTGGGAGTAAACGGAGCCGGGAAAACAACCCTGGTAAAGCTTCTTTGCGGACTATATTCCCCTCAGTCCGGGCAGATTCTAATAAACGGAAGACCTGCAGAGCAGATGACATTTGAGCAGAGGGCGGATCAGATTGGGGCGGTTTTCCAGGACAGTCTCATTCTTCCGTACAGCATAGCGGAGAATATCTCCATGAAACCAATTGAAAAGACTGATATCGGGAGGGTGGAAGACTGTCTTAAACGTGTTGGACTTTATGAAACGGTTGAGAAGTGTTCTTCCGGTCTGAATACACAGATGACAAGGGCCGTGGATGAAAATGGGATTGAGCTTTCCGGCGGTCAGCAACAAAAACTGATGATGGCAAGAATGCTGTATCGATCCGGCGCAGCGCTGTGGATATTGGATGAACCTACAGCAGCTCTGGACGCTTTGGCGGAAAGTGAAACCTATTCATTCTTCCATGCCCTGTGCGGGATAAGAACCTGTATTTACATTTCTCACAGACTGGCAAGTACCCGTTTCCTTGATCGGATTATTTTGCTGGACAATGGGCATATTGAAGAGGATGGGACCCACGAAGAACTGCTTCGGCGTCATGGCAAATATGCACATCTTTTCGAGATACAAAGCAGATATTATCAGGAGGTAGATGCAAATGAAGCATAAATCCGACAGCACTGTCCGCAGATCTTTTGCATTGCTCCGTCGTATGGATTCCCGGTTTTTCCCGTATATCACGGCAAATGGGATCCTGCAGACCCTAGCAGGCTATCTTCCCGTGCTTGTCATGGCACAGGTGATCAACAGGATCGTTATTCAGAGGGATTTTAAAACAGTGATGCTTTTTGCACTGGCAGGCGCTCTGGTTACGATGATCGTCAATGTATTGAGATCATGGATGGAGAAAACCGTAAATGTCATGAGCCAGAACATCTCATACAGCTTTGAAACGCTGATTGCACGCACGACCATGACGATGGAGTATTCGCAGATGGACAGCGAAAAAACGCGACAGATGCAAAGCAGGATCAAGACCGATCGCAGCTGGGGCAGTGGCTTTTTCGGTGTAACAGCCAAGGTACAGCAGATCGTTCAACAGATAACAGGTATTGTTGTCTCTGTCATAATTCTTGTTCCGCTGTTGGTCCGGTCAATCGCAGATAAAAACGGATATCTTTTCGGAACAATCCTCATAATGCTGATACTTTCCGTGGCAAGCGCTCTTTTCTTTGACAGATACTACAGCAAACGCGAATCTGATGAAATGGGCAGAATGACGCAGACAGAGAGCAGGAGTCGTTTCCAAAGTATGACGGAGGGGAGCCAGGCAATCAGTTACCGTGGCATCAAGGATATCCTAATCTATGGAGCCTCTTCCCTCATTGAACCGAGTGTAAAGGAAGAAAATGAGAAGGTACATGAGCACGCGCTGAGACTGTCTGGGATCAATTTTGCAGGTGGAATGATCAAGGGTGGATCGAACAGCCTGCTAATCGGCTTATCTTATCTGATGGCCGCGTTCTGTGCCTACGTGGGACAGATTGCTATCGGATATGTCGTACAGTATGCGCAGGCTCTGTTTCAGTTATCAACCGGTCTTTCCTCGCTTCTGCAGACAAGGGCTGAACTTCAGGTGGATATGGACAGACTGGCCAGTACCCTGGATTATATTGAGATTGAGACGCCAAAGACTCGAGAAGGCATGGTCAAACCGAAAAGCATGAAGGAAATCGAATTCAGAAATGTCTCCTTTACCTATCCCGGTACGGATCAGCCGGCGATAGACGGGCTGAATGTCAAAATTGATGCCAGACATAAAACCGCAATTGTCGGTCTTAACGGTAGTGGTAAAACAACTTTGATCAAACTTTTATGCCGTCTGTATCGGCCGGATCATGGAAGCATTCTTTTGGATGGTGTGGATATATGGGATTTTGACGAAGACACCTATCGGAATCTTCTTGCCGTTGTATTTCAGGATTTTTCACTGTTTTCCTTTTTGTTAGGCAGTGTGGTCGCTTCCTCCGATACCTTTGACCCAGAGCGCGCAGAGGATGCTTTAAATCGAGCAGGAATGGGAGAATGGATGAAATCTCTGGAAAATGGATTGGATACGGTTCTTTACAGGGAATATGAAAAAGACGGCGTAGATATATCAGGAGGGGAAGCACAGAAGATCGCCATTGCGCGTGCAATTTATAAGGATGCATCGTTGGTGATCCTGGATGAGCCAACAGCTGCGCTGGATCCTCAGGCAGAATTCGACGTCTACACAAGACTTGCGGAACTGATCGGTTCCCGGGGAGTTATATACATATCTCATCGGCTGACATCCTGTAAGTTCTGCGACACGATCATTGTCATGGATAACGGGCAGGTGATCGAGCAGAGTACACATGAACAGCTTTTGAAGAGCGACGGGCGATATTCACAGATGTGGAACGCCCAGGCACAGTACTATGTTACAACCTAGATTCCTGAAAATGCCGTATCAAAGGGGCTGGCGTCAGCCCTTTTTTTCGTTTACGGATCGTGAGGCTCCGCATCAGCCTTGAAAGGAAAAAATAATTCGCACCAATTTTACAGAAAGCGAGCCTTTTTGCGAAAAAGATAGCACAATGAGAAACATGGTTCATCAGGGGCTTGTTTGAGTGTTTTTAGTGTGCTATGGGGAAGGATGCATGGCAGACATTGGGGAATAGTCGTAGGCCGGGCAGCGGCAGGGAAATTTCGTAAAAAAAGCATAGACTTTCACATGACAAGACTGCCTCCGTATGGTAGGGTGGTACGATGCTGTTTAGAGAGAAGTGGAAGTATTCAAAGAAAGGACGGTTATCCGGTATATGGATAATGGTTCTTTTTCTTATACGATAAAAAGCTATGTAAGGTTACACTGTCTACCCTGCGCTCGTTCACCTCCGGTTTCAGATTTTCAAAAAAATCTGAAATAAAGGAGGAAAAGCCATGTGGCAGAAAAATAATGGGAAGAGCGAAACAGAGATTCTCCAGAACCAATTTACGGCGTACCTGGCAACAGCAGTCCAACACCGTCGGGGTGAATACATACAACAGATAAGCAGGCAACAGCAGACAGAGTTTGTAACAGAAGTAATCGAAGACAGCCAAAAAGAGGATGTAGAAAAAGATATGCTGTCTGAGCTGCCTTTGTCTATGCAGTTGGAGGACAGTGCCCTGATTCATGCGCTGAAAGAGGTTAATGATCGGGAGCGTCATATCTTTTTTGCAAGGGTATTGGACGAGAGGAGCTTTGAATCGCTGGCAGAGGAAATGGGGCTGGGATATAAGGGTGTGGCAGCAATTTATTACCGGACGATCCAGAAGATCAAAAAGAAAATAAAGGAGATGAGTAAGTGAATTTTAAGGAAATATTATTACAGGCAAAGGTGGGAGAAGAATCGGCAGTCATTGCCCTTTTGGAGATGTACAAGCCTCTTTTGATAAAGGGGGCAATCATTGGAGGCAGGTTTGATGAAGACTTGTATCAGGAGCTTTGTATCACGCTCATCAAGAGTATCAGGATGTTTCGTTTCTAAAAAGCAGAAAAGCGCTGGGGTTGTGTGCCAGCGCTTTTCTTTTTTCACTAAAGCAATTCTTCTAAGCAGCAAGATCCGCCAGATATTTTTCATAGCCGTCCGTATCAATTTCGCGTAAGGCTGCCTCGCGGAACTTATACTGTGGGTATACACAGTAACCGCTTCTGCCGGTTTTCCCTGTGGGAACAGCCAGCTTGTTGCGGATGATCCATGCGAGGATGGATTCGCCATTGTTGTTCGTGTCAATATAGGCAATATCTTTTTCCAGAGGAAAGCCAAGATTTACGGTAAGGATATTCCAGGGTTCCCAGCCATCCTCTGTATCAATGTGCATTGCGAGGGCAAGGTTGCCGTTGGAATAAGTCCTGACATCCAGTTTCATCTTGTAGGTATTGCCATTTGTCTCAAAATCAAATATCTTCATATAGGTATCCTCCTGATTATGCAACGGTCTGGCTGCGTTCTTTGATGTGCAGGGTGACAAAAGAATAGTTCCGTCCTGTCTCCAGGGGAATCCACTTCCCGTCCTGCATGACACAGCCGTTTACATGGTTATAAAGCAGCGGCGCCTGTGGGGTGGCGCTAAAGCATTTATCTGACAGATACAGCCCCATGTGCTTTTCATAAAAGGGAATTAAAGCATCCTCTATCTGCTTTTTCAGTGTAAGGGCAAGCTGCTCGATCTCTTGAATGTCCTGCCTGCGGTAAGCTGACTCTGAGATCTGCTTTAGTAATCCTGATGCCTGTATTGCATTGTTTATGACAGGCACAGCTTCCTGCAGATATTCTTTTCGGATGCGCAGGTCTGCCAGGGCAATCTCTTTTACATAGGCAGAGGCGGCAGCAGAGATATCATGCAGCAGGGCATAATAGGGCTTGCGGTAGCGGGTCCTTAATTCCTCCCTTGAAACTGCCGTCAGATTGCGGCGGAGCGTATCAAGATGGGTCATAAGGATATTGCGTAAATCATTTGTTTCCATAGGCACCTCCTAACCATGGTATTCTAAAACTGCGCCGATATGATAGGGCATACCGGGTGTTGCCGTTCTGATGAACCTGTCAAAAGGAACCGGGGGATTATCCGACTCCATGACATAGCAGCTGCGGTGGTCGGAAAAACTGGAAACCAGCTCCGAGAGCAGATTGTCCATATAATTATAATCACTGATATACAGGGATTCTGTCACTGCATCCAAAGCCTTCAGATTGTTCCTGAATTCCGGAAAGCGTCCAGCAAAGTAGTTTCTGCGGGCATCCGGGGCAAGGATAAAACTATCATGGGAAAAGGTACCCATATGGTGCTTCATGAACCACTGTTCAAACTGCCGCATAAAGGAATCACGGTTGTATATGGCTTTTACATGGCTGGCAATGGGAATCAGGTTGGAGAGGTTTATCAGGTCATCCTCCGTTGCCCATTCCTTTTTACTGTGCGGTTCTGTGTATACTTGTAAGATAGGATGGTACATAGATATTCTCCTTTCGAAAATTATGGTTTTCATGCTATTTTCTGTTCACCCCAGCGGATGTGGAGCCTGCCTTCTTTGTCTTTTTCCTGCACCATCAGCAGGGAGAGCAGGTCATAATCAATGTTAAACCGCTCGTAAACTTCATCCAGGTCTACATCCTGCCCCTTCATGAACAGGTTCAGCTTTTCCTTTGCAAGCACCATCTGCATCAGGTTGGACTCAATGCTGCCCGCGTAGGTAAGGAAATAAATATCCTTGTATTCCGTTGAGGTGTAGCGGATGAACCGGAAGTAAAACTGGCTCATGCCGGAATTGTTGTAATGGAGTTCCGGGATGATGACCTTGTTGACATATTCAAAGTTGACGCTGGAGGGAAGGCTCTGCTGGGTGCAGAGAAGTATTCCATTCCCGCTGTCTTTCAATGTCTGGTGCAGTGCCCGCCGTTTGGCAAAGCTGGTGCTCTCGCCGGTGACGACAAACAAAGGGCGTTCCGGGAGGTATTCCCGCAGGGCTTTCTCATAAGATGCAAGGACTGCCTTGTGGCGTACCCCAATGGCGATAATTTCATCCGGCCATTCGGAAACCATTTCCACGGCAGTCATCACTTTAGCCGGAGTATCGCCCGTATATTCTTTTACCGTGTCCGGCGCCGCGCTGATCCGCAGCAGCAGTACGATCTGCTGGATGAGGCGCATCATGGAGTCTTTCCTGGAATTGCCTGTGGAGGCAAAGTAGTTATCCCGCATCTGATTGAACTCGTTCATGGCTTTCCTGTAGACTTCCCTTTCTTCCTCTGGGAACTGGAGCAGAACCTGATGTATCCGCTTAATGTCCTTGGCTGCCACCTCCTCGAAAGTTCTTGTGATAACGGTCTTCCCTAAAATGTCACTTAAAATATCCGCATTGTAGATGTCCTGTGTCCGTTTCTCCAGACCAAACACCGTAACTTTTTCCGGCAGGTGGGAGGCAGCGAACAGGGAGTATCCTTTCTTGTAAGCGGGGATGGGTTCCCCGAAGTAAGGATTGACTTCGCAGCCCGGCTCGTCATCTGTCTCAGCATCCCGGCTGTGGCGGTAGATGTACTGGTTCCATGAGATCATATTGATGGAATTGTTGTAGAGCAGCTCCAGCTGTGGCACAAACTCTGAGATGTTGTTTCTTGTACTGGTGCCCGTGGTGAGCAGTTTCATCCGGCAGCGGCGGAAACAGGAGAGTACCGCCTGACAGCGGGCGCTGTTCGGGTTGGAGATCTCGTCGCTCTCGTCCAGTATCAGCTGGATGTTCCGCCCGAGGCGTTTCAGGTATTTCCTTAGCTGCTTTTTGTGGGCGCTGACCGTGTTTAAAGTGAGCAGGACAAAATCCCCCTGCCGTATACGCTGCAGGTCTGTAGGGCGTTTTATAAAAATGCAGGGGATGTCATAGAGTGGCAGCACCACATTCCAATTGTTGCGGATGGAGATTGCGGAAGACACTACCCAGGTACTGTGTACATTCTGGTTCTGCATCCGGTACAGTCCGGTTGCGATTCCAGCAAGTGTTTTGCCGCTGCCCTGCTCCCATTGCAGCAGCGCATAGCGTTTCTGCAGGGTGAGGTTGATGTCATGCAGTTGTACTTCGCTGAAACGGATCATCTCCATGCGGGAGGGGTCCCACAGGCAGAATTCCGACAGCCACTCCGCAATCTGCGGGTCTTCGTCCATTTCCGCAAATGGCTGGTTCTGGGTTTCATACTCCGAATGTTTCCTGCGGAGAAGACGTTCATAGCCGGGATATTTTTCCGGGGTGTTGTTAAGTACCGCCTGATGGATAGGGACCGGGATGCACATTGACTCCGTGATGCGGCGTCTTGCGGCAGCGCTGTAGCCTTTGTAGGCAAATTCACCGTCCCGCTTGATAAGGGCGATTCTGTCCTCTTCCGGTGTTGCATTCTGCTTTTTCAATGCCCGCTGCAGATAGGCAAGCACCTTTTTTTCTGTAATCTTTGACGAACACCACTGTTCATAGCTCATGCCATCCGGCTGTTTCTGCGTGTAAAAACGATACAGGTATTCACTGCACTTGGCATAAAGGGCAGTGGTCGCCGGATGCACTTTGATATGGTACAGAAGTTTCCGAGTCTGATATTGAAATTCTTTGGATACGCTTTGGGACTTTGCCAGTTCCAGAAGTATGCTGTGTTGGTTGTTCTCTAATGCGGATTTGGCAAATGCGATATATTTTTCATGGGTATACTGTGCCACTTTTTGAAAGTCAGAGTCCGCAGATAAAGAAAAATCGGGTTCCGCCCGATAGGGCTGCGGTTTTCCCTGATTGGCGTTTCCCTTTTTCTGCCAGAACTGCAACTTGGTGGGGAAACTGCTGACGCCCAGATGGGCAAAGGCATTCTCCGGGAGCACAATCTGCCCTAAAAAGCTGAAGCAGCCTTCCATTTCCCTGATCTGCCCGCCGTCCGTAAAAGAGTCTGCAAGAAAGGATCTGGGTACAATCAGGGCAAGGATGCCCAGCGGCTTTAAGAGCTGTGCCGATTTTAGGCAGTAGTACAGCTGGGAGGATATTTCTCTGTCGCCCTCCGTCCACCATTTCAGGTGGAAGGGCGGGTTGCCCACCACATAGTCAAACCGTACCTCCGGCTGGTAGCTACGGATATCCCCGCACTCAATGGCAGCATCCGGATAAAGGAATCTTGCTACCCTGACAGCCTTTGCATCCAGCTCACAGCCGTAGAGATTTGTTTCCATTGGCATGAAGTTAAAGAAATTCCCCTTGCCGCAGGTCAGGTCTGCAATCAGGTCATGGCAGGACGGTTTTAGGCAGGAGGTGACAAACTCACAGAGATGGGGCGGCGTAAAAAACTGGCCGTTCTCAAATTCTTTTTTTGCCTCGCTGAACTGGTGGTAATTGTCATAGTCGTCCCGCTCCAGCCCGTGGAGTCCGCCATCGCCCGTATAGGCGTTGTAGATGTCCTCATGGGTAATGCCATAGGTTTCCGGTATGCCATCGGCTATCAGGCTGAGGACCTTTTCATTCAGTTCTTTTCTCCGGTCAAAGGGGATTGTCTCCCCGTAATACGAATATTTCAATTGGAATCACCTCCTAACATACGGTGCCCAGATAGTCATTTATGAACTGCCGGGCATTTTCCTCCGTGGAGAATTTGATGTCTACACGGTGGTTTTTGTACATCTTCAGGGACAGGATTTTGTCGCAGTCGTTGAATTCATGGAAATCCGAACGGAGATCATATGTCCCTATGATTCTGCTGATACTATAGGGGGAGTATGAAAATCCGCCCGTTTCAAAATGGGAGATTCCCCGTAAAATATCCTTGGTGTCCTGGGCGAGTTCCCAATAGCCGCTACTATAAAGGTCGCGGTAGCCGCAGGCATAACCGTTAAGCATCAGGGTACATTTTTTTAGTGTGAATTTTGCCTTCCCACTGGATATGTTCCATGCAGCCCCATGGCATTTTTCCTTCAGCTCATGGAGGGCCTGTTCGGACAGTTCCCGCCCGTCCGTGTAAAGGAATATCTGGTCTAAGATATCCGTGTAGCGGAGGGAGAGGTCCTGCATGGCCTGGGTATATGTCTTTACCCTGTCTTCGTAATCATCCGTCCATCTGTCTTCGGGCTTTTGTGGAATCAGGCTGCCTTCTATCTCCGTTATAGAGAGGGAGAGGTGGTAGGTCTTATTGAAAAAAGAAACCAGCTCCCCGACAAACAGGGAATGCAGGGAAAAAAGCTGTTCCCGGATACCCGCCTCGGATAGCTTGATGCTGTCTCTGGATGCAAGGAAAAAAGTGGGAGAAGTATCTGTGCCGGACAGGAGTTCCGCCTGCTGGTGCTGCATATCCTCCCAGAAACAGAGCATTTCCGGCAGGGTGCATTTGGCATTGTCATAAGCAGCCTGATGCGCCTTACAGAAAGCGCGGTCAGTGTCTGAGATGCGGGCATCCGGTGTCGCAGTGACCGCATCAAATTTTTTTAATAATTCCATAGTAAACTCCTTTCTAAAGGGCAGTTTTCCTTTATGTTGAAAACAGGGCGGCATTTTTGTCTGCCGCCCTGCCATACTGTTAAGCTATTTCTATCTGTCCGGTGCTGCGCCGGTAGATATATACATTGTCGGAAAGAAAATCCTCAGGCTCAAGCATCTCTGTGTTTACGCTGTGAACCATCACCTTAAGCTCGTTTATGTCATCACCCTCTTTCATTGGAATGAGAATGACTTCATGGATCGAACTGGGCAGGATGATCACATCCCGGTTCTGTTTTTCGGAAAAGACTTTCAAGACATCGGGATAACACATGGTACCGGCACCGCTGGATTTCTGGATATTTGACATTACATATACGGGCATACACTCTTCGGGCATGGCTTCTGATAAATCCTCCTGTAATGCTCCCATTTCTGTTAAGATAGAATCCATACCGGAAATAAAAGCTTTCATAAGGAGGGGTGAGTTTGCATCCGCCACGGCTTCCAGTTCGTCAGCGCTGATGCCCCAGTTTTCCAGATGGGAATGATAAATGGGAATGGTTCCGCTGCCGAGATCTTCATTCTGATACTGTATGCAGAAAACCTTTGCCAAATCTAAGAATCCGGTGTGGGGCATTTGCTCAAGCAGTTTCCGGTTTTTCTCATAGTTGATAAGGCGGTAGAAGACTTTCTCTTTTACTTGGCTGAAATCGAAAAACATCTCTGTGTCCATAGGTTCGTCCAGCATATTGTTCTGATAAACCCTTATAATATCATTGATTACGCTATTCCAGTCCTGCGTATCCAGAAATCTCCCATAAAAATGTTCCAGATAGATCGTAGGGGAAATATTGATAACCGGATCAAAGATAATCAGACCGTAACGCTTTACGCCGTTGAGCTTAATCACTTCTTTCAGTTCGGTTTTTTTATTCAGAGCGGCAGCGACTTTAGTTTGTACCGCAGCTGCAAATTCTTTTAACGTCATTTTTGTATGTACCTCGCTTTTTTGTTTGTTATAGTCCATTTATGCGCATGCGGCCAGTCTCACAGGGAGCGGACTCATGGCCGCCAGCGGAAAAGGGCTTGTGGATAAATGGTAATGGGTATTTACTGTTTCAAAATGGGTATTTTCTTCAGTCTGTTCATGCAATGCTACCACCCGGGAAGTATGGTAAACTTTTCCGCCGGATGCAAAGATGGCAGGTCTGCCTATGGTGATCGGGCACAGTAAGCTGCCACAAAGTTTGACTTCTTTTTTCTCTTTTTTCATTCTTTCTGACCCCCTTTGCGGTATAAAATGGTATGGCAGTTACTCACAGCTTAACTGGAGCAGTATGCTTCTGACTTCCTCTAAGATTGACTGAACCTGTTTGATGGTAGTTTTATGGTTGCGGGCAATATCCCGGACTCCGTAACCGCTGGTCTTTTGCCGGACCATATCTAACTGCTGTCTGGAAAGACGGGATGCAAGCTCATGCATCAATAAGTCTGATTCCAGCTGGAGCATAAGTGTGTCGGTGGCGGGTATCATTTGCTCTAAAGGCAGACCGTCTTCATAGAGGCTGGCATGAATGCTGATGACCTCTGCGTTTCGTTTCTGACGGCATTGAGCCTTATAGTGGTTGGAGAGGTAACAAGTCATTGCTTTCCAACAGATGGTTGCAAAAGAGTACTTTTGCAGCTCCGGGCGAGATAAGTAATCACGGACCGCTTTCAAATAGCCGAAGACTATAACATCATAGAATTCATCTTCGGGTAGCTGGTGTTCATTGAGAAACTTGAATACAAGACCATGGTTGTCAGCGGCAAATCGCTGTTGTTCATAAGTTAAAGGTACTTCACACATAATTTTTCCTCCTGAAAAGTAAAACAAGGAAGCCTTTCGGGATGAAAGCTTCCTTGTCTACATGGATGCGGATAGAGCCGCAAAGCATCAATTATCAGTTACATTCAGGCAGGCAATGCCTCCCTGTCGCCGTCAATCGGCGGTGCGATACAGAACTGGGTGCCGGAATTGGCAGGTAGTGTATCGGTTACCTCGTAGTCACAACCGGTATCCCGCTGTTCCAGAATGGCAGATGCCCGTTGCTGGAGCATCATCTTGATCTGTTCCTTAAAGCTGGTTGCATAAGCGCGGGCCTGTGCTAGTTCCTCGCCCTCCAGGTCATACAGGCGCCGGAAAGTGGCAACGCTGTAATCATCCTTGCCGTTGTTCATTTTTTTCAGCCCGATCTGCACAACGCTTCCAAAGGTAGCGCGTCTGCGGATCATAAAGGACTGGTTCATAAACTCCCGGAAAGGGCTCAGGCTGGTGGGCGGCAGGGCAAGCTGTATCGGCATATATTCGCCGCTGCGGAGCAGATAGAGCATACGCATATTCTTGCAGGCTTTCCCACGCCCTTCAGGTCCCGTCCCAAAGCGGTTGAGTGCGCAGGTAGCGCAGGTGCCGCCGGGTTCCCCGATCCCCTGCTTTCCGTCCGTGGAAGAACAAAGCGGGGCGGTGTTGTCATCATACTCGCTCCCTTCCGGCCAATAGGCATAGTTGTCGTGGTTGCACAGGATGATGCCGGTCAGGTTCTTTTCATAATCGGGATTTTCGGGATCATCAGAAGGAATCTCGAACTGCAGCATACCGCCGGAGGGAATTTTTACCCTCGGAAAGCTTACCTGCAGACCATCCATATCCTCAGCCAGTTCATCCGATGTGAAATCGCATTCGGTGATGTTCATGCTGGGAAGTAAAAACTGTTCTCTCTCTGTTACTGCTACTGTGTTGTTCTGGGTATTCATTAGCAAATCCTCCTTAGATTGGTTGTACGGCGGTGATTCACGCCGCCATCTGATTGATTTTGTTCCATTGTCTTGCAGGCATGGAAAGTATGTTATAGCCGATACTTTCCAGCTTGGTAGCCCTGTCATAGCTCTCAATATCCTGACTGTGGCGGGTGACTGCATTGGAAAGCCCGTACAGCGTTAAATCCTGACCTTCGATCAGATGCTGGAGCACCCCGTTGCTTTCGTCCTCCGTGATATTGAATTCCCTGCTGGCGAGCCGGACAATGCCGGGCACATCCTTTGTGTTGATGGGAGCCTGTTTAGCCCGCTGCATCATATCTACCACGCAGGAAAAGCGGGCCTCCTCCACAGCCGCCTTTACCGTATCCTGAATCTTCAGGACAAAGGCGTGATCGTCTGCGGCGAGGGTCTCTTCTGAAAAGAGAAGAAAATTTTCATCTGCGCTGTTGATACGTCCCAAATGGGTTTTCCTTGTCTGGGCATCATTGACGATCATGCCGTTGCTGCATACCAGCCGATAGACAAGGGGCTGGATGGATACAGAGCCTTCACCCACTTCGCTGTTGCTGATGATGACGCCGGCCTGTACAATATCTCCGGGGACAACTTCCGCTTCCAGCCTTGTGTTGACGACCTTCAGGTACATTCTGCTGTCGGTGATCTGGCAGCTCTCAAACCGGGCGCCCTCCATTTGTCCGATAAGGGGAAGTACGATTTTGGCAATCTCAATGTTGTCAATGCGGCGGTAGCGGTTGCTCAGGAAAGCCCTGACGGTGCCGCCCATGGTGCGCAGCATTCTTGTTGCCGGTTCTTTTTGAAACCATGCGTTCACATTGTCTGCCAGAAGGGCAGGATGTTCGGTAAGCATCCTGTCATAGTAGGAGGCAGGAATCTTTAACCGGCTGCCAAGCTGTCTGTGGGCGACCTGATTGATTTCCATGGGTTCCACGGGCTCAGAGCCTTTTTCGTCATACATATGCAGATAAACCTGGGAATTATAAGGTTCCAGTTTCAGGCTGTCCGTGTTGACGAGATAATCCTCCTTGAGTTGATGCTGGCGTTCAATTTCCATAGCCATTTGCTGAAGGGAAAGACCTTCTTTCATTTTGGAATTCACTCCTTTCTTTGGGCAGGGTTACCAGGAGACCTGAATACCATCCGCCGTAATTTCCGCCGCAAGGCCGTTACGCTCAAAGACCTGTACCAGACGGGGCCAATAGAGCTTTTCCGGAAAGTTGGCAAGATGCTCTTTGGCAGCCTCCGCATCATTTTCCGTGGTGCAGATGTCGCCGTCTTCGCGGAGCGTTAAGCTGCTGTGCCCTCTGGAGTTCAAGTCTGCAACCAGAGTTTCCAGAACCTTGCGCCCCTGCAGTTCATACCATATCTGCGGGTCAACGGGCTGTTTATTGGGGGGAAGGCTTTCCGGGCCGTCCGTACCGCCAAGGGCATTTGCCAGGGGAACAATGTGGATCATGCTGCAGGAAATGTTAGCCTGCTGATCTACCGTGATATCCGCATGGTCGAAGTCGGCAGCACCAAATACTCTGATGCGCCCTATGCCGCCCTGACGGATAATCTGCTCAGGATTTTTCTCACACCATTCCCATTTCACATCCGGATAAACTGCTTTTAAGTAAGCGGATATGCGGTGATTGACATGGCGCAGCAGTAAAAGTTCTACAGCTTCCGCGCCCTGATTAATGGAAGGAAGTGGATTGGCAGGAGAAATACCTGCCGCCTGCAGGGTCTTTATCTGCCTGCCACGCTGTATACGGCGCTTCGACCGGCGCATATAGGGCAGGAGCAGAAAACCGACTGTCCAGATTCCCCAGATACTGAAAACTCCGATCAGAAGGGCGGTCTGCAGAGTTCCTCTTACGAGTGCTAAAATCAGGATCACCACACCGATCAGGATACTGATACTTCCCCAAAGGGGTTTGTCATGTTTCATTTGTTTTTCCATCCTTTCTGAAATAATCGCAACAAAAATTGCAAACAAAAAAAGAGGAACCGCAGGGATTTTCAGTGTCATTCTGAAAAACCATACGGTTCCTCTTATAAGCCGGAATAAGCTGTTTACTCCGGCAGAGCTTCCCGGTCTCCATCCAGCACCTCCGCAGAGGCAGGAATGGGTGGGGGTAACTCCGTTTCCTTTGAAATACTGTTCGTATCCGTCTTGCCTGTCACATAGGGAACAAAGCCCCAGTTAGAAAGATATACTTTCAAAAGCTTTGTTTTTTGGTTTCCCCGGTTTACAGTGCTGTCAACCAATTCCAGGGTGCCTGTCAGCCAGATTACACTGTTTTTGTGTACCTTTTGGCGGATCAGGCGCTGTGCGTTCTCGCTCCATGCCCATACCTGATAATACTGAACATGGTCTTTTCCTGTCCGTTCCCTGAGGGTAAAGCAGACATAGGTGGAATCGGTTTGGCTTTGCCTGGGGATAATATCCTCCGTAACATGGCCGAATACATGAATCTGTGCCATAACGCTCCTTTCTGCCGCAGCATTGATATCTATATAAAAAAGTGCCAGAGAATACCACGCAAAAAAGCGGAGTAATGCCACTGACACTTAAATTACAAACTTGACAACGTGTGCAATGCGAAAATATTCGCCATGAACGCACAAAAATCAATTACAAGAAAAGTATAGCACCATATCTTGTATGTGTCAATCATTATTAGACAATATATAGTATCTTTTGGCGGCTTGGTTTATAAAATGATAAGTTTGCTATGGGATATCCCTTTGGGCAGGTTCTTCAGGTAAAAAATTTTCTGTTTCCTCATAGCCTAAAAGGTTGTCTGTGGAGAGCAGCAGGTTCAGGGAGTCCTGTTTGAAACAGGAGCCTGCCGCTTTCCGGAAATAGAAACAGTATGGAATCTGCAGACGGAGCTGTGTGTGCCTGTCCAAGAGCAGGGAGATTTCCGTTTCATCCTCCCGCAAAAGAGTGACCCGCTTATGTTTCCGGAAAGGCAGTTCCGTAATACCCGTACATATGCCGATAACGGTTTCATAGCTGCCGCGGGAAACGGTGCGGTAGAGCTGCCATCCCTTATAAACGCTTGCGCCAAACAGCAGGATACTCAGACAGAGCAGTACCTGATCGTGGGAAAGCAGAAAAACCGCACCTGCAATCAGCAGAAAAGCAAAGCCCAGAATAAAGGTAAACAGTATCTTGCGCCTGAAAACAGGCGGAAAAGAGGGTTGTGGGTTCATAAGTCTTATATCCTTTCAAATATGATCTGCTGCCGCAGATAAAGGTTTGCTACGGCGAGAGTGACAGGCTTACTGCTGGAGCTGTGCCTGACAAGGCTGTTGATGTTATCGCTGGTGGTATAGGCGTCATTGTAGAGCAGCTCCAGAATGCTTTCCTCATCAGGAAGACGATGGATATCCTTTTCTATGCACTTGATGATCTCGGCGGTGGATAAAAGTGCCTGCCGCGCAAGGTTCATTACCTGCCGTTCCTGATACGTGCGCCGATCCTTTGCAAAGAGCCTTTTTGCCTTGGAGATAGGGATATTGCGGAAAAGGGTGAGCTTGATAAAGGTCAGGGCTCTGAGGAAAAAGCTGCCGCCGGAGGGTATGACATAAATCGGGGAGAGCAGATCATACAGCGCATCATATTCCGTATCCCCGTTTCCTGAAATGACAAGCCCCCTTACCAGTAAACGCTCCAGACATTCTTCCCAGGAGCGGCTGATGGGATATGAGGTGTCTGAAATAGTCCGGGAACATAATTCCGCAATATTTTCAGCTTTGGCGATACGCCAGTTCAGGCTTGTCCAGAGTACCATTTCCTGCATATCAACCATATGCTCTTTGCCACCCAGCAGAATGACGGGGCAGGAGCGGCCGCAGCCATTTGTCCTGCGTTCAAAGCGGCCTATCGCCGTATAAAGTGTTTTTGTTGCCATGTTTGATACCTTCCTTTCCTTAAAGTTACAGGATGCCGGATAAAAAGTCTTTATCCTTTTTCAGTTTCTGCGCGGAGCGGGAGATCCAGGCGCCTACATGGGAGGGCGGAACATCATAGAGCTTCGCAATGTCGGATATGCTAAGTCCCTTAATCTGCAGTTCCAGTGCCTCAATGCCAAGCCTTGCAACACCCTGATAGGATCGTTTGCTGGTTTCCAGGAGGTCCAGCGTTTCCAACAGACTGATCTGCCGTTCAACAGTATCCGTGGCGGCTGACATAACAGGGGCATCAGGAATGTATTCCTCATATTCACTGAGGCTTAAATGGCTGGAATGCTGCTCTTTTGCATAGAGCTGACGGCAATAGGAGAAAAGCCCGTTGCGCACTACGGTTTTGGCGTAAGTGGAAAACAATGCGTATTTTTCCTCGTATGTAACCGCCGCATGACATAGCCAGATGCAGCCCTCCTGATAGAGATCATCATATCCTAAACCATAAATACTCTCATGGATATGAATATTCTGCAAAATAACCCAATGAACAACTGAAAGATTTTTTTCAACTAATTTTTTCTGATTATTGGTAAGCACATATTTTTTCTTTTTCATAGGTCGCCTCCTTTCATGCTGCACTGCACTTCGCAGAGGAGAGGGACTGATGGCAGAGAGAAATTACCTGCTCACACATCTGCTCTGAGAACATTCCGATATGGGCCTGTGCTTCCGCCAATCCTAATTTCCCCTGCAGCCAGAGATAGACAGCCCATTTTTCCATGTGTTTTTGTATACGGTATTGTTCCAGTGCTTTGTGCGCAAGAATCCGTTTGCGGCGAAGGGTTTTGTTGGCAAGGGTTCCCATGGGCTGATGGCTTTTCTGATGAGCGCTCACATAGGAATCGCATTCGGGCCAGCGGCTGCATATGTACAAGTAGCTTTTTGCTTTATTTGTTTTTGTCCCATGTACCATATGCGCAGGACGTAAAACGGCAGGGGCATTACAATACGGGCAGTAGATAGTTTGTTTTTTCATCACATCACCTCCAGAAGTATGCAGTTTAAAACGGGGTTACACATTCCGGAGCAGTCCGTTTCAACATGGATGACCGCAGAACCCACAAAGCTGTAGCAGCGGGCAGAGGGAATCGTCCTGCGTATGCCATTCCAGATAAGAGGAATAGGCTGACATAAAAGCACGTTGGTTCAGGATGCCCTGACAGCCCTCCGGCTCTATTTCCTCATGTGCCAGCTTGTGTAAAGTTTCTATATCCGCAAGAAGAGGAGTTCCGTCTGCATCTGCAATTAGCAGGAAACCTTTGCAGATGTCAGAATGCCCATAAGGACAGGTGCTATGGGTACATTTGACAAACAGGGCATTATGCCAGTTTCCACGGGCTGCTTTCAGGAATGGGTAAAGTTTACAGTTACTTTGATTCAATGTTTTCACCTCCATTATGCTACATTTGAAAATCTAAAAATTAGGGAAGGGATGCATTCCCTCCTGCTCATATATTGGACATTAAAAAAGGGATCAGATGCATTTTGTGCATCCAATCCCCCAAACCGCATTAACTGAAAAGATCATTGATTGCCTGTGTAATCTTCGGAATGACCGTGCCGTTGAAGATTGCTGTCAGGGCTGCCAGCAGCAGAGCGCCAAGGACAACGGCAATGATGATCTTTACCGCATCCGAGATGTAGAAATCTCCACGCTGGTTGGAGAGAGTCGCATGGGCGCGGTATACAAAGCGGGCAGCCTTATTGTGGATATAGTTTGTAATTTTTTTCATGAAAACCTCCTAAAATAAAGTTTATTTTTATATTCAATTCTTATTATCTGGAACAAAGGGCGCCACATTCCCGGCAGCCCGATTGCAAAATCTGCATCCGCACATCCGGCGAATACGAAACACTTCAGGACATAGGCATCACCTCCATGCGGCAGGCGGGTTTATCCGAAAAAGGCACCCAGGGAACCCATAACTTCTGTACAGAGGACGACCAGATAAATTATCATAATGCAAATGAGCATCATCATGGAGTAACGCTGGATCTTTTTCGGCCGCTTTGCCGCTTCCTTCTTTAAGTTGTTCTGTTCAATCTGCCTCATGTCAAAGCAGATCATCTTGAAGTACATACGCTGGTCATCACCGCGGAGTACACCGATAAGTCCGCGGACTACATCAGAGAGCATGGGGCTTCCGATACGGGTCTCAAAGCGGATAAGGGCATTTTCATAGTTGCCGGTTTTCATATCCGCAATGGTCTGGTCCAGCTCCGCCCCGAAATCCTTCCCTGCCACACGCCTGTAGGAAGTCAGGATTTTCAGCACGTCCCTGTCATTCTCCAGGTTCTGCCCTACCGTTAGGGCAAAACGGGGTATTTCCGTTTCAATCAGTTTGCGCCGCTTTTTCACATAATCGAAAACGGCATAGTAGGTAGAGAACCATAGGGCTACTGCAAGTCCCAGCATGATAAACACAAAGAGGGGCATGATGAAAGTCATGGGGATGGCGCATAGGCCCACTCCTCCGGCAGTCACCCATGCCCTTGCGGTGTAGGTTTCCGGGGTAAAGGCCATCCCCGCAATGTTCAAAGCCGTCTGCAGCTTATTTCTTTTTAAGGCATCCAGATGAAAGAAAGGCGCAATCAGGGTGGATATTTTGGTAATGTAGACATCCAGAAGGCTCTCTTTCTTTGTGCCCTGCTGTTTACGGGAGAGCATCATCATCCGTGAGGTCCTTCTGGTAGGGACATCCACAAAGGCGCAGGTCAGGTTATAAACCGCAAAGCCAAAAAAGATAATGGCAATCAGGGCAAGCAGGGTCATGTGCCGTCACCTCCGTATTCTATTGGCTTGCTCAGTTTCATGATCTGTGTCAGCGAGAACAGGATAATTGCCGCACAGATTGCAAGGGCTATTTTGCCCGGTGTGGTAAAGAGCAGCGTGTGGAACCAGTCTTTGTTCAGGAAATAAAGCAGGGGTACATTTGCAATGACAAGGAACATCATTGTGATGGCTTCCCTCCTCGGTCCCTGCATCATGGCCTCCAGCTCGGACTGTACCACGCGCACATCAGAAAATTTCTGGGTAATGGTGGGCAGCGTGTTCTTCATGGAGCGGTCTGACTGGCATTGGATCAGTATGTTAGCCCACTCGTGGAAGACCCTGTTGGGAATCTTCATTTTGAGTGAGTTGATAGCACTGGTGGTGTTGGCGTTTATCAGCTCGCTTTCATAGACAAACGCCTCAAAAGTAGCTTTCACCGGCTCGTTGATGTAGGGCAGGTTTTCCTTTACGGCGCGCAGCAGATCCTCCGTACGCAGGTAGGAAGTCGTGATAATGGAAATGGCAGTTTCCAGTTCCTCGTTCAGATGCTTCTTGTAGCTGGCGGCAGTGCTGCGCAGGTACCAGATGGGGATAAGGGAAAAAGCAATCCCCATGATGGGAACCATGTAAACATTATTAATTAACAGCGCCAGAACCGCCCCCACCGCAAACAGGATCAGGGTGAGGCGGGTGATGGACTCATAACTGCCGGCACGTCCGGTATCCTTCAATATCTGTTTGATCTCATAGTCCTGGTTAAAAAACCCCTTGGCGGGGGTACCCATCAGGACATTCAGCTCGTCTGTCAGTGTTGCTGTTTTCTGCTGTGACTTCAGGATGGCATCCATGAAATCCTTAGGCCTTACCCCAAACAGGGAGCACAATCCCACAGAAAGCAGCAGAAAGCAGATAATGTATATCCAGTGCATCAGTTCGCCTCCTTCGTTTTCGTAAATTCTTCCAGTTCCTTGTGGGAGATACCGTTATCCAGCAGCCTTTTTCTCAGGGTATCAGAGATATGCCCCATCTTGCGGTGGCGGCCTACCACGCGGGTATTCCCGTCCGTTTCTGTGATGTTGTCCACTACTTCGTACTTGTAGAGGGAACGGTAAAGCAGGTGTCCGTCCTGATAATCCTCGCCCTCAATGATCTCCATGATTTTACGGGAGCGGTCCTCCAGCTGCTTTGTAAATACCACCACAGGATAAGCCTCTACCATGATCTGCATCAGGATGGAATCGTCCATGTTATATTTTCTTTTGGCAAGGGTCATCATCCTGCGGTAAGTGCTTTCGCAGGAGTTACTGTGGATGGTGGTGCAGACCGTGTGCCCCGTGCGGGAGCTTTCAGCGGCGGACAGGCTCTCGGCGGCGGAACGCATTTCACCGATCCCGATCACATCCGGGTGCTTACGGAGCACCCTCTCCAGAAGGAAGTCCTGGTTGATGTTCATGGAGGTGTTTTCATGGGGCCTTGTCAGGAGGTGGACGACAGAGTTTAAAATATTGCCGTTTTCATCCCTTTTTATAAGGTCAAATTCGCGGGAACCCTCCTCAATGGTAATCAGGCGCCGGTTGTTGGGGACATTGGACAAAAGCCATGCCATGACCGTGGTTTTTCCTGAGCCGGTAGAGCCTGCAATGCAGACGGACACGCCATAGCGGATGCAGGCGGTCAGGAAATGGAGCATTTCTGCCGTGGCGCTGCCGGATTCCAGCAGTTTTTCCTCGGAGACGGTCTGTTGGTTGACGATTCGGATGGAGGCATTTACTCCCACTTCAGGATCTACAATGGGCGTCTTGTCCACCGAGATACGGATATTCTTGTCCAGAAAGCCCAGCACGGAAGGCATGGTATCGTCTATCACCATGCCGCAGGCGTTCAGCATACGCCGCACCACATCTATTGCGTGCTGGGGAGACGAAAACCTGTCGGGGATTTTGACGCTCCGCCCGCTGCTCATAATGACCTCGATATCGTTGTAGGCATTGATATTGACCTCTTCCACGCCGGGTCTGTAAATCCATTTCTTCAGGAAAGAATATCCTGCCATGTCCTCATAGAGCTTGGCACACAGATCCTCCGTACTCATTCCATCCAATGTATACTTGCGTTTTACGAGATACTGTATCATCAGCTCCTTCAACAGTGCGCTGGCGCGTTCCGAATCGCTTTCCCCTGCGCTGGCAATGGTAGAAGCGTGGTTTTCGGAAAAATACCGCTGGACATCCTCCAGGATCTGCTCATAGGTTATCCCGTCATTGGAAACAGGTGTGAAGAAAATGTCATTCAAATTGTTCATGGATATCTGCCTCCTTATCGTCTTTTGCCTGTCCGGCAGGGATAAATTCCCCTGCTTCCTGCCCGGCGGGTTCCTGATCCAGCATATCCAGTATCTTGTTCAGAGCCAGGGTGTATTTGGGGTTGCAGTAGTTAAGCGCCCGGAACATTCCGCCTTCGGTTGCGCAGCGGTCAATCTCTTTTCCATAGGGCAGCAGCCCATCAAATCCGCCAATGATGTACCCCATTTCATCCAGCGCATGAAAAGGACGTGCCATGCCCGCAAAGGTCAGATGGTTGCTGTAATGGAAACGGGCATCCGTCAGCAGGGGTTGGTGGGCCTTCAGGTAATTTACGCCCTTCAGGTCAGGAGTCAGGATGCGGACCGTAATGTCGCCGGACTCGATGGCAGCAGGCGTAAATACATTCGTCATGTTGGAAGGGCAGTCCAGAATGACAAAATCCACCAGCTTTGCGGCGGATGTGATCAACTGGAGCACCATCTGATAGGAAATCTCCGGATAGCTGAGTGGGTTTTCACCACCGCAGTATCCCATAAGCCCGATAAACGGGTAATTTTTCAAAACAGTCACATGGCTTGCGACCAGCGAGGTGTCAATCTCCACGCTGCTTAAGACCTGTCCCAGCGAGGCGCCTGTTTCAACGATCTGTTCCGGGAGCCACACGGGGAGCATGGGAATGCTGCTATCCCCATTGATGATAATGGCTTTCTTCTTATCCCTTGTCAGTGCCTTGGCAAGGATACAGCAGAACATGGACTTGCCGCTGCCGGGGTTGCCCCATACAGTAATGATTTTTGCCATGGGAAAATCCTCCTTTCGGTTATTGGCTGGAAACCGCAGAGGTATCAGCAGATCCGGATGTACCGGAGTCTGTGCTGTCTACGGTGTGGTTCCCTGCGGATGCGGGGGTATCCGGATTGTCAGTTTCCGTGCCTTCGGTCAGTGTTTCAGGATAATAGAGTTCCTGAAGCGCCCGATCCTGTTCATCCAAAAGCTCCTCCGCCAACTTGTCATTGCCCCGGGAGATCAGCGCCACATGGGCAACGCCGTCATTCTCCAGGGCGGTGATGATCTTTGCCTGTTCAGGGCTTGCAAGCACTGTGATGGTGGCGGACTGCTGTTTTTCCTCGTCCTCTGCAAGTTCCCTTGTGTTATCCACATTGACACCCTTGGAGTCGGTTACGGAAAGCACCCTGACAAAGCGCAGTTCCGGGACCTCGTTAGCAATATCAAGAAAATGATAAATGCGGATAATGTCACCGGGCTGGAGCTTGTCAGACAAACCGGAGGCCAGTGTCTTTACGGTCAGGGAGATGGCAACCTTTCCGGAAGGTATCTGGTTCAGCGCCACATCCGAGGAAATGGGGACCATGCTGATCTTGGAGGTCAGGATATAGTCGCCGCGGGATAGATCAGCAGTGGCATACAGTCCCAGCACATCATCCAGGGAGCGGGCGATATTGTCAGGCAGGTTATAGCTGCCCACCTCTACAAGCTCCGTGTTTTCAGCAGTAATCTTCTCGCCCTTTAAGATGTCCTGACGGATGCGGACGATTTCTGTTTTCCCGTTGGTCTGCCGGGCAATGGTGGGCAGGGCAACAAAAGCGATAACGGCTGCCAGTACCAGGCTGAGCAGGCCGAAAAGAAAGCGGTTATTCAGTTTCATATCAAAATGTCTCCTTATCTAAAATAATGTGGCAGCCGTCACAATCAGGCTGCCGGTTGCCAGAAATGGAACGAATGGCAGGCAGAGCGGCAGATCCTTTTTCCTGCTCTGCAGGACAAGTGCAAAGCAGCCTGCCAGAAATGCGGCGATTAAAAGGACTGCCATCAGACGGTAAGGACCGTAAGCAAAACCCATGAGCGCCGCCAGCTTAATATCCCCGCCGCCAATCCCTGCGCCATCATGGGAGATGAGGGCTGCGGTGAGGAGCACGAAAAATCCTGCCGCCATGCCCGCAAGGGACAGTCCCAGCATGGGCAGGAGTGCCTGCGCAGAGAAAAGAAACCGGCAGTGAAACAGTGGGGCTGCCAGAAAGAGCGGGCAAGAGAAAACGAGCGCCCGGTCAGGCACCCGTTTCTTTTTCAGGTCATATGCCGCAAATCCGGCAACGCAGCATATGACCGCAGGCTCATAGAAAAGGCATACCGTATCATTCACGGTTGGTATACCAGTCGTCAAAGAGGCTGTCCTGGATGGATACATTGTCATGCAGGTTCATGGACAGCATCCCATCGGGAGTCCATGTATCCCATACCTGCGTGTAGACAACATAATCCGTGTTGTCAGGGAACCACACAGGGGTAAAATGGACGGAACGCCCGTAGGTGGAAAACTCATTTGCACGGAAGGCAAATTTTGCGCTGCGCCCGCCGGAAGTGCGCTGCAGCAGTCTTAAATAGGTCTGGTAATGGAATTCCGGGAAGACACTGAAGGCTGTCTGCGGATTGGTGTAATGCCCGGAGGGGGCGCTGGTGGATAAAACGGCGGAAACTTCAGTTTTTACACCGTAGCCGCTTTTCATGTTTTTCCCTGATGCAGTGGGAACAATATCATCCGGCATCAGAGTCATGGAACCGGAGAGGGATGCGGAATAACCGGTATAGTCATATTCCCAGTCCCCCTCATCCACCCATTTCCCATGGTCTTCCCAATGCCCGTGTCCGCCCGGGCAGTCCGGCAGGCAGCCGCTGCCGCAGTCATCGTCCTCCCATTTCCAGTCTGCATGCCATTTCCAGTCTGCTTTCCAGCGGCAGCTCCATACGCCCCAGGCTGCAGTCAGTTTTTGTGGGCCTGCAGGGAGGGCGGGGATGCTGTAACCGGGATAGGTGTCGGTGGCAAGCGGATCAGGCGGTATCCGTTCATTCAGATCCACGATCTTAGCCACAAAGGTATCTTTGGCAGTAGAACCTGCACTCAGGGACACGGTAATGGTGATCGTCTGGGGTGTGGACGGGGTATGCCATTTTACCCATACAAGCTGGGAGTCGTCCTCCGGAATGACGATGTTATGCACCGTGTAATTTGTTCCGTTGATATGGAAGGTGACGGTGGCAGGGTTATCCGGCGTCAGGCGGTCGGTTGTCCTTAAAAGGATGCTGGTGATGACATCCGTATCAACCCGGTATTCCACATCCGGCGCATCAATTTCCGCGCTGGGGGGAACGGGGAGATCCGTAAACCAGACAATTCCCGCACCCAGGGAATTGACAATATCCGTATTGTTCTGTTTCCCTGTCCTGCTACCTGTCCATGCCGGAATCCCCAGGTCGCTGTATTCCAGAAAGATTGACAGGGGCAGGTTCTTGTGGGTCAGTGAGGTCATGGTCCTGCGCAGGGCGCCGCCGGCCAGCTGGTCATAGAGTCCTGCCTCCGTGGCGGTCATGCAGTAATACATACCGTTATGCGTAAAGTAGGCGATAGGTTCGATCAGGAGCTTATATTCCCCGGCAAGCATACGGTCATAGTCCACGCCGGTGGCGTTGGCAACCATCTTACAGGCATATTCGCTGCAGAAATACCGCCGGATCGCCGTGATATTGGAACTTCCTGTGCTGCTGACAATGGTGGGCAGGGGATGGGTCGGGTTTATATAGTCGTAAGCGGAACCCGAACGCAGGGAAAGGCCGGTTCCCGACAGGTACTGCAGTTTATTTACCTTGCCGAAGTGCAGGACATTGCTCTGGGAGCGGTTGGTAAAGTCCACGGGGGAAGAGACGGCGGCTCCGGTTTCGGCATTGACAACTGTGATCCGCACACCGTCATTGCCGGGAGTCCATTTATTGGTTGAGGTTCCCTGCCCCATGCCGCCCCCGCCGCCATCCATGTTCCCGTTCCCGCTGGCAAATGCGGTGGCGGGGAACAGGGCAAACAGCAGGATAAGGCTGCATATAAAAGTAAAGATGCGTTTCAAAGTGTGGCACACTCCTTTCTTGTGATAGGGCAGCAAAAAACCGCCACTTCAAAAGCGGCGGTCTTGCTATAAAATATTCAGTTTTTATTCTCCCATATTGCCGACCATTTTATCAATGTCGCCATCGCTGTCCCCGATGGACTGCTGTGCATCCCCGGGTACTACCCAGCCGAAAACGGGATCGTATACGGCGCCATTCCCATTACCGGAACCTGCCTCGGGGGTCTGGGGCGCCTGGGGTGCAGGGGCAGACGGTTCCAGGGCTGTTTGTTCCGGTTCATAGGAGGGTGGTGCGGAAGGGTCTGTATTGTCGTCCGGGGAAACGGGAGGGGCGGGCGGCTCTGTCTGCAGTTCCTCTGCATCGGGAGTAAAGTCGATCTCCACATCCGTATCATTTTCCACCGTTACCTTGGGATAGGCATCAGGAGCGGCTGCTGCCCCGGAAGGCTGTCCTGTATTGCCGGGAACAGCTGTGGGGGAAGGGGTATCCTGCCACTCGGTGGCTGCGCTGCCGATGGCGGGTTCTTCCGGCTGGAAGCTGTCTGCAGGCCTGCGGCTCACAAACCAGCAGCCCAGCAGGATCGCTATAATAATAATGATAAAAACGGAAACAAGGAATCCTTTGGACTTCAGTAAGTTTTTCAGTTTCATATGATCACCTCTCTTTACTTATCTTTTACTACGGTTGCGCTTCTTTTTCAACAGATGGATGCAGATTTCTGTTTTTTCCTGTGCCGTCTGATGAGGAACGGCAGGACACAGAGTACGGATAACAGTGCAAAAACAGCACATTTGGGAAAGAAAAGTTTTTTCATGGTACAGGTTTCTCCTTTCATAGGCTGACAAGATATCAGACGTTTGTAAAACGTCAGAATTTTGTGTTATGGTAGCCGGTCAGCTCGATATGTCTTGTAATGGCGGGATAGGAGTGGCCGAACATATAAATATAGAACTCGGCATCACAGGAAAAGACATATTCCACCCTGTCGCCGTCCACATGGAAAGCGAGGCTGATGTTTCTGATCCTGTAATCCTCTGTCTGGAGCGGGACTTTGTTGGAAAGCCCGTCCGTAACTGCCTCCTCCAGCATCTGCACATAGTCAGAACTGGAGTAAAGCGTATTCAGGTATTTGCTGAAATTGGTTTCCCTCTGGGAACGGTAGGTATCCGCGTAAATACTGGCGCTTAAGTTGTTCAGCTCCATCTTGGCGCCATTGCGGATGTTGATGCAGGTGATCCGGATGGATGCATAGAGCAGCAGGAAAGCCACCAGCATAACGATACCCACCACAAAGAAACAGGCAAAAATGGAAATATCCCCGCGGTCATTCCGCAGTTTCCTGTTGATGCTGTCAATCAATCGTTTCATGTGTCCCTCCTATTTCCAATAATGCTCACTGACACCGGCGCCGCGGGATACTATGTTGATCCGCACGAGGTCAAAGTTCCAAAAGCCGCCCAGCTTTGCCTCCCCCGTGATCGTGATGTAGAAAGGGGTGCCAAGCTGGATGGCATTATGCATCCCGGAGGGAGTGGGTGACCTGTAGGTTGTATCAATGGAATAGGAGATGTTCTCCGCTCCATTGATCTGGGAACAGAGAAAGCGGAAAAGTTCCTCCGTTTCCGCATTGACACCGCCGGACAGCTGGATCTGTTTTACCATCTGGTCGGCACAGTGGTCCATTTCCTGTTTTGTGGAAATGATGGAAAACAGGTCAATGATAAAAGCCAGCAGCAGTACGGCGATAAAGATAAAAACAACAGTACTGAAATAGTTGGCGTCTCCCCTGTCATTGCCCAGGGCCTTTCGGAGTTTTCTGTGTAATATGATGCTCACCACCTTTACAACAAAAAGGCCGCCCACAGATGAGGCGGCCTCTTCGCAAAATTTTGACTGTACCCATTATAGCAGATAGGGATTTACGGGAAAAGAGCAGAACTGTGCCAATGTTGTGCCAATTCTGCGCAATTTATTAATGTGAAATGGTTCAATTGAATAATTTAAGAAATTGATTTATTCAACAAGTTTTCCACATCAGCAGGCTTTAATACCTTTCCCATAGATACCACTTTTTCATTTACAACAAGTGCGGGCATACTCATAACGCCGTATTCCATGACCTTTTGTAAATCCGTCACATACTCTACTTCCACCGCAAGCCCCATTTTCTGAACAGCCTCCTTTGTGCTTTCATATAATGCATGGCATGACGCACAGCCAGAGCCTAAGACTTTGACACAGCAGATACCGTCTTGTGCATTGGAACAGCAGTCACTTGTGACTTCCGTTGTTTTGGACACGGGACAGCCGGAATTGCAGGCACAGGCAGGGGATTTCTTTTCTTCTTCTTTTTTCTTTCCAAACAGTGACATAATAATTACCTCCATGTGATTTGATTTATTTTGATTTTCTTCATGCAATTTACACGAGCAGGAACTGGATCGCATTGAAGAAATAACCAACAAGAATAATACCGACAGTGCATATTGCAATAAAAATACCAAGCAGACGGGGCTTTACCGCTTTACGCAGCATGATCATAGACGGCAGGGACAGAGTTGTTACGCCCATCATAAAGGACAGGACTACTCCGAGCCTGGCGCCTTTTGCCAACAGTGCTTCTGCAATCGGGATTGTGCCGAAAATATCCGCATACATGGGAACACCCGCAGCCGTAGCGATAATAACGCCTAAAGGGTTTCCCGTTCCGAGAACACGCACAATAAAATCTTCGGGTATCCAGTTATGGATAAATGCGCCGATAGCAACACCCACTAAAACATATGGTGCGACTTTCTTCGCCGTAGATACCACCTGTTCCCATGCGTATTTTATACGGTCTTTGAAGTGCAGTTCCTCCCCCTCCACATCAACAGAATTTCCATTGCGAATAAATTCCTCTACATAATTGTCAAGGTGCAGTTTTTCAATGAGCGTACCGCCCGCAACAGCAATCACAAGCCCAAGTACAACATATGTTACGGCAACTTTCCACCCGAATATGCTCATAAGCAGGACAAGCGAGCCGAGATCAACCATAGGGGAAGAAATCAGAAAGGAAAACGTCACGCCTAATGGCAGTCCTGCACTTGTAAAACCGATAAACAACGGGATGGATGAACAGGAGCAGAACGGTGTCACTGTACCAAGTAAAGCCGCAATTATGTTTGCCCCGATACCGTGAAATCTGCCGAGGATTTTTTTAGTCCTTTCCGGTGGAAAATAACTTTGAATGTATGAAATGAGTAAAATCAACACGCCTAAAAGCACCATGATTTTGATTGTGTCGTAAAGGAAAAACTGGATACTGCCGCCGATTTTACTTGCAGTATCTAAACCGCATAAATCAAGAAAACTGCCAATTAAGCGGTTCAGCCATTGCATACCAAGAAATTCATTCTGAAAGAAATTCCAACCTGTTTTTAATGTTTCCATAACAAACCTCCGTACATAGAAATATTGAAATGTATCAATATAAAATCTTTTTGATAAGCCATGCCAGACGTAAACAGCTTTACTTGTCACAGCATGGCTTATCTTTGCCCAAACTCTTAACAGTCATAAGGGATTGAAGATATTCCATTGCATATGCAATACCCTCCTCCGATATGGAATAATGCGCCCATTTCTGCTCTTTCCGCATAACCACGATACCCGAACTGCAAAGAATTTTCATGTGGTGTGATAACGTGGGTTGTGAAATATGCAGGTTTTCTAACAGTACACAGGCACATTTTTCTCCTGTAATCAACTGCTTCAAAATCTCAATACGGTTTTCGTCACAAAAAGCCTTAAAAATCGTTGGTATTTTGCTTTCATCAATCAAATTTACCACCTCCCTTAAAGCTGTCTATACCTCTATTATATTCACGTATTGAAATTTGTCAATACATATTAAAAAAAGAAGGATAAGTGGTAAAACTTGAATAACAGCAGGTTTTATGATATTGTATAGGTAGCAGAAGTGAAAAAATAAAAGGTTGGTAGTCAAATGAGTAAAGATAAAGATGTACTGACAAACTTTGACTCCAGCGAGCGGGACTTGGAATACATTAAAAATTTCCGTTTGATGGATGATGACTTTATGGCGAAATTTTTTGAAGAAAATCTTGAATGTACGGAATTTGTCCTGCGCATTATAATGAATAATCCGGATCTGAAAGTACAGAGTGTGCATACCCAGCATGAGATTCGGAATCTTTTGGGACATTCTGTGAGGCTGGATGCCTATGCAACCGATAAGAATGCAAAAAAGTACAATATTGAGATTCAGCGTTCAGACAAAGGGGCAAGTCCGAAAAGGGCAAGGTATCATTCCAGCGTAATAGATGTAAACATTTTACCAAAAGGTAAAGATTACGATTTTTTGACAGAAACATACGTGATTTTTATTACGGAACATGATGAAATGGGGGCAGGACTACCGATTTATCATGTGGACCGGACGATTAAGGAAACAGGAGCGTTGTTTCAGGATGAAGCGCATATTATATATGTGAACGGGGAGTATAAAGATGATGATTCTCCCATAGGAGTCCTGATGCATGACTTTGCCTGTACGAACCCTGCGGATATGCAGTATAAGGTTTTGGCGGAACGGGCAAGATATTTGAAAGAGAGTAAGGAGGGACAGCTGGTTATGTGTAGGGCGATGGAAGAAATGAGAAATGAATCAATATTGGCAGAACGGAAACAAACAGCGATTCGATTGATAAAAGCAGAAAAACTTTCTTATGAAGAAATTGCAGATGGTGTAAATCTTACTTTAGAAGAAGTTCAGGAGTTAGCAAAAGAAATCACAGAAGTAGTAATGGCATAATAATTATGCGATAGAGTTACGGGGCTGTTATCAAAAGGCAGCTCCGTTTTTTTGTGGAAAACGATATAAAAACGATTTAGACAAACAAAAAGTATATCATGGACCTAAAATCCGTAAAGCAGTAAGGACTTTAGCAAGGAAAAATTCTACCCAAAAGCAGAAAAACAACGCAGCAAAGTACATGAACAAACACAAAGAGCTGTATCATTAAGAAATGTGTGGCAGGTATCAGTTATAGATACCTGCCACATTTGGATTAAAAAAATTACGATAACTATAGATTCTGCCGGATAATCCGTGTAATGATCCCCACGGCCACGCCCCGTTCCTCGTCAATGCGGGTAACGGCAAAGCTCACATCATCCTTTTTGCCGGGTGTGCGGTGGTCGTAGCAGGAATGGGCAACAGCATTGACTCCGTTGCTGAGGCGGATATAGACCACGCCCTTATGTACATCCGTTACTTTGCCCGCATACTTACTCTGGATGCGACATTTTTTCAGGTTGTCATGGCTGGTGCTCTGGGAGACGCTCTTAATGTCGGCTTTAATGCTGATGTCCTCCACGGTATCTCCCCTGCGTACATTCAGGACACGCACAAGGATCTGGTCGCCAACGGAGAAACGCTCATGGGCATCCCCGATCCAGTCCCATGCAAGGTCCCTTGCCATAATGGAACATTCCACGCCAAAAACTTCCACTCTGACCACCTTCTCCGCCACGGCAATGATGCGGGCCTGCACCACGCGTCCTTCAAAGATGCGGTAGGTGCCGGAGGCATCCGTATCCAGATAGAAGATCTGGCGTTTTTTCAGCATTGCTTCTTTACGGCTTGCCACAACGCTGCGTGTCTTGGAGTCAATTCCGCGCACCATGAAGTCGATCTCGGCGCCGAGCATATTCCCAAGGATCTTATTCTGCCGCAGCATCAGCTCACGGTATTCCTCACCGGAGGGACTGCGCCCCACATTGATCATCATTTCTTTTATGGGAATGACAATGCGGAAGCCCTTGTAATCCACAATGGCAATGGTTTTTCCGTTGTCGGTCTGCTCGATCCCGCCAAGCTGCCCGGTCAGGAGCCTGCGGGTTCTGTAGGCATTATGGATTTCATGCCAGATGGCATCCTCACGGGCCTCGTCCGTTTCAATCTCACCACGGCTTTCCAGTGTCAGTATGGGTGCCGCAGCGGGTTTTGCCCTTGATACGGAACGGGGTGCTGCTGCCGGCTGATCTTCTGCAGGAGCTGCGGGTTCAACTGCGGTATCCTCGGATAATAAGGAAGGGTCGGTGTCAGGAGCCGCATCAGTGCCGTTTTCTTCGTTCAGGGGAGCTGTTTCCGTATCCCCGGAAACCATAACAGCAGGTTCCTCTGTTTCAGGTGCAGGTTCCGTGGTTTCCGCTTTCTTTTTCCTGCCGGAAGCCCGTTTGGGTTTTGCGGGAGGTTCTTCCCCTGTGGGGGCGGATACTTCAGGGGATGTTTCAGGTGTTTCTCCGGCCATGGGCGCATCCATGCTGCTGAGAAGTTCATTCAGATCCATGTCCTCCGCAGGCTGTGCTGTTTCAGCACCATCCGGAAGTGCTGTCTCCTGATTGGTGGTGGTCTCCAGGGAGGGGACCTGTTCTAATAATTCTTCGTTCTTTGTCATGTTTTTCTCCTTCTGCACACGCCGTTTGTGCAAGGGAAAGTCTGGGCGTGTGCGTACAGACTTCCCGAGTGAACAGTATGATAATCTTTGACTTGCATTGCCCATATAGCCGCTTTTATTGGTTGCGGCATGAGGGCAGGTTTATAGGTTTAGGACATGATGGACTCTTTGTCCGTAGGAATGATGCCTGCAGGAGCAGCGGTGCTCTCTGGTGGCGGTGCCGTCTGTTCAGGCTTTTCCTTTTCTGCCGCAGCAGGGCTTGTCTTTTTGGCTGCTGTAGGTTTGGGTTTCCGCCCGCCTGTTTTCTTTGCAGGTGGCTCAGCAGTTTCCGTATTTTCACCCTGCGGATTGTTTCTTGCCTCATTTTCCGATTTCCGCCATTCGGGGATATGGGCGGATGCCTTGCAGGAATGCAGCTTTTCATATTTAGGGTGTCTGGAGTAATCCAGCTTGTCCACCTTGAGTATCTTTTTGCCGCGGATGATTACCAGCGCCTTGTCAACGGGCAGCCGCAGCACTTCGTCCGGTGTCAGCACCGGCCGTTTCCCCACGCCGCTGGTCTCCCTGAACTCCGGCGTATAGTTGGAGATCCGCCATGTTCCCAGCTGTTTGGATTTGCTGGATACTGCCACGCTGGCAAGCCCTGTCCTGGAGCTGACAAATTCCGCGGTGAGCGGGTCGGTGCAGCCTAAGAAAAGCTGGACATCGCAGTTGCCGAGTATTTCCTGCCAGAGATTCTGTGGGTAACGGTTCTGCAGCCCCGCCAGGTTCTGGAACACGCAGGACATGGAGATGTTCCGGGAGCGGATCACACTCAGCCGTCTGGACAGGTCGGGGATGGTGCCGCAGGCGGTCAGCTCCTCGCCGAGCACATGGACGGGCACGGGCAGTTTCCCGCCCTCACAGTTTTTATCCGCATACCTGACTAACTTGATGAACACAAAGGAAAGAAACAGGGATGCCAGAAAGTCAAAGGTGCTGTCCTGGTCGCTGGTGACAAGGAAATAGGCACAGGGGGAAGTGCCCGGAAGTTCCAGGTCAATCTCGTTATGGGCGGTGATCTTTTTTATCAATTCTGCCTGGAATACCTGCAGGCGGCTGCCAAGCCCAATCACCACGCCGCTGCGCACGGTATCCGAAGCCTGTTTGAAAAGACTGTAAGGCGCTTTCGCCGGATGCGTGTTCGGCAGGACTTCAAAAAGACTGTCCAGGGCGCTTTCGGAATTCAGGGTGAGCAGGCGGTACATCTGCCCGATGTTGCGTTTTGCAGGTGGATAGCTTAAATCCACATACAGGGTCAGCGCTTTTAACAGGTTCATTTCACAGGAATCCCAGAAGTGGTCCCCCTTGCCGTTACTGTTTGTGTTTTTGATAATGACGTCAACAAAGAGCTGCGCCATCAGCTCCTGCCCGTCAATCTCCGCGAGGCAGTTCCATGAGTCGGAATTTTCAGGTTCCACAAGGTTAAATACCTTGACACAGTAACCCTGCCCGCGCAGATATTCGCTGGTCTTTTCATAAAGCTCGGACTTCGGATCGCAGATGATCAGGGATTCCCTGCGCGCAACACCCTGTAAAATGCGGTTCAGGCAGAAAGAGCGTGTTTTCATGGAACCGCTGGCACCATAGACGGCGAGGTTGCTGTTGAGCAGGGTCTTCTCAGGAACGCAGACCGCTTTCCCGTCCAGCAGCCCCAAAACCGTGCCGTGGTGGCAGTGCAGGTCACGGATGGGGACAAGCTCCAGAACCTGTGACAGTTCTTTTTTGTCCATCCAGCCGGATGTGCCGTAGGTGCCTTTGGCGGAATAGGTGAAATTCCTGTCCGCGTCATATTCTCCGGTGTCGCTGTAGCCCATCCGCATTACCATGATGAGCAGGATGCCAAGCAGCCCGATGCAGATAAAGATTCCGTAAATGCCATAGGGCGGACTAAACACCGCAGAGAGGCAGGCGGGGAAAGAGGGCGATGCCATAACCGGGGAAGTGCCGTCACCGGGATAGCCGCCTTCCTGCTGCCAGAGTACATAGTTGCCGATAAACTGTGCCAGGTACCCTCCCGCATACAGGACGGCGAGAAGGGCGGCAGGAACAGAAACCAGCGTCAGGATCAATTTTCTTTTTTTGATGGGTAAAACCTCCTTTCAAATTTTTCAAAGCTGATGGTCTGGAGGCGGAGCAGCCCCCCGGCATATTGTGCGTAAGCCCCTGCCTGAAAATCAAAACATATCAGAGTTCCGGTCCTCTCCCTGAGCTGCAGCGCCATAAGGAACCGGTTGACCCGCGGGATGTCAGGCAGGTATCCGAAAAGTACGGGATTTCCCTCCCTGTCGAGGGCATCGTTCTCTATGGAAAAGTCGGGCACCCCCGCTTTCAGGTCAAGGGAGAGAATACGGTCAAGCTCCGCCCTCCGCCCAGTGTCACAAAGTAATTTCAGCATCACCTCCCCATGAAAGTCGTTTGTCAGGTAATAAAAGTGCTCATAGTTCCCGTCCAGAAGAAAAAAGCATCGGGTATTGCTGTCGGCGCTGGACAGGATCTGGTAAAAGGGTTCCATCCCGCTGCCGAAAAGAAGCCCTGAAACCTTATCATTGGCGGTCTGACCGGTGCAGAGTGTCATCTGCAGCAATGCCTGTGCCCGCTGTTCTGCCCGGTAATCCCATTTCGCGGTCTGGGTTCCCTCATTGTAGATGAGGAAACTGCCGGCGGGGGAAGTCAGCACCCCTGCCATGCGGGAGCCGCGGATCTTTATGGTTTCCATGCCAAGCTCCTTGACTTCCCTTGAGCTATAAAAGGCGGGTGGGTGCGTGGGCAGAAGCCCGATCCCTCCGGGGCTGAATAAGTCAGGCTTTTCATCCCGGAACACGGATATGCCGGCATTCATCATCATTATGTATATCTCCGCAATCCTGTGGAGCCGGAGCCTGCGGGTAATCTCGCTTTTTAACATATTGGTGTCGGCATTTCCTGTCAGGTAAAAAGAGAATCGCTCAGGGTTCTCACGCAGCAGGAAAGCCTTGCCTTTTGTTCCAAGCCGATATCCGCGCAGCCTGTCACGGTAGTAGGTCTTTAAGAGCCGTTCCTTTTTTAAGGACCAGATTAGGACATCTTTATAGCTGGTACTGCCGGGGATGCGGTGGAGCAGACAGGCGGGCAGTTCGCCGCATATGGCGGTCAGCTCTAACAGCCGGTAGGCCTGTGTGTCCTTTTGCGGATAGAAAGAATGATCCGCCACAGGTATCACCTCCTTGTGTCGGTTTTTACCGAGGCGGCTAAAGACCTCGGTAAATCCGGCAGGCAGCCGCATGGGGAAAATGCCGTATCCATGCGCTTTTCCAGCCGGATGTTCCATATCAGGGGAAAAGTGCCTCCAAAACCCTAAAAATCTGATATGGATTTCAGCCTGTTTTTGCGTTCCGTGAGCCAGTCTGCAAAGCGGTCTTTCCCCATGATATAGATATGGGTGCAGTCCCTGTCCCCAAGTTCGGTGGTGTTGTAAGCATCACAGAGCAGCCCGCTGTCGTCCACCATGACATGGAGGGCAATGGTATCCAAAAGCTGTTTCTGCTGGAGGTTGTCGTAATCCAAAAGGCACCAGTCAGGCAGTTCATGGCTGTATACATGGGAAATACAGACCACACATTCCCGGAAACGCGGGAGGGCAGTATGGGCTGCATATTGTTCCAAAGCGGCATGGAGCGGGTCTAAGAGGAACAGGCTGCTCTGTTTCGCTTTCTTTTTGGGCAGCAGGCGGGGGAGTGTGATCTCCATGATGCCGTTTTCATAGAGAATGTCAATGCCGTGGACTTCCCCCGCCTGCAGCAGGTAGTCCGTCCTGGAAATATCCGTGGTGGCATAGAGGAGGTTCCTGAGCTGGCAGGCAATCTTTTCCGCCCGCAGGGCCGCCTCGGTGGACATGGTTTCGTAGTTATCCGGATACCGCTGGATGTCAAGGGAATCCATGGCGCAGATGTGGTTATTCAGCCGCATGAGGTTTTCCCTTACATCCGCGATCCGGCGTGATATTAGTTTTCGGTCCAATTACAACCCTCCATTCGATTTCTGATAATAATGTACCTGCCCGTCCTCCCCTGCTGTGCAGTAGCCGGATATGTTAGGAAAGTCCAGTTCCGCAATCTGTGCAGGTTCGTCTACCACCACAATGCGGCGGCTGTCCTCTGTCCGTGTATGCTGCAGGATGCTGGCAATCAGTGCCTCCTGCCCCAGGGGAACAGGAATGACCTCATACAGTTCGCCTGCGGCAAAGAAAAGGATGGCGGAGGGGAACTCGCCGCAGGAGTGGTATTCTGCCCGGTCAAGGAAATCCAGCAGCACCCAGACCGCCTGCAGCAGTCCGGGTGCCGGTGTTGGACTTTCGTGTCCGGCGGGAAAGCAGTTTCCCGTGTCCGTGGAAAAAATGCGCCCCTGTTTTGTCAGGTGGGAGAGCAGGTTTTTGATCTTTTCCGTCTTGCCGGGGAAAAAGCGGAGCATCTGTCCGTCTGTAATGCCCGGATACATGGATATCAGACGGAGCAGTTCCGCCGCTTCGATTCCATAAATATCTGCCCTTGTCTTCAATAAAATCACCTCCTCGTGTTAATGCGTAATCTGTACGCAATACATGCGTACTGCATGAAAAAATGCGTATTGTATGCGTAATTCGTGCGCAAAAGTGTGAGAAGAATTTCTATGGCGTCATAAAACGCCGCCCAAGAAATTCTAAATCTCACACTGGAAGAATGCCAAAAGCAGGCATTCTTCTATTCGACCGGTTCTTGTTCACGCAGGCGGTTCACCAGATTTTTTAGCTCCCGCCTGTCCGTGGTTATCAGGTCTTTCTCCAGGGGGCTTGCCTTGAATTCCACCATGATATTGTTGTTGTTCGTACTGATAAGCCCGCTGCCCCGCTCAAAATGCGTGACTTCCATGACCTCGGCATCAGACAGGTGCAGGGTGTCCTGTACCCGTCCTGCCTCGTCATCCTCAAGGTTTAAGATGATCTTGGTCTTGGAATTATTGATGACGCCCTTCCCAAACCGCCCTTCGTCCAGATTGAAAAAGTCGTTTAAGTCCTGGCTGGCGCAGATGGCAGAGCCGCCATAGCCCCTTATGGTCTTAAAGATCTCCAGGACAAAATCCCCCGCAAGGCGGGTGCCTGTCGCCCCGGCGCCGGATAAAAGCTGCCAGCATTCATCAATGAATATGGCTTTCTCCTCAGTCCGGTCTTCCTTCGCCCGGTCCCAGACAAAATCAAGGGCAACAAACATCCCAACCGTGAGCAGGTCTCCCGTAAGGGAGGAAATGTCAAGCACGGTATATTTATTCTGAAGGGATACATTGGTCTGCTGGTTAAAGGTGCTTGCGGAGCCGTTTACAAGGCGGTTTAAAATATTTGCCAGCCGTTTTGTCTGTGAGTCCTTTTTCAGAATCCCGTAGAGGTCGCCAAGGACAGGCATCCTGCGGTACTGCCCCGGAATTTCCGGGTCTTCCAGGCTCTGGTTGTCATGGGTGATCCCTTTTTCGTTGTAGGTGTGTATGAGGGCTTCATCAAGGAGCTGCCGCTCCTCATGGGACATATCCGGGATCAGCAGCGAAAAAAAGATATGGAGCCGCTGGATTTTTGATGCAAGCTCGGATAACTGGATGCCCGGTCCGTCCAGCAGTTCGTCTACGGTGTGGTCTATGCGGCGGATCTCCATGACGTTGATGCAGTGGGGGCTTGCAGGGGAAATCTGTATGAACTCCCCGCCCACATTGGCACAGGCCCGGTGGAACTCATGCCCCTTTAACGGGGCAACAATAAATATGGGAATCCCTTTCCGGCGCATCCTCAGCGCCATGAGCTGCATGGTGAAGGTTTTCCCCGCACCGCTGGTGCCTAAGATCGCCATGTTGGCATTCTTGTAAATGGCGGAATCAAAGATGTCCACGATAATGAGGGAACTGTTATACTTGTTCACGCCAAGCAGGATGCCGTTGTCATCGCACATTTCATAGCTGGTAAAGGGATAGCAGCTTGCGGCGCCGCTCGTCAGGAGGTTCCGCCTGCTGCGTTCATAGAGCTTTTTCTCCATGGAAACCAGGGGGAGGGAGGACAGGAAAGCCTGTTCTTCCCGGAAATGGCAGGAGGATGCCTGCATATCCTGGGATACAAGCAGTTTCTTCATCTCGTTCACTTTCCATTCGAGGTCTTCCACACTTGCGGCGGTAATGGTAATCAGCAGGTTCAGGAAATAAAAGTCCTCATTGTCCGCCAGCCCCTCCTTTAAGAAATACCCGCTGCGGATGGCGCTGTCTATGTCGTCAAAATCGGTGTTCGTGTCGCTGGTATCCTTGATCCGGGAGCGGTTGATGCGGAGCTGCTGTCCCACTTTCTGTATGATCCGCTCTTTCGGTTCCCGTGAGAGGAACATATCCATGTCAATGCCGTCCCCTGCGTTTACCAGCAGGCTGAGCCATCCGGCGGGCACCTGCGTTTTATAGCCGTCAGAGGGTATCAGCAGGTAATCGTAATAAAGCCCGTCAATGCAGAGGTAGCCGCCGTGGGTAAAGTCAATGCTTGCGGGGGCAATAAATTCATTTGCGGGGATGTGATCCGCATCCGCAGTCCTGCCGGCGGCAGCGTACTTTTCCACGATCTCCCTTGCACGCCGGGGCAGCGGCTTTGCGGCGCTTTCATTGCGGCACAGCAGATTGTAGAGTATCCCGATGGTATGCTCGTCTTCCTGTTCAGGGATGACAAGCTCATTGCCGCACTGTCTGAGGTAGTTTGCCGCGGTGTGGACTGCGCCCTCCAGGGCGGTGACCGCCTCGCTTTCCTCGTCCGCGCGTTTGGTATTGCTCCAGGGCTCATACTCAAAAATCAGGAAAAAGCGTCTGGTTACCGCCTCCCTGGAGCTGATCTGCTGCACGAACTGCAGATAGTCCTCCTGCATGAGCCTGCACTGTCCGTTGGTTTCCTCAGCCATTTCCCGCCGCACGGTCTCCAGATGGCGGTTGATGTCGGCGCGCCTTGTTAATACCTTAAACTGCAGCTTTACGGGGCTTACCTTCAGATAGGAGATAAAGGAATAGATGATGCTCCTCTGTTCATTCCCGCTGCGCAGCAGGAAGTTGATGGGTATGACTTCCACAACTTTCACGAAACGGTGATCCTTCGTGTAAATAATGCCGTTTGCGACCCTGCTGATGGGCAGGTATTCCGCCACCGGGTTTAAGTATTGGAACGCAGGTTCCGGGGAATGCAGGGGCAGGCGGGATTTTTCCCTTGTGTCTTTCAGGGGAGTATCCTGCCTGCCGGAGGTCTGCTTTTTCCCCACGGGGCGCAGCTTCTGGCGTATCTCATAGCCCCGTACTTCATCAAATTCCGCCGGGAAATCGTCTTTTCTCCGGCGCGGCTGTTCTGTTTTTTGGGGCTTTGCCGTATGGGTGGTACAGTCTGCGGTCGGTTTCTCGGCGGTCTTTCTGCCCGTAGCGCCCTCTGCGCCAAGGATGCGGCGGTTTCTCAGGTATTTCACAAAGATAAATAAAAAAGACGAAAGGCTTTCCCCTGAAATGCCGATTAGTGCCACCAGTGCGGCAGGCAGCGCCGTAAGGCACAGGATGACAATGCGGGCAGTCAGGCCAAGGGGCAGGCATAAAAGGACCGGCAGCCCTATGGCAGATGCCAGGATGCCGGCCTCAATCACATTCCTTGCCTTGAATAAGCCGCCGAAAAAGGTTCCGGTATCTATAAAATTAGGTGGGATGATATAAGTATCACGCTCACGTTGGTGGTTCATGGATAAAATAACCTCGCTTTCATTACAATTTGTATTGCTGGTATTTCATAAGCCGCAGGGCATCAGCCGATGATCCAGAAAGGACCGCCCGCTGCAGCGCCCCGGCTCGCTTCCCTTAAAATAAGGGATAGATCCCAGAGCTGTCCGCTCCTGCCGTAACTGGCAGGGTCAGCCACCAGTATCTTTCCGTTTTGGACACCCCGCAGTACGATAAAGTGCCCTGATTTTGTAAAGTGTCCCCTGGACATGATCGCAACCACCAGCTTCCCTTCTGCCAAAGCATCCAGAATCCTCTGCGGTTCTGAAACGGAACAGCCTGACACATTTAACCCCCAGTTCCTTGCGGCGGCAGGGATCAGAGCATGGTAGGAGCCGCTGTCCCTGCACCAGTAGCCGTTCCGGTAAGACCATTCAGCCATTTCCACAGGGTCAACGGTCTGTCCGGAGAGGGAAGATATGACTATTGCCATAGCCGTAGGGCCGCAGCCGTGGCTTCCGATATGGTCGGTGCCGTAAGGCATGCCTGCATAGCGCTCGTCCAGCTGGTTGTAGTAGACAACTTCCGTTGCGCCGTCGGTAAAACGGACATCACCGAGGGAGGGGATGGAATTGCCGTCCCATTCCGTAAGCCCCTGCATCATGCCGTCACCCATAAAAAGGCTCAGGTTCTGGGCGTAGGCATTGGCAAGGGCAGCCTGTTCTTCATCCAGCTTAAAGACCTGCTCGGCAAAATAGGTCTCCCCGTTATAAACAAGGGTATACACATTCCATGTTTCCGTGACAGATACCTCTTTTCCGGTGGCAGGGTCTGTTTCAGTCCTTGTCCGTGTTTCCTCGGCCTGTGTGTAAGAGTACAGGCGGCTTTGGTTGGTGCGGAGTATATCTGCCATATCGGAAATGGAAATGGCGGCGTAATCTTTATTTTTGTATGCGCAGTACATGGCAATAAATTGGTTGGCATTATATAGCGGGCGGTCTGCGTAAGGGTTGATGACCTCCATTTCATCGGCATCTGAGGCTGCAAAGTCTGCCTCTATCTGTTTCATGGTATCTTCCAGCCCTCCAGCCATGATTTCATCTAACGTGGAAGTGATTTCTGCCACATTTTCAACAATGGCGGCATTGTTGTTCAGGATCGGTATATCTACATTAACCGTGGAAGAAAATGTGTTCAGCAGACCGCCAAAGATTACCGATGGCAGGGATACCACAAACACAACGGGAATCAGCAGCAGGGCAATGATTCCGATTATGATTTTGCCGACCAGCTTACGGTTTTCCCAGATGGCACCGGCTGCGGCACCATACGGTCCCCCGGCAGCTGCGCCCTTGGCAGCGCCCGATACGGCTTTTCCTGCTTTTATGGCCCCGCGAACCATGTGTGCGGCAGCCCGTCCTGTTTCAAGGGTTTTGGACAGGTCACTTTTCTGTTCGTTTTCCATGCTACATCCGCTCCCTTCTCTTTGGCGGCTGCGGCAGTTTCTTCACAATGGACTCCTTATAGGCAATAGAACCGTCAGGAGCCATATAGGGTGTTTTGTCCACGGCATCCTGTGCGTACTGCTTGTACCATGAACTGCCATCCGCTGCCTGTATGGTGGTATAATTGCCATCCGGTGCGGCATACTGGGCGGCATGGTACATTCCAAAGGCAATCCCCTGTGGATGTTCTTCCGAAGTCTCCGTACCGGTGATGCGCCCGCCGCCGATCTCCACATCCGAAAAGGCGGGAACCTGCGGGGCATTTTCTCCCAGAGCGGCATATCCAAGGTAGGACTGGAGCGCCTGGGATGCCTCCGGCCCGCTCATAAAGCCAAGCTCTGCAATGTTCCCCGTAGCCACGGTGCTTATGACATTGTTGGCAAAATTGCCGCCCTTGCTGACGGAGGAAGCGTAGATATGCCCCCCAATCCCGCCGCCGGATTTTCCGGAGGAATGGCTGACATTGGTTTTTGATAAGGCAGTTGCCGACTTTACGGCGCTGTTCGTAATGCGGCTGCCCACCATTCCGGCAAGCCCGCCGGACAGTAAGCCTTTTGAGCCTGCGTTGGTATGGGAGGAAACCCTGCTGTGCCCGCCGCCGAAATGCTGGCTGGAAAAGTTTTTCAATCCGCCTATTCCTCTGGCGGCAACCATAGCCTCCGCCAGCATGGAACCGCCCGTATGCCCCACATTGATACCGAGACTCGACATAAAGGAGTCTATTTTTTGTGACACTTTCAGAAAGGCAATGGCGCAGAGGAACCATATCAGGACATTGCCGGATGCAGTTTCCTTGCCGACAGTGTTCACCTGCTCCTGTATCTCACTTTCCGTCATGGCAAAAACGGGCTGGCTGAAAGCGAAACAGAGGACTGCTACCATGCAGACTGAAAGCATGATATGTCTGTATCGTTTTATTTTTTGCATTGTACTCCTATCCGTGCGCCGCGGCGCACATTCAATTTTTATGATACATTTCCTTTTACAGAGAAAGCGGGTTTGCCAGAAAAGCTCCCACCATTGATGTAAACAGCCGCAGACACCATGCATTCATAAGTAGCAGGAACACCTGCCCGCCGAACATCCGGCACCATGACTTGAAAATGTTGGATGTTGTCTGGGATGCGCCCATGGAAAAGGCAACCGGCGCAGTATAGACCAGTACACCCAGCAGTACATACCTTTCTGCCGCCTCAAACAGCAGTTTCAGGTAATTCCATGCCAGTATCAGCACAAGAATCAGCGTAATCAGGGCAACGGCGCCGTTAGCGCAGACACCTATGATCGTCAGCAGGACGGAGTTGAAGCTGGCAAAGTTCAATGCCGGCAGCTCGGAGTCCATGATCCAGTGGTAGGGAGTGCCCCCGATGGCAAGCACAGTGTTGATGATGTCATCGGAAAAGTACGCAAGCAGGATAAAGAGCAGGGAGCGGATACTGAGCTTTACCGGGTCTTCCGCCTCAACGCCCGCACCCAGACCGAAGTTTTTGAACAACTGCCAGATCCAGTTCAAAAGAATAAGACCAATGGCAAGTGCAACAAAAATCTTATACATTGTTTCTGCTGCAGGGAAGTAGCGCAGGAAAACGGTCATGTCACAGCCAAGAGCGCCCAAAACAGAGGTAGATACCAAATCAAGGCCATGCATTACCTGTTCTGCAATCCATTCCACAATACCGTCTAAGATTCCCATGTGAACCCTCCTATCCGTTCCATTTGCCGTCGGCGAAGAAAGGTGTTACATAGGCCATGATAAAGCCAAGCCCGTTCAGGATTGCCCATGTGATGCAGATCCGTTTCAGCCAGGCGCGGCTTTCGTCAACCGTCCTGCCGCTGCGGGAGAAATTCATCAGCAGAAGGGCAACGGAGGCGGTGACTATCGCCGCCACGGTGGATATCAGGACAATCTGGTTATACACATCCTTCATAATCTCGGTGGCTTTGTCCCATACAGTGGTAGCGGCATAAGCAGGCGGGCAGTAGGCAAGGAGCATGATTGCGGTCAGGACTGCGCAGTAGGCAGCCTTCCCGAAAGGAAAACGGCGGGGCTTTTTCAAAGCCTTTCCGCCGTCAGGGTTGTGGGAAACATTCATTTTCTTCAATTTTTGAACCTCCTGTAAATTTTTTTGAAAAAATACCGCATCTGTGGGAGCAGATGCGGCAATACCCGGCACAGAGCCGGAGGGCATTAAAAAACACCAGCCGGAAAGGATGGTGTGATGGCTCAAAATGGTTTTGGGTGCATTTTTGAGCATATTCAGTTTAACATACCCGTATTTGCGCGAAAAGAGCAAAACTGTGCCAATTTCGTGCGGAAGTGTGCCAATTATGTGCCAGACTTTGAATCCGGGAAGAAATTTTCCAAAATGGCAATGCTGTCCTTGGAGGTATACCCCCACAAAATGGAACTGAGGGCATCTATCGCCTCCTGCCGTTTCCGGTAGTAAGTGCGGAAACTGATGTCGCGGATGTAGGGGCGGAGCTTTTCAATGATTTCCTCCACGTTGCGGAGCTGTTGGGGTGACAGGAAAGTATAGAACAGCAGCCAATAGTAGGTTTCCCCGTTCTTGTGCTTTGTCCGCAGCAGGTCAATGGCATTGTCCAGCAGTTTCAGCATACGGTGGCTCTGTTCAATGCATTCCGCATGGCGCTCAATCGTGCTGCCGGAGAGGTCAGCGCCCGCAAGGTAGACGGAGTCCAGAAAATCTTCAATGGAACTGCCATATTCGATTTCAAACTTGTTCCTTACCTGCTGGACGGACAGCTCCAGGCTCCAGACCACATCCCTGTATTTCTTCAACAGTTTCCATGTGTCATGGTATAAGGGGTTTTCAGTGTCGATTGCATTATTCTTTTTCATGTGGGTTCCTCCTGAAATGATTATTTGGTTTAAGGGAGAGCGTAAGCTCAAAGGTGTAGACGGTTTTTCCGGTGCCGCACAGGACAGCCAGCCCCAGCCGGTATTCCTCGCCTGCTTTAGAGTGGTTAAAATATCCTTCCCTGCAGACGTCCGATAAAGGATATAACTTATATATGGTTTTGGGACATCCGAAACACGCAATCCCTTGTGCGGCAAGGATTTCCGTGAGTTTTTGGAGTATCTGCTCCATGTGCGCTTTTGAAACGCAGGACAACTCTGGTGAAACGGAAATATTATGTTCCGTGGCAGCAGGCGCCTCGCAGGGAGCCTCCTCCGAAAGAGTAATATTGATATTTAATGTCATGGCAACCTCATCCTTATCTATTAGGACATCTGATATTTGGAACATGGTGGACAGATAGCCCTGGAGATAGACCACGCTGCCTGTCCGTCCGGGGAAGGTCATTAGGGAGAGGTACTGCAGCCGTTCCAGCTTTTTCAGTATCCTGCCGGCAGTCGCTTTTGAGATGCCCCATCTTTTTCCAAGTTCGGCATAGGTTACTAAGGGAGAGCCTGTCCCATTGCGGAGATAGACTACCGGACCAAGTTCAGACCCCTGTACCTGTCCATCGTTGTAGATAGCGGAGAGCCACAGGTCCAGAACAATGTCTGTTTCAGAGCAGCGCCCTGAGCTGACAAGTTCCGTTGCGGTGACAAGGGGCAGGAAGAAAAAGCCCGTGTCCTTTTGACAGGGACAGTTATAGTCCAGAACCGTGTTGTGCTGTTTCCAGTCTCGAATCTTGTATTTGATGACCCTGCCGTGGGCAAGGGTGAGGTAGGAGATCAGGTGGCGTTTCTGTAAATCTTCCAGAATTTCTATCGCCTGATGCTGAAACCGTGTGCGGAACCATGAACAAAGCTCTTTCACGCTGCATATCCATTCACCGGGATATACAGTGTAGCTGATCCCATCCAGACGGCGGTAGGAAGTACGGAAATTTGCGTAACTGCAAAGAACCGTGTAATAAAAAAGACCCGAACCTCCGCTGGCGCGAAGATTCGAGTCGTTCATCAATGACTGTATGAATTGCCGGTAAATCCGGCAGCGTGGATAGTCCACGATCTGTTTGATTTCAAGTTCATATTCTGACATTTGCTTCTCCTTGATTTTTGTATTTTTTGCGTTTATAATAGGAAGAGACAAGTTGAACGCAGAGCGTTCCAATTTGAGAAAATTGTAAAACTGCTAACATTTTGCTAATAATAACATGGAATACTATGGATAATGAGATGGAACAAGACGTGTTATTGAGTAAAATGGAAGTTCGAAATCCTTGATATTATTGCGTTTGGAGAGGTCACATGGACTACGCCGTATCCCGGTGGAAATGGGGAATTTAACTCCTAAGCGATAGGTCGGACGTTCAAGTCGTCTCGGGGACGCTGGAAAGCATTGAAAACACTGGATTTTTCAATGCTTTTTTTGCCTCGGGAGAAAACCTATGTCAACGGCGATCTGAAATTGTAAGAAAACGCCGAAAAATTTTGTCATTTTTCGGCGGATTCATGTGACAACTTCAAACTATACGTTCCTATTAAGCATTCTGATTTTCATACCACTGTGCCTGTGACATGAACAAAACATAATATGTGCCTTTTTTATTAATCAGCTCATCATGGGTTCCGATTTCTGCAACACGGCCATTTTCCATAACAACGATTCTGTCTGCGATTCGGGCACTTCCGAGTCTGTGAGTTACAAGCACCGTTGTTCTTTCATCGGATATCTCTTTGAACTTCTTATATATCTTTGTCTCCTCAATGGGATCGATTGCTGCAGTAGGCTCGTCCAACACGATTACCTTACTGTCTCTGTTGATACCTCTTGCAATAGATACCCTCTGCCACTGTCCGCCTGAAAGGTCGACGCCGTCAAACTCACGGGAAAGCATTGTTTCCAAACCGTCGGGATAAGACTGTGATTCAATATCCACATCTGCTTTCTTTAAGGTTTCCAGCAGAGTTCCGTCTTCCCTTTCCGTATCAAGATTGCTAATCATAACATTTTCACGAAGAGTCATCTGATATTTCTGGAATTTCTGGAATACACCGGACATAAGTCCGTAAAGGCTCGATGACTTAATATCCTTTGTGGGTATACCGTCTATTGTTACACTGCCACCGGTGGGCTGATATATACCTGTAATCAGTCTCACGAGAGTTGATTTTCCGGCTCCGTTATGTCCCACAATTGCAATGGTTTCACCCTTGTTAATTGTCAGATTAACATCTGTCAGAGATTCCTCTTTTGCTCCCGGATATGTAAAGGAAACATTCTTAAGTTCAATCTTTTCACAGAAATCATTTACCTTTGTTTCACCGTCTGTTACGGGCATATCCATGAAAACAAGAAGGTTGTTGATTGAACCGCTGTTTTTACCTATATTGCCCACAAGATTAATCATTTCTCCGACCATTTCCTGCATCTTTACGATTGCCGTGAATATTGCGGCAAATGTACCCGTCGTAATATCACCTGTAAGCAATGCTTTAACAAAAAGCAGAAGGACAACCAGATAACCCGCAAGGCCTATTCCTTTTCCCGCAAGATCAAACAGACAGGCTCTCTTTGCCACCTTAAGGCTTTTCTTATTCAGAACAACCATTGTGTCATAATAAAGCTTCTTAAAATAGTTCGTTATGCCCAGGATTCTTGTTTCCTTGAAATATTCCTTGGAGCAGATGGTGCTCTCATAATAATCATAGGATCTTCTCAGCGGAGCAATCTCGTCCTCAAGATTAGCGTACATACTTACCTGCACAAGCTTTGTCAGAAGACAGGGCATCATGGAAATAACAATTACTATTGCCAGAATCGGCTTAATAGTAAAAATCCATATTCCCATAAACAGCACATAGGGCAGGAAAAATGCCATCATCATGATAAATGAAAATACCATGTTGAAGATATTATTGATTCCCATCTCGGCCTTGTTGATGCTGTCCAGAGTTGACGCATTTTCATATTCGATGGCTCCAATTTTAGATATTTTAAGATGAACCTTCTGCATCAATTTTCCGATAACCTTCTGGTTAAATGGCAGATACAGGAAATTGTTAAGTGCGTTAACAAGCTCTGCCAGAATAATAACCACGCCGTACACAATAAGAGAAATGTATATGGTCTTTATGTTTCCGCCTGTATTTATTACTTCACTGGTGGTATCATAAAACTTCTGCAGAAACAAAATCTTTACTGCCCATGACAAGCCATGGAGTATTGTAATTACAATGAACAATCCAAAAAAGAAGGGTGTTGCCTTAAATACAAGAGGCGTTATTCTCTTAAGTATCTTAATGGTACTTATTTTCTTTTCACTCATTGATACCACCTCCTCTGACTGTCATACATCGTATAGTAAAGCTGCTTTGCAGCCATTAGCTCATTATGCGTTCCCTGTTCCTCTACATGTCCGTTATCAATTACGTAAATGTAGTCTGCCAGCTTAACCGAGCCCAGTCTGTGACTGAAGAACAATGTGGTTCTTCCTTCACAAAGCTTTGCAAATTCATTATAAAGGTTACTTTCCGCAATGGGATCTAAAGCGGCTGTGGGTTCATCCAGTACACGAATCGGTGCTTCACTTACAAAGCATCTTGCAAGGGCGATTCTCTGCCATTCACCGCCGGAAAGATCCTTGCCTTCTTGTGCCAGCTTACCCAGCAATGTATCTTTACCATCTTCAAGGCCTTCAATAACCGAGTCCAGTTTAAGAGCAGTTATGGCATTGTTGATTGTTTCATCATCCGCTCCGCCAACGCATCCTATGGCGATATTATCCCAGATTGAAATTGAATACCTTGCAAAGTCCTGATAAACAACTGAATAAAAGGCTTTAAGCTGAGCTGCCGTATATTCTCTAAGTTCTCTTCCGTTAATAAGTATCCTGCCCTCATAATCCTGATAAAGACCTGTCAGAAGTTTGGCAATGGTACTCTTTCCCGCTCCGTTTGCTCCAACGAAGGCATAATGCCTGCCGGTTTCTATCTTCATGTTCATATCCTTAAGAATATAGGTTTCCGTACCGGGATATTTGAAGGTTACATTCCTGAATTCCAAAGACTTAAATTCTATACCGCCTTCAGGCACGGCATCCGCATTATCATACTGTTCAAATGCTGCAAACTTTGTAATCTCTTTAAGGTATTGGATATGTGTGGATACAGCCTCGATTAATCTTGTGAGTGACCATGACATGGTGTGTACAAGATCAAAGATTGCATTTATCAGTGAAAAGAACATACCGATTGTTATAATTCCCGTTGCAACAGGGTTGATAAGCATTGCTGCAATAAAGGTACACAGAAATGCTGTTATCATACTTCCGGACTTAAGCTTTACAAACCATTTGGCACGTGTTCTTGTTTCCATTTTTCTGGAAATCTCATACTGCTCAAACCACTTGTCATTAAGCTTTTCGTTATATCCGAATACCGTTCTCTCATCAACATTTTCTCTTCCCGTCATTACGGTAGTGAGATATTTGTATTTTCTCTGATATTTGGTAATCTCTTTATTGGCCTCATAGGTTGCCTTTCCGCTTATGAACGAAAGATAGAGAAGCGGTATGGCAACAGCTATAATGATCAGTGCAATCCAGGCAATCTGTGTAATAAGGACAATAAGAAGTCCCGCAATTGTCATAAACAGCGATATCAGATTGACTAAATTTGTAAAGCCGTCGATAAACTTATGCTCCATTGTGTCGGCAACACGGTTCATTAAATCCATACTGTCCGTATTTTCAACATACTTAAACTCAATCTTTGAACATTTTTCAACATATGCGCCCTTAAGACTGAACCTCATATCCATCTCGATTTTGTTGGCAAGATATGCTTTTATTGGCTCAACAAGCCATTGATATGCTATAATACCGATAACGATCGCCAGTGAAATATATACCGCTCTTTTTGTTGCGGAGCCGTCTATAAGTCCCAGCGCATTATCAATAAATCTTGCATTAATAATAACCTGGTAGGTTGGCAGAATTGCAACAGCAAGAGACAGAATCAAATACAGTATCGTACACACAGGTGAACTGATTATAGAAAATCTCAGGGAATCCAAATATGTATACTTTTTCTTATCAAAACGTACTTTCTTCATTTTCCTCTCCTAAATTAAGTTTCTTATATCTATACCAAAAGTTTTGACAGCATTACA
>CAJTMX010000010.1 GCA_910577235.1 uncultured Acetatifactor sp. | reverse complement strand
CAGACGCGGGTCCATCTTGTACCACCGGAGTTTTTCACACTGAGCCATGCAGCTCTGTGCGCTTATGCGGTATTAGCACCTGTTTCCAGGTGTTATCCCCCAGTACAAGGCAGGTTACCCACGCGTTACTCACCCGTCCGCCACTAAGTTACAGATCACTAGGTTTCACTGTAACTCCGTTCGACTTGCATGTGTTAGGCACGCCGCCAGCGTTCATCCTGAGCCAGGATCAAACTCTCATGTTTATAGTTTATCCAAGCCAGTCTTGCTATCTGGCATTACTGTCTTTTAGGTTTTGTTCTCTGAAATAGACTTTTGTGGTTTTTACCACTTTAAGAATTTTCAGGGTTGCATTGCTGTTTATTTGTCAAGGAACAACTTCGCTGTCACTCATAATACTGCGACAGCTTTAATAGATTACCACATGATTTATCCAATGTCAACTGCTTTTATGAAAAAATTTTTAAAATAATGTCGGAAGTTGACTAATCACATTTTCCACCAATTTGGCCACCACATTATATTGGTATACTTTTGTCAGAAACACGCTCTCTCTGGTATATTCCAAAATCTGCTGCCCTATCATACCCAGGCCAAAATACATGATAAAAGTATAGACGATCTGAACAATCAAGAATACTTCCAATATCCCAAAAGCTGCTCCCAACACTTTGTTGAGCCAGTGGATCACCGGCAGCTTGGATATCATTTTTGCCGAAAAAAGAACCACATTCAGCAGATGATGAACGATCCCAAGCAGAGCCATCAGCACCACGGCGATGATTACCCCCACTGTTTGTCTCTCCATATAACTGTGCAGACCTTTGCTGATCAGCACGATCATAATCCCCATGACGGTCAGCGTCACCAGAGAGACGATCTCTTTTACCATCCCTTTTTTGTATCCGTCAACGATCTTAAACAAAGCGCATACCGCCACAAAAATCAGCATAATGTTCATTTGTATTTCCTCCTGCCTGCCGGGCCCACAGTTCATGTGAGCGCCAAACTACTTAAGTTGTACTGTATCCAAAGAACTGTTTGTCATGATCAGATATCTGTAACTGTTTCCCTGAGGAATCATCACTCTCACGGATTTGTCAAATTCCCCCTGGTACTTGTCCACTCCGCCAAATGTATGTATCAGGCATTCCTGCTCATTGTATACGGTAAAGCTCTCCTGGCCGAAAAACAGATGATCAAAGTCCAGATTAAAAAAGTACTCTCCTATCTTCTCACCGGCTCCGCTATAAACCTGCAATTTGTGCTGAGCATCCGTAGAATTGTTGTGGAACAGCACGCCCACATGATTCTCATTACTGTACACTCCCTGAACCTCTTCCTCATATAAATAGGTGCTGGACAGTTCCGGAATCTGTGTGCCGCTGAAAAAACGCAGACCATCATCGCCTAACGCGTATGCGGTCCCATTGGTCATAAAACGGATAGTGGGAATGATCGTATCAGGGTAAGTATAACCGTTTACATAATAGTCACTCTCATTGTTCCCTACATTTCCGAAATTGTAAAAAGCAACCCGGGACTTGACCACTCCCGAATCCACATAAATACAGGACAGCGCCAGCAGTTCCCCGTTAGGCGATAGGGAGAGCGCGGCGGGATAGCCGCTTTGATTCATGGTAGTCCTCACTTCATAGATAGTTCCGTCGGGATCAAAAATATCGATCCAGGTGATCTTCGTGTCCGCCACTGTCACGGCCACCCGCCCTGTCTGCGCCACGGTAATGCTGCGGATTGGCATAGTTGTACTGAACTCCGCCAGCTTTTTGTCTTCACTGAGCACGTAAATCTCACGCCCGTTGTAATCGCCGATCGCCACCACGTTTCCGCAAGTGGCAATGATCGGGTTTTGCATCTCATAGGTCTGGTTCCACAGGGCGTTGCCCTTGGAGTCCATGCAGTGGGCGCCGTCATTACTGTAGGTCAGGATGTGACTGCCCAGAGGCATACTTACCGTTCCGTTTATCACTGTCAACTCCACGGTATCGATGGTCTCATAGGATGTATAGATATGGTTCTTGTATTGCAGGAGCACCAGAGCGATCAAAGCGATCAGGGCCGCAACCACCAACAGGATTCGGTATACATGGGACAACCTGTAATGCCGTATCTTATGCTGGTAATCAGCCTGCCCCTTCTCCCTCTTCTCCCTCTCCTGTCTAAAATTCCTGATTTCCGCCATGGTAACTCCCATCTGTCCGTTTTAGCGAACATACCTGTGTATTTCTGCCTTGTTTTTCAGTATAGCACACTTTTTCCTACGGGAGTAGGATTTTTTGACCTATTTGGATATTGTCAGGATTGACAATACCGTTTAGCTCGCAAATGGCCTGAACATGGCTGTCATTGCCATATTGTCTGATACTGATGCCGGTCAGCGTATCCCCGGACTGGATCACATAGCCCACCGGCTGGGGTTGCTGAGCCTCAATATCCGCAATGGATGGCCCTTGAGCCGGAACCTCCTGGGGATTGGCGTTCTCCTGCGCGTCAGGATTCAATGATTCCTGGGGCGGTTCCTGAGGCGTAATTGTTTCCGGGGGATTCCCGTTGTCCACCGGTTCCTGGGAATCCGGGTTTTCCGTAACCTCCTGAGGTGCCGGACTCTGGGTTGGCTGGGGACTGGGCAATGTGGGTTCATCCTCATGGCTTTCTTCGGGCGAGGCCTGTCCCGCCTGCGATGTATCGCCTGTTACGGCCTGTCCTGACACTGCTGTCGCCTGTTGATTCTCCTGCAGGATCGCATCTGCCAGACTGTTTTCAGCCATCAATGTGCCGGAATTGTATACTTCCGCCGTTGCCTCCTGCGCGCCCCCCTCCTGCGGCGCATCACCTTCCCCCGGCTGTTTGTCCCACAGCTGTGCCCAGAGTTGCTTTGCCCGCTCTCCCATAGTTCCGTCTTCGTTCTCTCTGGTGACCGCCGCCACCCCAATCAGACATAGTACCGCAAAGACCGCCACCGCCGACATGCGCATCATTTTCATGGAGGATTCCTGTGCCGCATCTCTGACGTTTTTTTCACTGCGCTTTTTAAGCCTGTCCGCTATAGGGATCGCATCGCCCGACTGTTTCCCCTTCTGTTCATGCTGATTGCGGCGCTCCTCCTGCCGGGCGCGGGCTCTGTCATATTTTTCCTGCCCATATTGTTCCGGCTCGTGATCCTGAGGATTATTATCTACCATATAAGCGAGCATACTGTCATTTTTTTCATAGAAACACGCATATCCTGTTATGTACCGGCAGGTATCCTGCTCCTGAATATGCATTCCCTCCACCATGTCGCCGTCGAAGATATGATATCCCAGGAACTCATATTCAGGGAAATACCGCTGCCTCAGACGTTCCACTTCCTGGTTCTGAGCCTGGGAGAGATGGCGCACTTCCTTATTGATGGACAAAACCCGGCAGGCTCCGTAAATAAAGAAATATGACAGGTTCTGTTCCTTGGTGTATTTTCCATACAGAGCGATAGACAGCCCTTTTTCCTCCGTGCCGCGGCAGAGTTGTTTCATGTAAGAAACTACATAGTCTTCCACGTAGATCTTACAGGTACGGTCCGCTTCCCCGATTTGCGTAATATTTTTTGGTAATTCCATAAAAACACCTCCCACATCCCATGCTTTTTAACCGCTAAAGCCGATATCAGCTATAAATATAGCATGGAGGTGAGAGGTATTTTATCATTCCTTGTCGTGAGGATCAAAAAAGCCCTCGACATTTTTCTCATTCAAAACGGTATACTGTGGTGGAATCATATTCCCTGCCCTCTCCAAAGACACAGGAAGGGAACTGGGGCTGATGGATGCTGTCAGGGAAATACTGCGTCTCCAGGCACAGTCCGTCTCTCTTCTTGTAAGCCGCGCCGTCCTTGCCGGTTTGGGGAGTAATGCAGTTGCCCGCGTAAAACTGCACTCCCGGCAGCGTGGAACTGACGGTCATGCGCCGCCCACTCTCCGGTGCGGTCAGCACGGCTATCTGGCGCAGACTGCCATCCCAGCCGTCCACCACCCAGTTGTGATCGTACCCCTGGGTCAGCAGCAGTTGGTCAAAGTTCTCTCCGATCTCTTTACCCACTGTCTTGGGCAGAGTGAAATCCATCACCGTACCTGCTACCTCCGTGATATCGCCTGTGGGAATAGCCCCCTCCACCACGGGAGTGTAATGGGATGCCAACAGCTGCAGCTGATGGCCCTCAATGCTGCCGGACTTGTGTCCGTTCAGGTTAAAATATGTATGATTGGTAGGGTTTAAAATAGTCTTCTTGTCACTGACGCCGTGATAGTGCAGGGACAACCCGTTATTTTCATCCAAAGTATAAGTCACCCGCAGCTCTTTGTTGCCGGGGAATCCCATATTGCCGTCTGTATCCCTCACAGTAAATGTGACACAGTCCTCTCCGGTCTCCGCCTCCCAAAGTTGTTTGTGGTATCCCTTGTCCATATGGCTGTGCAGATTGTTTGGGCCGTCATTTACATCCAGTGTATAGGTGACTCCGTCGATCTCAAAACGCGCTCCGCCCACACGGTTGGCGCTGGGGCCTATTGTCGCGCCGAAAAAGCTGCCGTTTCCCAGATACTCCGCCGCGCTGTCAAACCCCAGCACCACGTCCTCCGCCCTTCCTTCCCTGTCCGGTACATACAGGTTTACCAAAATTGCGCCCAGATCCGTGACTTCGGCCCTCATGCCGTTTTCATTCTCCAGGGTAAAAAGCGTAACCTCACGCCCCTGAACGTCTCCGAACTTTCTCTTTGCAATAGATATCGCCATAATTCTCGCCCTCCCGTAATGTGATGTGTCCGCGAATGAATGGACCGCTATATTTCCACGCGCCCCTCCAGGGCCCGCAGCAGTGTCACCTCATCGATATATTCCAGATCCCCGCCCACCGGTACGCCGCTGGCAATCCGTGTCACTTTAGTGCCCGTGGGTTTGATCAGTTTGCTGATATACATGGCCGTGGTCTCTCCCTCTAAGCTGGAATTGGTGGCAATGATGACTTCTTCCACGTCCTCTTTTAATCGGGACATCAGCTCTTTCAGCTTGATATCCCCCGGGCCGATTCCCAGCATGGGGGAGATGGCGCCGTGGAGCACATGGTAGACTCCCTCATATTTGCCGGTTTTTTCGTAGGCCGCCAGATCCCGCACGTTTTCCACCACCATGATCAGGCGGTGGTTGCGTTTGGCGTTGGCACACACGGGACATATATCCCGGTCTGTCAGAGTAAAACACTCCCGGCAGTACCTGACATTTTCCTTGGCCTCGAGAATAGCCTGGGCCAGACGGTTCACTCTGTCCTTCGGCATGTTGATCAGATGAAACGCCAGTCGCTGGGCCGATTTGCCGCCGATTCCCGGCAGCGCTGCCAGTTCCTCTATTAATTTGTTGATATGACCGCTGTACAACTCCATCAGAACGGAAGACCTCCCAGGCCTCCGGTCATCTTACCCATCAGCGCCTCGTTGGCCTCATCCGCCTGTTTCAGCGCCTCGTTGACCGCCGCCACGATCAGATCCTGCAGCATTTCCACATCTTCAGGGTCCACCACCTCCTGGGTCAGTTTCACCCGCAATACTTCCTTTTTACCCGACACGGTGGCCTCCACCGCACCGCCGCCGGCAGTCGCCGTAAACTCCTTGGTCTCCAGTTCCTTCTGTCCCTCTTCCATCTGACGCTGCATGCGCTGCGCCTGTTTCATCAGATTGTTCATATTGCCCGGCATCATGCCGCCGGGAAAGCCTCCACGTTTTGCCATGGGTCCGTTCCTCCGCTTTCTGTTTATTCTTCTTCCTCTATCTCCATATTGATCTGACGCAGATCATAATAAGTTTCTTCCATCTCCTGCTGGTTTCCTGCCACCTGGATATTTACCTCTATCTCTTTGCCGATCTGGTCCGCGATCAGATTTTCCAACTGCTCTTTATTCTGGGGATGCTGGGTAAAATAATCCGATGCCACCCCGTCTTTCAGCACCAGCATCAGATGGCCGTCCGCGCCCAGACTGGGAACCGCATCCTTTAGATGCACTCTCATGGGGTTTTCCGTGTTACCTACGATAACTGGCCATCTGCTGACTGCCTCTTTAACATCATCCGGAATGGCCTGAGGACGCTGAGGCCTGGGCTTTGATCCGCCGCTCATGGGAGGCGCTCCCGCCGTCTGTCCCGGCGCGTACCCCCCAGGCAGTACCGCAACGCCCTTTTCCACCTTGTCCTCCACGTCTCTGATCCGCTCCAAAAGCGCCTCCTGGGAAATCTCCATACCGGGCTTACACAGCTTTATCAAGGCGATCTCCACCAGTATGCGCTTTTGACTGGCATACCGGATCTGTCCCGACAACTCGGAAAAAATGCGGATATAGCGGACGATACTGTTCATGTCCGCCATAGCGGCCTCCTCTTTCAGGCGCGCCAGATTATCCGAGGACATGTCAATGACGTCTTCCAGATTGTCTGAGGACTGCACCAGCATCAGATTGCGCAGATACCAAGTAAAATCCGTGACAAACTGGGTCAGTTCCCGGCCCTGCATAACGATATCTTCCAGGAGCTGTATGCAGCCCGGCACATCCCTCTCCAGCACGTACCGCAGCAGGCGGCTGAACACTTCCGTGTCCACCGCTCCCAGCACGTCCAATACCTTGTCGTAAGTCAGCTCATTTCCCAGATGAAAGGCGATGCATTGATCCAGCAGACTCAGAGCGTCCCGCATGGAGCCGTCCGCCACCTTAGCAATGTAGCGCAGCGCTTTCTCCTCCACCCGCACCTGCTCCACTTCCGTCAGCTGCCGCATTCTGTCGGCGATGGTGTCGATGGTGATTCTCTTAAAGTCATAGCGCTGGCATCTGGACAGTATTGTGATGGGCAGCTTGTGTACCTCTGTTGTGGCCAGTATAAAGATCACATAGGACGGGGGCTCCTCCAGCGTCTTGAGCAGCGCGTTAAACGCGCCTATGGACAACATATGCACCTCGTCAATGATATAGACCTTGTATCTGCCCTCCGCCGGGGAGTAGGAGACTTCCTCCACGATCTCACGGATATTGTCCACGCCGTTGTTGGATGCGGCGTCTATCTCTATCACATTCATGCTGGCTCCCGCCGCGATGGCGCGGCAGATCGCACATTCCCCACAGGGGCCTTCCCCGGTTGGTTTCTCGCAATTAACGGTGCGGGCAAATATCTTGGCTACGCTGGTCTTGCCGGTTCCTCTGGTCCCGGTGAACAGATAAGCGTGGCCTATGCGGTTTGCCCGGATCTGATTTTTCAGGGTTGTCACAATATGATCCTGCCCCTTTACATCCGCGAAAGTATCGGGGCGGAATTTACGATATAGCGCTGTATATGACATCTACTCAATCTCCAAAGCTTATTCCCAGCAGCTTGGCCTCCTTCACAATGGCGGCGTCCGGTGCTACCGTCTTTAACTTACCCGCCACTTCCTCCAGCGGTACGCGGACGATCTCACGGTTCTTATATCCCACCATAAAGCCGTACTGTCCGTCCAGTATCATTTTTCCTGCCTCCGCGCCCAGACGGCTCGCAAAGACTCTGTCATAGGGACAGGGACTGCCGCCTCTCTGCATATGGCCGGGAACTGTCACGCGAACCTCACGTCCTGTCTTTTCCTGAATCCTGGCTGCCACCTCGTAGGAGACGGAAGGATAGGGATATTTCTCCATCTTTTTCTTGTATTCTTTCTTGGACAGCTTGGCGTCCGCCTTGGAGATCGCGCCCTCCGCCACGGCGATAATGGTAAAGCGGCTGCCGTTTTTGTCCCTCTCCTCGATCTTGTCGATCACCTTGTCTATGTCATAGGGGATCTCAGGCAGCAAAATAATATCAGCGCCGCCTGCCATACCCGCATTCAACGTCAGCCATCCCACTTTGTGCCCCATGACCTCCACGATAAATACGCGGCCGTGAGACGCCGCCGTAGTGTGTATACAGTCGATGGCATCTGTGGCGATATTGACGGCGCTCTGGAAACCGAAAGTCATGTCGGTTCCCCACAGATCGTTGTCGATGGTCTTGGGCAGTGTGACCACGTTCAATCCCTCTTCACGCAGCAGGTTGGCGGTCTTGTGGGTACCGTTGCCACCCAGGATCACCAGGCAGTCCAGCTGCAGCTTATGATAAGTCTGTTTCATGGATTCAACTTTGTCCACGCCGTTATCATCCGGCTCGTGAATCGTCTTAAAAGGAGTGCGGGATGTTCCCAGAATCGTGCCGCCCTTGGTCAGAATACCGGAAAAGTCCTTACCTGTCAGCATCTGGAAGTTGCTGTAGATCAATCCCTTATAGCCGTCGAGGAAACCGTAGATCTCTACCTTTTCTCTTGAGTTCGCCAGAGTCTTTACGACCCCTCTCATAGCGGCATTCAGCGCCTGACAGTCGCCGCCGCTGGTCAACATACCGATTCTCTTCATATCCTGTTCCTCCGTTTCACACTTGTCTATTTCGTTGTGCTGTGGTTCAATACGGTAATTATACCCCAAATCTTTTCCCTGAACAAGCCTTAATGGAAAAATATCACTTGCCAAACGTGCCGTAATATTATAGAATAGGTAACGTAATATACGGAGCCGTATCGAAGCGGTCATAACGGGGCGCACTCGAAATGCGTTAGCCCTCCGGGGCACGAGGGTTCGAATCCCTCCGGCTCCGCTGCCAAAAGCCTTGATTTTTCAGGGCTTTTTTTATCGGAAAGGCTGGTGTGCGAAACTTCTAAAATATATAAAGCTGCATATAATAAGGCACCCGGCTGCAGTACCGGGTGCCCCAAACGGATTTTTTATCAGAGGTCCTTTATTGGAGTCTCATTGTCGGTCTCGCCGAAGGCGTTCATTGCCAGCAGATCAGCGGCCCAAACTTTGTCAGGCAGCCCTCCTTTTACGATATCAGACTATGACAGCAAAACCTGCATAAACACAGATATCACCAAGATCACAACGGACAGGCCTGCCAGCACAAAAGTGGCTATGGCGAAACCCTTTTTCTTGGTCCTTATGCCGCAGGCGGCGAAATAGAACTCCAGCAAATACAGCAAAATGCCGAATGTGTATCCCACAAAGGAGAACAACAGGCCTACAATAGACATTATAAAACCGATAACGGCGTATTTTTCATTACTTTTATTTGATGCCGCCGAAAAATCCTCATATTTGCCGACTTGGGGCTGCGGCGTACCTCCGGAGACCTGGCTGGCAGTGGGCTGTATATTATAGGGATCATTCTGGGTCATGTTGGGTCCCGGTTGTGCCGGGGCTGCGCCCCCAGGAGTGTTGTAGGATGCCAGCGTCCGAAACAAGGGGTCCAGAATCTGCTTGTACGCGGATTTGGGCATGGCACCGGCAAAACTGTCATCCAGCAGATAAGGCTTTTTATATTTTCCTATATAGGCATGGATGGTTACCATCCCCGTCTGTATGTAAAACTCAAACAGCCGCCGGCCCACAACGGGATCATAGTACTGATAATAGTGGTTGCCGTCCTTCTCCTTCAATTCAAAGCTGTTGGCTCCCAGCCAGTTCATAATCGTCTGATGAGCCAGATTCGGGTCCACATTGATGGGAAACTGATAGGTACTTTTTCCTTTTTTCATAAGAAATCATTCCTTTCTGCAAAGTTGCTCCGACTTATTTATATAGATTGTAACATGGCGGCTTTCCCACCGTCAAGACCGATCATAGGGTATTGGCCTGTCCCCCTGTAGCGCCAGCAGAATCCGGCTCTCCCGCAAAGTCTTGCTCTGATCGTAGTCATATTCTATGGTCTGAATACTGACATTTGGACAGCGTCGGTGAAGTTCATGCAGAATTCCCCGCTCACACACATGGCTCACCAGACATCCAAAAGGATGCAGGATCAGCACGCTTTCACAGCCTTTTTCCACATACTGCGCCGCCTCGGCCGCAATGAGCCAGCCGTCGCCTGTATTACACCCATAGTCAAGAATGTCCGCCGCCTTTTCCTTCAACCGCGCAAAATCCAGATCCGTGTCAAAGTGCCGGCTCTCCGCCACACAGGCATACAATTCTTTCTGGACCTTGCACAGGTAGCGGAGCACCGTATCATACAGTTTCTTCTCCGTCACGCGGCGAACCGTTTTTCCTTTCCCATACCGTTGCGCCTTATACCTCTCGGTGTCCACCAGATAAATACAGTAGTTAATAAAACCGCCGCTATAGGGTTCATAACCTTGTTTCAGGATAAAGCTCTCGATATCGTCGTTGCCCAGTCTGGAAAATTTCATATATATCTCGCCGGTTATTCCCACTCGCCGCTTTTTCTCACGCCGCGTCTCAATCTTTCGGAAACGTTCTATGGCATAGCGGTATGCCCGCGCCCGGGATTTACGTCCGTTTTTGTGTGCCCGGATATCCCTGCACAGTATTTCCTCCACCTCTGCCCGCACCAGGTCTGTCTCCCCGGGATTAACCTCGTAGGGTTTCGTCTGTTGATACAGACACATGATCAGGTCTCCGTAGCATACCGCCGAGATCGCGCCAAACAACAGCCGGGAGGTGATACGAAATCCCGAATGCTTTTCCTCCCCGGAAAAATTGAGGGATATCACCGGTATATCGCTATATCCCTCCAAGCCCCGGCAGTGTTTTTTGTACAGGACTCGCTGGAGCAGATTATAGATATTGCCCGCCCGGCAGGAGCCTCCGGCCTGGGGCTCCATAAAAGCCACTTCCTCCGGACGACGCTCCCCGCTCTCCAGATACTCCATGAACTGTGCAATGATAAGCACGGTAGGATAACAATAATCATTGCTGATATAGCGCAGCGTCCGGGTTATGTCCTGCACCTCATTTTTCAGCACCTCAAAAGAATAGCCGTCCGCCCGGAACGCGGCCTCCAGAAACACATTGTGATATTCCAGCATTTCACACAGTAAAATAGTTCTGGAGTTTTTGTCCCGCCTGGTAAAGTTTTTCCGTATGCTGTGAGATTTGTTCATGTGATAAGGCCCTCTTTGCCCGCCCTGTCGCCGTCCATCTCCAGATTGCGGCAATACCACTCCTCGCCCTTGTATGTATAGGGCCTGTATACCCGGTCTGTGACATCCCGAAAACCCGCCGACAGATAACAGGCGTGGGCGCGGGTATTATTTTCAAATACCGACAGGCCAACTTTCTCTGCTCCCATGAAAATAAAAGCGTACTTGGCGGCCAGCCGCACCAGCTCTCTGCCGTATCCTCTACCCCTTCTTGCAGGATCTACGATCACAAATCCCAGACGGATATCTGTCAGTTCACTGTTCTCATAGCGCAGTGTCAGATGCCCGGCTATACCCTCTTCGTCCTCCGCTGTCATGGGATATATGCACTCCCGGGCCAGGTAATAATCGTTCATTTCAACATCGCTGACGGGAAAACGGCTGTATTTATCAGCGCACCAAAAACGAAATGTCCTCTCGTCTTCCAACCACTGGACTATTGTTTCCGCATCCGTATTTTTGTATGGTCTCAATCTCAGCATATCTCCGTTCCTCTCCTCGGTCTATTCTCTGGGGATTCATGCCGTTTTGGGTTTCTTTGCCGGACCCGGCATAGCCTCGGCGCGACTTCCGGGCAATCTGTCCGGAGATAGCGCCGATGTCATCCCCGGCGTATATCATGTGCGCCGTAGGGCACACTCTCCCTCAAAAAGTTATTCACAGCTTGCAGAAGGCTAAAATCAACAGGATCACGCCGCTCAGCCACCCAAGGGATATACCAAGTTTTCGCGACAATCTCTCGCCCAACCAGGACCCCAGCATCAGAGTGAGCTGATTTGCGATCAGTGAGGCCGTCACCACCGCCGGAACGCTCACCTGGCCCATGGCGGCTCCGAATCCTGCTGCCGCGCCGTCCAGAGACAGAGCCAGTGCCAGAGAGGCCGCCTCCGCCACCGAGATCGTTTTGGAATGATCCAGGTCTACCGCCACGGGGTCCGCATATACATGTAATACAAAGCGCAGGCTGAAAAGCGAAAATCCCAGCCGGCCGTCAAGATTGCCATATCTGCGTATGGCCCACCGGGTGATTCCGTCCAACAGCTTTACCAGGCCCAGCGCAAACAGTACGCCGAAACACAGTCCCCGGCGCAGACCGGGGGACAGAAACAGGGCGGCCAGGCTGCCCAGCCCCAGAGACAGCCCCACGATGGCGCTACAGATCAGGTTGATCACCAGCGTGGAGCGCCAGGGCAGCCGTATCTGCCTGGCGCCGTAGGCCAGACCCGCCACAAAGGCATCTACCGACAGCGCGGACGCTATTGCCGCGGCCTCCAATACCATCCTCAGAGTATCCAAGAATATCATCACCTGCTAAACATAGACTTATTAGCATAATATTCCTGTTTTTCTCCATAGGTTCCCCTGTTTTTAATCCACTCCCCGCAAGGCCGTTTGCGGTATGTATTCAGCCGCCCTTTTCCGCATGTTTTCCAGCTCTCCCGGATCAAAGCTCTCATAGCCGGGCCGCATTACCTGATCGCTGTCCCGATAGCTTTGCAAATAGTAAGTCCGGCAGCCCTGCAGCCATTGTCCGATGGCGGTGAATTCTTCCGGACTGTGAATGCCCTTTACCACCGTGGTTCGGAATTCGTAGGTTATCCGGGAGCTTTTCAGAAGTTCCACGCTCTCTTCTATGGGTGCCAACTCCATATCCGGCAGCCCGCAGGCAATGCCGTAGCGTTCCCTGGACGCCTTGATATCCATGGCCACATACTCCAACAGTCCCCGGTCCAGCAGATGCCCAAGCACCTTGGGGCGGTAGCCGTTGGTGTCCAACTTTATCAGATAGCCCAGTTCCCGGATACGGCGGATAAAGCTCTCCAGATCTGTCTGCAGCGTAGGCTCACCCCCCGTGATGCATACTCCTTCCAGAATGCCCTTTCTTTTTTTCAGAAAGGTAAGCGCCTCGTCCTCCGAGATTTCCGGCTGCTGTTCGGGGGCCAGTACCAGGCCGCTGTTCTGGCAAAAGGGACAGCGCATATTGCAGCCTCCGGTAAATATTGTGGCGGCCACGTGTCCGGGATAGTCCAGGAGTGTGGTTTTGTTTATGCCGTAGATTTTCATGGTCTCTCCTTATTAGCGGAAGGGGACGCTTACCTTCTTGACGGTTAGCCGGTTGTAAGCTACAATGATACAAGTGTAAGTACTATACAGATATAGTTACGGGACACCCATGGTCAATACGGAATCGCGTGGGTAGTTGATGGATTACGCAATTGTCTGACTATGCGGAGGAACACAGGGAGGCGGTCATGGCCGGGATTGTCAGTGTGCAGGAAAAGTATATGAGGATGGCCTTGAAATTGGCTCACAGGGCGTTGGAGCTGGGGGAGGTCCCGATCGGCTGCGTTATCGTCCATGAGGGGAAGGTTATCGGAAGAGGATATAACAGGCGCAACACCGATAAAAATACCCTCGCCCATGCAGAGATCACCGCTATCAGAAAAGCCAGTAAAAAGATCGGAGATTGGCGTCTGGAGGGCTGTACTCTCTATGTAACTCTGGAACCCTGCCAGATGTGCGCAGGCGCTATCGTTCAGGCGAGGATACCCGAAGTGGTTATGGGCTGTATGAACCCTAAGGCCGGCTGCGGCGGCTCCATTCTGAACATTCTGGAGATGCCGCAGTTTAACCATCAGGTTGCCGTGACCCGAGGCGTGTTGGAGGCGGAATGCAGCGCTGTTTTGAAAGAATTCTTTACCAGACTGCGCATACGCAACAAACAGGAGAAAGCCGCCAGGATCACTTCTTCTGAAACACAGACTTAGGCTGCTTGCATACGGGACAAACATAATCGTCCGGCAATTCCTCAAAAGGAACGTCTCCGTGATACTCATAGCCGCACACCCCGCACACATAGGTGGGGCCGGATTCCTCCTTCTGTTCCTCTGGGATATAAGTGGGTGCCGCCTTGGGACTTTTTCCTTTTATCACTTTGTGATAATACGTATAGGTCATGGGATCATCCTGATTGAGAATATCCGCGTCCACCACTTTCCCCAGAAATACGGTATGAGTTTCGGTCTCTAGCTTGTCCACTACTTCGCATACGATATAGGCACAGGCATCCTGGATCACCGGCATGTATCCCTTGATCATTGGCTTGACCTGATCAAACTTGTTATTGTCCCTGCCGCTCTGAAAACCGAATACGCCGATGGTACCGGGATCGGAATGCTCTCCCAGTATGGATATGGCGAATTTCCCCAGCTTTTGAACACACTCGTTGGTGTAATTGTCATGATTGATACTTACCGCGATCGTTGCAGGTTCCGATGTGATCTGCATAGCGCTGTTGGCCGTGCATCCTGTGGCTCTGCCCTCGTCCCAGGTACTGACTATATATACGCCGTAAGATAACTGTCTAAATGCATTTTTGTTCATGATTCGTCTCCTTCCCGTTACCACCGCTTGAATATTAGGATGTACATTTTCAGTATAATTAATCCCCTCTTTGTTTGCAAGAAGTTCTTGACAAAAATCCAATAAAAAGATACACTATAAAAGCCGTATATCGTGGGAAAAACCGTAGAACAGATGTTGATGTCCGGTCTCACGCAATGGGAATCTACGAACCGTGTCAGGTTGGGAACAAAGCAGCACTAAGTAGAACCTCCCATGTGCCGTGAGGGCCCCGGGCGGAGTCTGGGATACGGCCCGCGATATGCGGTCTTGTAATTTCCGCTTTGAGGAGTAAACTGCCATGTCTTTTCTCCGTCTTTCCGAGCTTGAAAAACAGAATATAGCGCGCCATTTTTTGTCCTGCAACCTCTGTCCCCGGCGATGTGGTGTGAACAGGCTGGCCGGGGAGAGAGGATATTGCGGCCGGACTGCTGAGCTGTGGGCTGCCAGAGCAGCGCTGCACATGTGGGAAGAACCTTGTATATCCGGTGCTGTGGGTTCAGGCGCCGTTTTTTTCAGCGGCTGCAATCTCCGCTGTGTTTATTGTCAGAACCATGATATCGCTCTGGGACATACCGGCAGGGAGATCCCGGTGGAACGATTGGCTGAAATCTTTCTGGAATTGCAGCAAAAGGGAGCCGCCAATATAAATCTGGTGACTCCTACACACTATATCCCGCCGGTCGCAGGCGCTCTGGAACTGGCCCGCCGGGGCGGCCTCTCCATTCCCGTGGTCTATAACTGCGGCGGTTACGAAGAACCCCAGGCGCTGAAAATTTTGGACGGTCTTGTGGACATCTATCTCCCGGATCTGAAATATGTATCCCCCAAGCTCAGCGCAGAGTACTCCCATGCCGCCGATTACTTTGAAAAGGCCCGGCAGGCTCTGGCGGAGATGTTCCGTCAGTGCGGCCCATTGGAATTTGCCCCATCCGGGGAGGATGTCCCTTCCCCCGCAGACGCCGCCGTCTACCCCCGGGATACGCCGATGCTGCGCCGGGGCATGATCGTCCGTCATCTGGTGCTGCCGGGACAGGTGAGCGACAGTAAAAAGGTTCTGCACTATCTTCATGACACTTTCGGAAATCACATATATGTCAGCGTCATGAGCCAGTACACTCCTCTGTCCCATGTGGCGGACATACCCGAGCTAAACCGCCGGGTTACGCCCCAGGAATACCGGAGAGTGATAGACTATTGCCTGCGGCTGGGCATGGAAAACATATATATTCAGGAAGGGGACGCGGCTGAGGAGAGCTTTATCCCTCCCTTCGACCTGTCGGGCCTGTAAAGGGGCCCGGCAACCCTCTATAATTGCACACGAATCATGTAATAGCCAAATTCCCCTTCACCGGCAGGTTCCTGTCTGCACTCAAAACTTTCAAAGCCGTACATGATGGCCACCTGTTTTTCTTTTTCAAAAAAGTTTCCCGGCACCCCTATGTAGAACTGATCTTCGCCCCTTTGCTGCATACATGCCAGTATCAGATGGTCATAATTGAAGTATCCGTGAAGCAGAAAACTGTTTTGCACCAGGCGGTAAGCGCTGGAATGCAGTATCACAAAGTCTTCCGGTCTTAAGGAAAGATATTCCCGCTTATCCTGAAAGGGACGAATATGAGGGTATATCTTTTGGAGTTGCTGCCATTTGTCCTCACTCATGGATTCCATGTGGGGGGTCTGACGTTTCCTCTGCGACCGTGACGGTTTAACTGCCGTCCCGTTACCGGCTGTGTTGATACTGTCCGATTGACGAACCGGCCTCTCTTCCCTCTCGTGCTGCATGACACTTTCCGGCCTGCTCTCCTGTTGCCCCTCCGGATGCGTCTGGGGCCGTTCTGCCTTCTCCGCTGTGCTCTCCGTTTGTTGAGTCGGCTGGATTTGCGGCTCAGGTGACTTGACCCCTCCTGCTGCATTTCTCGTTTGTTGAGTCGGCTGGATTTGTGGCTCAGGTGACTTGACCCCTCCTGCTGCATTTCCCGTTTGTTGAGTCGGCTGGATTTGCTCTTCACGCAACATGGTTTCCTCCGCCATACTCTCCTGCTGACGTGTCGGCTGTATCCGAGGTTCAGGCGACATGGTTTCCTCTGCCATGCCCTCACGCTGACGTGTCGGCTGTAACTGCGGTTCAAGTGACATGGTTTCCTCTGCCATGCCCTCACGCTGACGCTCCGGCCTTGTCCCCATATTAGTTATTTCAGCCCTCTCCGCAACATGTACCTCCCGGTTGGGAGGATCATTCTTCCATGTCGGTTCCGATGCTTTCCATATACAGCGCATACTCCGTCTGGGGGACAGCTGTACATAGATCCGTTCCAGTTGTCCGTAGCGCATACTCTCCCCCAGCGCTATGCCGGTCCCCTCCTGCTCACGGTCCACACATTCCCAGCAGAAGCTGCCGCTGCCCTGTCTGATCAGTACCGTTCCCACCCTGCTCTCGGTTCCGCCGCCCTCCAGCACTACTTCCGAGGCCATGTCATCCGTCTCATACAGGTCACGTATCCTCATCTCCAAGAGCAGCCTGTTGCCGGTGACTGTAACTTTTACATTGCCGCAGTTGCGTTTTTTCTCTCCGTTTTCCAGATAATCTATATAGCGGATCTGCTTTTCATAATACATAAAAAATCCCCCTCAACACACCTATGTTTTCCTTTACTATAAGTGTATTAAGGGGTTGTCCTTTTTATTCCTGTATCAGTACTCCAGAGAATCCAAATATTTCATATAGTTTACCACCATCAGCGCTATCTTGAAAGTCAGCGCGTCATCAAAGTTCCGCAGGTCCAGACCTGTACTTTTTTGAATCTTCTCAATACGGTAAACCAACGTATTGCGGTGTACAAACAACTGCCTGGAAGTCTCCGAGACGTTAAGATTATTCTCAAAAAACTTGTTGATGGTTGTCAGCGTTTCATCGTCCAGGTCATTGGGCACATTATCTCCAAAAATTTCTTCAATGAAAATCCTGCACAGATTCACCGGCAGCTGATAGATCAGACGTCCTATACCCAATGTGCTGTACGCCACCACATTGCGCTCCGCATAGAAGATCTTGCCCACGTCCAACGCCAGTTTAGCTTCCTTGTAGGATTTGGATACATCCTTCAGTTCCTGCACCACTGTGCCGAAAGACACGCGCACATTCAGCATGGCCTCCGCATTCATCATTGCCACAATGGTATGCGCCACATCGCAAAGGTTTTCATAGGTGGTCATCTGATCCAGATTCTTGATCAAGATCACACTGCTCTCGTCCACTGCGGTAATATAATCGCCGCTCTGGGAGGAAAACATTCCTTTTAACAGTTCTGTCACTATGCCGTCTTTCTCCAGGCGGGTCTCTATCAGAAACACTGCTCTGGGAGCCGCCACCTCCACATGCAGTTTCTTGGCCCGATTATAGATATCTACCAGCAATAAGTTGTCCAGCAACAGATTCTGGAAGAAATTGTTTCTGTCAAAACGCTCCTTGTATGCAATCGTAAGATTTTGAATCTGACATACGGCGATCTTTCCCACCATATATACATCATCCCCGCCGCCACGTGCCACCAGCACATAGAGCAGTTCTCCCTCATCCAAAATCTTCAACAGATGGTGAGGTCCGATCACCTGACTGTCGGCGGGAGACATGGCAAATCCGTTGATCAGATTCCCCTGTATCCCCTCCATATCGGCTGTCGTCGCAATCACTGCGGCGGAAGGGTCATATACACACAGATCCACCTTGGTGATCGCCTTTAATTCGTCTATACTTGTCTGAATGATCTGACTTGATATCATACACTCCTCCGTCCTCTTCTATTTAAAAAAGAGGTGCTGGAAACCAGCACCTCTCTGGAAATCTTACTAGTTGGTAACAATCTGCTCGGTCTCTTTGTCAAATACATGAATCTTCTCAACATCCAGAGCGAACTTCACGGCATCACCGGGTCTTGCAGTTGTACGGGAATCTACTCTTGCCGTCATCGGGAATACATCCAGATCGAAGTATAAGTAAACTTCCGCACCTAACAACTCGTAAACCTTGATCGTGGACTCGAATACACTGCCCGGAACCGCATTCGCATATGTCTCGGCATCATATACATCCTCGGGACGGATACCAAAGGTAACAACCTTTCCATCGTAACCGCCATCTATGATCTTTTTAGACTTAGCCGCAGGCAAAGGAATGCTGTGGCCGGCAATCTCCAGGTTGGCTACATCGCCATTTACCTTAACAGTCGCATCCAGGAAGTTCATCTGAGGAGATCCCATGAATCCTGCAACGAACAGGTTCTGAGGTTTCTCATACAGATTCTGGGGAGTATCTACCTGCTGGATAACGCCGTCCTTCATAACAACGATTCTGGTACCCAGTGTCATAGCCTCGGTCTGGTCATGTGTAACGTAGATGATGGTGGTGCCCAGTCTCTGATGCAGCTTGGCAATCTCAATTCTCATCTGCACACGCAGCTTTGCGTCCAAGTTGGACAGAGGCTCATCCATCAGGAATACCTTGGGGTTACGCACGATAGCACGTCCCATAGCCACACGCTGTCTCTGACCACCGGACAGAGCCTTGGGCTTACGATCCAGCAGTTTCTCCAGATCCAGGATCTTGGCAGCCTCTTTAACCATCTTATCGATCTGATCCTTGGGAACCTTTCTCAGTTTCAGACCAAATGCCATATTGTCATAAACAGACATATGAGGATACAGAGCGTAGTTCTGGAATACCATTGCGATATCTCTGTCCTTGGGCTCTACATCGTTCACAACTCTGTCACCAATCTTTAATTCACCGGAGGAAATATCTTCCAGTCCCGCAATCATACGAAGGGTGGTAGACTTACCACAGCCGGAAGGACCTACGAAGATGATGAATTCCTGATCCGCAATCTCAAGGTTGAAATTCTTAACCGCCTCAAATCCATTGGGGTAAACCTTGCAGATATTCTTTAAAGATAAACTAGCCATAAAATAACTCCTTTCGCATATAGACGATTTTCTGTTAATGCAGCGATATGTATCACCACAACCTTGCAATAAGTATACCTAAATATTCTGTGAAATTCTATGCCACTATTTCACAAAGATTTTGGTTCCCATTGTGTGAATTGCTCACAAATACGGATGATTTTATTCTTTGACGTCATTTTTCACAAAACCGTATTGTTTTTATTGGACATATTCTACAGATTTAAGACTTATCTTCCAACGAACTGTCCAGCTGGTCGTGAAATATTTTCCCGCCCTCTTCCTCATCTTCCTCTTTGACACCGTTCATTTCATTGATCCGCCCTTCCAGTTTCAAGAATAACTTATTGTACAGCTTGGCGGACAGAAACGCCGGAATGGTCATGCCAAAGAGCATTATCAGAGGAAAGATGCTGGGGGCAAACACCATCAGTACCATGGGGATAAAGTACAATATCACCATCAGTACGCTTTTGGGGGCCTGGAGAATACTCATGGCCAACGCGTTTTTGATCGTGCGAAACACCGGATTGGCAAATTTGGCCTGTACCGGAAACACATAGACCAGCGTAAAGAGGGCAAAGATCGCGATGGCACCCAACACGGCTCTGAATATTATATGGAACTCCGTCTCCGAGGCGTACATGATAAGGAAGTCTCCTCCCAGGATCAAGCCTATCGCCAGCAAGATCAGCCATATGGCCGTGGACTGTATAAAATTTTCCCGGAATGCTTTAAAATATCCTTTTACGATATAGCACTCCTCATCCCGAACGATCTTCAGAACCTGATAATGCATGGCCGTGAGAGCCGCTCCCGCGGTAATAAGAGGAATCATGCACACCACCGTGAGCAGATTCAGGATCATCAGATCCGCCACCTTGTTCATGACCTGCATAAACGGACTGTCAATATTTAAAAATTTCATAGGTATCCTACCTTTCAAAAATATTTTTCCATGGATGTAACTCTGATGCCGGATATCTGCTCCTCCGGCTTTATGGCATAAAAACCCAGTTTTTTGTAAAAATCCACCGCGTAGGGAGCCGCCGTCAGCGTCATGCTGTGTTCCCCCGCCTCCCGCTCCAGATACTGGCACAGCCCTCTCATCAGAGTTCTGCCAATGCCCCGGCGGTGATATCTCTCGTCCACAAACAGCAGGGACAGATGATTGCCGCTGCGCACGGAAGCCAGCCCCACCACAAGACTGCCGTCAAGAGCCAGCATCACCTGATAGCGCCCTTTTAGGAACAGCTTTCTCAGCGTCCCGTCATGTATGAAGGTATCAAAATTATCGATACCTTCCTGGGAATAATCCTTCCCCTCAAACTTTAAAAAGGTCCGCCATACCATATCCATGGCGGGGTCCCAATCTTCCGGCAATGCCCACCTGATTGTGTAAGGGAAATGATCCGTTTCCATATAAGTTCCTTTCTGCCTATTCCTTCGCGGCGCAGGCTCCCACCTGATTTTGCAGAGGCAGCCCATTGTCCAGAGCATGGGCATTCTCCATAGTCACTCTGGCGATGGCCTCCATGGCCTCCCGGGTAAAGAATCCCATATGAGAAGTGATAAGGACGTTGGGGAAGGTAGTCAGACGGGCAAGTTTGTCGTCCTCAATGATCTCTCCCGAACAATCCTCATAGAATATGCCTTCCTCCTCCTCGTAGACATCCAGCCCTACGCCGCCGAACTTTTTCTGCAGCAGACCGTCGATCAGATCATCCGTATGGATCAGGCTGCCTCTGGAGGTATTTACCAGATAAACTCCCGTCTTCATCATGCCGATGCTCTCCTTATTGATCATATGCCTGGTCTGGGCAGTCAGCGGACAGTGCAGGCTGATCACATCCGCCTGCCGGAACAGTTCTTCCGTGGACACATAAGATACATCCAGGTCTGAGTTGGGGTAAGGATCATAGGCAATGACTTTCATGCCGAATCCTTTACAGACCCGGATCATGGCCTGCCCGATACGCCCTGTTCCCACGATTCCCGCCGTCTTTCCATAAAGGTCTGTTCCCATAAGCCCCTGCAGACTCATATTAAACTCTCTGGTACGGTTATACGCCTTGTGCGTGCAGCGGTTCAAAGTCAGCAGCATGGCTGTGGCGTATTCTGCCACCGCCTCGGGAGAATAACTGGGCACCCGCAGTATCACGATCTTGTCCTCAGCCGCTTTCACGTCCACATTGTTAAAGCCCGCGCTTCGCAGCAATATCCCTTTCACATGCATGTCATAGAGTACTTCTATCATCTCACTGTCAACATGGTCATTGACGAACACGCATATGGCATCGCACCCTTTCGCCAGAAACAGTGTCTCCCCGGTGCAGGGAAATTCGATAAAATGGATGTCGTAACCATATTGCTGCGCCAGGGGTTCAAACCAGATACGATCGTACGGTTTGGTACTGTAAAATGCTATTTTCATTACAATTCCCTCCTTATTTGAGTTCCGAACTTTGGGAATAGTTTGAGTATTTCCGCCTTTTTTATGCGCCCGTTTTCAGGCAATGCATTTTAATCCATCCGTAGATCGACTCCATGATCTGTTCCCGCTCCGGCTCGTTCAGCAGTTCGTGTCTGCCTGTCTCGCAAATCCGCATCTCCACATCTTTCACGCCGGCCCTGCGCAGTCCCTCGCATACCTTGGGAATCCCCTGCCCGTATCCGCCCAGCGGATCTGCGTCTCCGGACATCACCAGCACCGGCAGCCCGGCCGGAATCTTACGGAGACGTTTCGGATCATGCGCCCGGTATATCAGCTCCGTCAGAGTCTGAAAACCGTTCAGGGTAAAAATATTGCCGCACAGCGGGTCCTCCATATACCGGCGCACGCTTTCCCCGTCCTTACACAGCCAGTCAAACGGCGTTTTCGCATCCGCTATCCCTTTGTTATAGCCCCGAAAGCTCACCCTGTCACTGAATGCGCTCACATGCTTTGACCCCAAAAAGAGTTTCTGCAGTCCGATCACAAATGCGGCACCCCGCATGGCGGCTCTGCTCTGGTAACCTGTACCCATGATGACCGCGCCGGTGATGCCGCTGCCATACATGGTGAGATAGTTGCGCAGTATAAAGGAACCCATGCTGTGCCCTACGATCACATAGGGCAAGGCCGGATATTCCTTCTGGGTCATCTTTTTCAGACGGTGTACATCCCGCACCAACACGGTTGCCGGGTCCTGCTCGCAAAAATAGCCGTAGAGCTTATCCTCCCCCACGCTTTTTCCGTGGCCCAGATGATCGTTGCCCGCGACTACGCAGCCCCGCTCCGTGAGAAACCGGGCAAACTCCTGGTAACGCTCGATATATTCCGCCATACCATGAACGATCTGCACCACGCATACAGGTTCCCTGTCCTCCGGCGTATATCTGACCGCATGAATTTTTGATATATTGTCTCTGGAATCAAAATAGAACTCTTCTTTTTTCATGCCGATATTTTCCTCTTCCTGCCATTATTTTCTTTCTGTATCGTTCACCACCGCAGCGGGCTGCGTGGGTCAAATTGCCTGCGCCGCCAGGCTGCGGGGATCTGTCCCCCACGGTTTTGGCCAATGGCCGCATGGATGCGGCGTCAGAGGTTCGTTATTCGCTAAAATAGGCGCATGGCTCAAAAGCCATGCACCTATTATACACCATATTGCAGGTTATTTTAACCCGTTTATGGAAATTTAATAAAAATATAACGTCCTAACCTATATTCAACAAATTTCCGCTCCGGAGGGCATAGGTTTCTCCGCCGTCATCAGAGCCAGATTGCCTTCCTGATCCTCGGCGCACAGCAGCATACCCTCGGAAACTACGCCGGCCAGCGTGGCAGGTTTTAGATTCACCAACACCATCACCTTTTTGCCCACCATCTCCTCGGGGGTATAATGGGCCTTGATGCCGGAGACGATCTGGCGCACCTGACTGCCGATCCTGACCTGAGAACACAGCAGTTTCTTGGATTTGGGCACCGCTTCGCAGGCAATGATCTCTCCCACCTGGAACTGGAGCTTTGCAAAGTCGTCATAAGTAATCTCCGGCTTGGGTTCGATATCCACAATCTCCTGTCCCTGAGATGTGTCAGCCGGTTTATCATCCCCGGTCTCAGATGTCTGCCCCGCCGCGGCGATCATGGCGGCAGTCAGCTCTTCCTCCCGCTTTTGCACCTCTTTCATATCCAGTCGGGCAAACAGTATGCGGGGCTGGTCGGTTACCTTGTTGCCGCCGGGATACAGGCCGAATTCCTCCAGACGGTCGAAATCGCGCAGAGAGGTATTCAGCTGATCCGCGATGTTGCGGGCAGTCTCAGGCATATATGGCTCCAGCAGTGAGGCTCCGATAACGATTCCCTCCACCAGATTGTACATCACGGTAGCCAGCCGTCCCTGTTTCGCCTCGTCCTTGGCCAATACCCAAGGCTCCGTCTCATCAATATATTTGTTGCAGCGCTTAAAGATGCCGAATATCTCCGTCAGGGCGTCCGCGATCCTCAAAGTATCCATCTTCTCCGCCACTTTGGCATAGGTTCCGGTGACGGTCTTTTTTAGATCCTCGTCCACGACGCTGTCCTCCGGGGTCAGCTGCACGCCCTTATCCTCCACTGTGCCGCCAAAATACTTGTTGCTCATAGATATCGTGCGGTTCACCAGATTGCCCAGCGTGTTGGCCAGGTCGGAGTTGGCCCGCTCCGCGATCAGCTCCCAGGTGGCGTTGCCGTCATTGTCATAGGGCATCTCGTGGATCATATAGTACCGCACCGCGTCCACGCCGAAAAAGTCGATCAGATCGTCCACATAGATCACATTACCCTTGGATTTGCTCATCTTGCCGCCGTTCATCATCAGCCAGGGATGGCCGAAGATCTGTTTGGGCAGAGGCTCCCCCAGCGCCATCAGAAAGATGGGCCAGTAGATCGTGTGGAAACGGATGATATCCTTGCCGATCAGATGCAGGTCCGCAGGCCATAACTTTTTGTACTGCTCGGTGCTGTTTCCGTCCGCGTCGTAGCCGATGCCGGTGATATAATTTGTCAACGCGTCCAGCCATACGTACACCACATGCTTTTCGTCAAAGTCCACCGGGACGCCCCACTTGAAAGAGGTGCGGGATACGCACAGATCCTGCAGTCCGGGCAGCAGAAAGTTGTTCATCATCTCGTTTTTGCGGGACACCGGCTGGATAAACTCGGGATGACTGTTGATATGCTCAATGAGCCGGTCCGCATATTTACTCATGCGGAAAAAGTACGCCTCCTCCTTGGCCGGTTTCACCTCCCTGCCGCAGTCCGGGCATTTGCCGTCCACCAGCTGGGACTCGGTCCAAAAGGACTCGCAGGGAGTACAGTACAGGCCCTCATAGGCTCCCTTGTAGATATCTCCCTGGTCATACAGGCGCTTAAATATCTTCTGCACCTGCTTTTCGTGTGGCTTATCCGTGGTGCGGATGAACTTGTCGTAGTCCACGTTCAGCTGATCGCACAGTCCCTGGATGACGCCGGCCACATTGTCCACGAACTCCTGAGGGGTTATTCCGGCCTCCTGGGCTTTCAGCTCGATCTTCTGCCCGTGTTCGTCCGTTCCTGTCTGGAAATATACATCGTATCCCTGCTTTCTCTTAAAGCGGGCGATGGCATCCGCCAGCACGATCTCGTAGTTGTTGCCGATATGGGGCTTTCCCGAGGTGTACGCGATGGCGGTGGTAATGTAATAAGGTGTTTTGCTCATATGCTTCCCTCCTTGTATCTGCGGGCCGTTTCTGTCTGATTCGGTTCTATACCGATTCGGTTGAACCTTTATAGCGTTAGAACTGTTTAGGTTATCCGGTTTCCGGTCTTATGTGGATTGCATAACGAAAGGCCCGCCTTCCCTATGCACTCTCTGCACGAGAAGACGAGCCGCAAGCCCGTGTTACCACTTCTCTTCGCCCCTTTCTCGCAAAAGGGACCTCACCGGGTCAGGAAATCAGATGGCGCTAAGCCGCCGATCCGCCAAACCCTCTCCGCTATAACAGGCGGAACCTGTCGCAGCCTAACCCACTGTTCCCGGCTCGGTGCGCTGCTCGGAAGCCATCTTCCACATATCTCCCGCTCCATCCCTCTCAGCCTGCTCTTTCCCCGGGGATGTTCTCTGGAGAGCTTTGATAGGTGTACTCTCTTCGTCAATGCGTTTCATTTGCTGTTTGAGATGTATTATATCGGAAGTTTTGGCGTTTGTAAAGGAAATTATATCCTATGGTCTAAAACTATATCTCGTCCATATGGGCCATATCAAAATCATTTGTCAGATTTGACTTTCTTCTCCAATATATCATATTCTGGAATGCTATTTCCTGGTCCGCCTAAACAGCGGTTTCCACTCTATGTTCTTATATAGGCCCTCCGCCCAGAAAGCTGTTATCGTATATGTTGGAACGCTGGATTTTAATATCACCATCTGCTGCGAATCATTGTACCCCAGAGCCGCCCGCTCTATACGCTCCTGACTCCACCCTTCTTTACACTGTCCCCCAGGCATCTTGGAAGATAACATCAGTGACAATCCTATATCATTTAAAATGCTTTTTATCAATTCCCTCTGCTCGCTATCTTTAAACCAACTGTCCCGCTCATGTTCCAGACATCCAACGCTCATATCCTCTACATATTCAAAGGACACTTTTCCCAAACCCATCTTTTTTAGTTCCTCCCGCAGATCGGATTCCCTGTCTTTATTAAATGCGCAGAAGAAAAAGCAAATATCTTTTTCACGCAGAGCGTTTTTATATTCCTCCGGCAATTCTTCTACATGCTTTTCCTGAGTCTTACGCTCAGCAACTCCCATATATTCCTGCATGATAGAAACCATCTGTGTACCGGAATAAGAACCATCGTCATAGAAGACTATCTTGCGAACAGCCTCCATACGCAACAGTTCGTCCAAGCTCTTGTCAGTCTCTATTTTCAGCCCCGGGCAATTCAAATCATTCCAAAAATACGTCATATGCTTGGCGCTGTCCCGCAGGTTACCCAATGGCACCATATATAACTTTTTCTCACTTCCTGCCAGGCTAATAAACTTGCCGGGAAATTTATGGCCAATATACTCCCTATCAAGGACCAGAGCTTTATTCAGCAAGATACAGATTCCCTCCAACACGCTTTGGCATTTACTCTTATCCCCACAGGCACACATAAATTGTTTCAGATAAGCCTCCAACCGTCCTGCAGTAATCCTATATCCATCCGGCCCTTCATAGCCCTTAAAACGTTCTGCAATCTTACTGATCCTTGTCTTAGGGATATAATTATGTAATAGGGTATCGCTTATCAGCTCGGAGGCATCATCATAATATCCTTTATCAAACAGTAGTTTTCGCTTTTCGTTGATATCCTTTGGATCATATTTTCCGCAGGAAAACGCTTCCTCTTTTAAATATATATGGTATTTTTTCATAAATATTTTTTCAACTGCCAGAAAAACAAACAGCTTATCATCGGCATCTGTCACAATATAAGAAGAGGAACTGCTCGTTTCCCTGCTACTGACCAGCTCATATCCTCTAAAATCTCTTTTATGGCCATTTCTCAGGTCGATAGGTACTTGAATCTTGCTATGCCCAAGAACCTGTGTGGGTGCCTGAATCGCAAAAATTTGCACCCTATCCTCTGACGGCTCCTCGCCGCCCAGCATAGTATGAATTAAATGATATTCCTTTTTTATTTCACAGACAAAATCTTTTTCATCTTTCGAATCAAAGACAGACATTACGGAATCCCAAAACTTTTCCGTATATTTTTGTTTCCCCGACACGAAGTCAGGAGTCAGGCATACAACCCTCTTGGGCAAATGTCTTTCATATATTTTCCGGAACTCATGATATATAGCATCTATTTCTTTGCAATCCCTCTCATTTCTACCGCGCTTTAAGCTTTCAAAAAAATAGGAATTAAAATCTTCATCCGTATGTCTGAGTATCTCCACAAAATTGTTAAAGAAAGGTTGTTCCAGATTTGCAATCCTATTGATCAGATTCCTAAATTCTGTCTCCGCAGTCAACACTTTGTGATGGTAATACACACTGTCAAACATAATTGTTCGGGCAATGCATAACTGAAACAATGCTTTTTCCGCAGAATCCTGCATAGCCAGCTCATAATATTTATCGCTGTCCGCCGCATCCTTATGCCACAACTGCGAAAAACATATTTCATCACTTTTAACCACGCTCAATTTCTGTGTTATCCTAGAAACGTCCACTGCTACAGGCACACGCGTTACATGGGAATCTCGTGATAGATAATCACACTTATCAGCGTCTATCGGTCCGTTTATAATGCAGGAGTAGGGTAAACTCTCCCTATCCACAGGTACGCCTACGATCAATGAGGAAATATATTCCACCAGCTTATCAATCTCTACAACACGGTTACCATTTAGCCCCTTAATATATTTTGTGACTATGGTCAGCAGTTGATAGACAGCTTTTGTATTAACGATCATGCATCCCAGCAATTCATGCAATGCCGTTCTCTTACCTGCCGTCTTCTCAAATTTTTCCATAAAAGCATTGATTTGAATATTACGTTTATATAGAGGACTCTTGCCGAAATAGTGTTCAGAAACATGGCTAAGAAACATATGACCCGAATCATGAAAAATAGCCGCCAGACGCACCACTGCCCTAAAATAGTTCTTGTCTTCCTCTGTTATCTCCAGATCGCAGCGATTTATGGCCGCCGCCATCCGATCTGCCAGATATGTAACTCCCAACGTATGATAATATCTGGAGTAATCACATCCACAATATACAAAATAAGCTAATCCCAGTTGCTTAATCTTTCTCAATCGCTGCAAAAGAGGGGAATCCAAAATATATATTTCCCCGCCGGAAAACTCTATATTTCCCCATACCGCGTCAAATATTTCTTTATTGCCGCCCGATAATGGGGTATTCTCAAGTCGTTGATTATACCCGGATAACATTTCATTTGCAAAGCATTCCACTTCGTTAAAAACTTCCCAAAATTCCTGTTCCCCAAATAATTCCTTAAAAGACATTTTCCCCCACGTCTCCCCTTAACTTACTTATTTATCCCCTGTCGCTTATACCTTGTGTAAAACAATTTACCAGTTGTTGATATTGCGCGTATTCAATTCCAAGATCGGTATTGTCTATCAGCTCATCAACATATTCATCATCCAGTTTTAAGTTTGCCCTTACATAATGAGGATTTTCTAAAGAAACTATCCTGCCATTAAAGCTTTCGATGATTCTGGAAAACTGGCTGAATTCTCCTCTGGTAGTATACTTTAGGAAAAGCATATCCAACTGTTCAGCATCAGGGCCGAACTTCTCCTTGTTGGCATGATAATAATCCGCCATCTTCTGCACCCCTTTTTTAAATTCCGGTGTGTTAATCGGAATTTTTTCAATTTTCTCCTTACATAGCGCAGCTAAAAACTGTTTAACAAAAAGGATTTTAGTTTCCATTTTCTCACCCGTTTCTCTTAAAAGACAAACAATGTTCAGATTTAAACTCATTGTATCATGCGATTCTCATTCCCGCAAGAGCAAATCGCTAATTCGCATAATCAAGATCACATTATTCCACATCCTCAAACTTCTGCTTGTCCTCCACGCTGATCTCCGTCCCCAACTGCACCTCGATCAGTCTCAGCCGTGTATCAGCGATCACAGTATGTCTGCATCCGGCAGGCATGGTGATGACGTCTCCGGGCCGCACGATCCGTTTCATCCCATCAATGACAACGCAACCCTGCCCTCCCATAACAGTCCATACTTCGTCTCTGTGATTGTGACTGTGGTAAGACAGCCTGTGTCCCGGCAACAGTTCCACCTTGATGGTCATACTGTCCTCCTGTACGTCCAGCACCGTAAAACTTCCCCAGGACTTCTCCGCATACATGGCCTGCTGCTCCAAAGTTTCCACATAGGGCTTGATATGAGCGCTGCGATTTTTTCCGGACACCAGAATACCGTCCACGCTTGCCGCTACTACCATATCCTGACAACCCATACAGAGAATGGGAATATTCAGTTCGTTTACCACCTGCGTATTCTTGCAGTGATCATCCAGAGTCACTTTGCCGATAGTGTCAGAGTCCATGGCCTCGGTAAAAGTGTTCCAACTGCCTAAGTCCAGCCATTCCCCATTGTAACGCAATACCTGGATCTGTTCTTCCTGCTCCACCACTGCATAGTCAAAGCTGATCTTCTTTTGCCTGCCATATGAAACAAACAGTCCCCGGTAATCCTCAAACTCGATCAGTTCGTGAGCCCGCCGAAGCATATAGCCAAGCTTAAAGGCAAATACGCCTCCATTCCACAAAGCCCCCTGGGCAATATATTCTCTGGCTGTCTTTTCATCCGGCTTTTCTTTAAAGGTATTGACCGTGCTGACCGGATCAGCTGTATTTGGTATAATATACCCATATTTTTCGCTGGGATAAGTGGGTTCTATTCCCATCAAAGTTAAGTTTGACTCCCCCTGCTCCGCCAGCTCCGCCAGACGTTCCAGTGCCTCAAAATAAGTATCCTGTACATAGGGGTCCACCGGGCACACCACCACAGCCTCCTCCTCGGACACTCCAAGTTCATAATGCAGATAAGCCGAGGCGAGGCAGATAGCCGGAAACGTATCCCTCCGCTCCGGCTCCACACAGATATTCACCTGCTCTCCCAACTGATTCTTGATCGTGCTGGCCTGTTTTCTGCTGGTGGCAATGGTGATCTTGGCCTCCGGGTCTACCGACATGATCTGCCGGAACACGCGGGTAAGCATGGACTCCAGCTCATCGTCGCTGCCCCGGAACATCTTGATAAACTGCTTGGAACGGACATCGTTAGACAGCGGCCATAACCTCTTCCCGCTGCCTCCTGACAACAAAATGATATTCATTGTACATTTTCTCCTTTTTCATTTCTCATCTGATCCATTGTGCCCATTTCTGCCGATATTCCTCCGCACTCATGCCCTCTTTCTCCCTGAACATCCGTCGCATTGCGGCCTCATCGCCTATACCCGATTCGGCGGCTACCTCAGCCATCGGTTTGATACTGAACCGCAGCAGTTCTTTGGCAGCGTTTAAACGCCTATTTGCCACATACTCCTCTATACGGATTCCATAATATTGCGCAAAAGAACGATCCATTTCCTCAAATTCTTGAGGAAAGTCCTGTCTCAAGGATTCTCTAAAATCAGTTTCCACATAATGTTCATTCAGCCATTCCCTAATACTGCTGACCCGCTGTTTCTCCTGCTCGTCCGCCAGAGTGCCGCAATCCGAAAGATTCTGCAATATCCTGTACTGTAGCTGCAGCAACAGCTCTCCGCACCGCAATTCTGCCAGCATACTCCGATCGCCTTGCAGCTGCAACAACTGGCCTATCAATTGATTCCACCGCTCTGTATCCTCCACCCGGAATACGGAAGATCCTCCGTTACCCTTTCGGAACAGCTCATAAAAGCTACGGGCCGTATTGCCGTAGTAATGCACCCAGGCCAGCTCCCAGCCGTCATTCTCGTCACTGATATGTTCGTAATGCTCCCAGCAATCCACCAAAGCGCAGTCGCCGGCATGCAGATCATACGAATGTTCATTCACTACCAGTTTTCCCCGACCGCGGAGCACCACGATAAACAGATAGGACTCCAGCTTTTCCCGGATACATTTGTGAGGCTTTAAGCTTTTTAGCCTTCCCACTTCCTGCACATATAACAGATTCTGCCGGGCAAAATCTCCCGGTGTATGCAGGCTGCGGTCCGAACTTGTCATTCCTTCTGTGGTAAACAATCCCTTACTCTTAATCATATTTTTCTCCTCATACATGCATACGCCAATAATCCAATGTATCTCTGATTGTCTGCTCCAGTCCGATCTGCGGTTCCCAGCCCGTCAACTCATGCAGCTTGGTGATATTCGCCTCGATGATGGGCACATCCACCGGCCGGATCTTGTTCGGGTCAGTCTCTACCCGTATCTCCTTCTCCGACAATGAGATTATTATATCCAAAACCCTCCGAATCTCCACGGCATGTCCGGAACCCATGTTATAGGTTTCCCCCGTCACACCCTGCTCAATCAGTTTAACATATGCCCTGACTACATCCCTAACATCCGTAAAATCTCTTTTGGCCGCCAGATTTCCCACATACATTACTGGCTCCCGCAGCCCTTTTTCAATCTCGGCCACCTGTTTGCAAAAGTCCGAAACCACAAACATAGGTGCCTGTCCCGGACCTATATGGTTAAAGGAGCGCACCATCATTAGCTGCATGTCATAGGCTTGAGCATATATGCTGCCTATCATATTCTGACAAGCCTTAGTGGCGGCATAGATATTGCCCGGCCTCAGCAGATTGTCTTCCCTAATGGGCGTCTCTCCCGGCCGGATGTGACCGTATTCTTCTCCGGACCCGATCAGCAGTATCCTCGGCTTGTAATACAACTCTCTCACCGCGTCCATCACATTGATACTACCCTTAATATTTACGTCCACCGTCAGTCCGGGATTCTTCCATGACAGCCCCACTGAACTCTGCGCTGCCAGATGAAAAATATAGTCCGGCCTTATCTCCAGCAACAATGCTACTATCATTTCCTTATCCAAAATATCCAGATCATATATCTTTGCCTGCACATGCTCCAACCGCTCGTGGGGAAGTTTGGTTGCATATGCCTCCATTCCGCAGGATCGCATCTCGTCTATCAGATAACTGCCTACAAATCCGGCAGCCCCTATTACCAGTCCCTTTGACATATCTCTATCTCCTTACAACAAAAGGAATTCTTGTCAGAATTCCTTTGTCTGTTTATCCGATAATCTGCAATATTTACTGAATTCCCGCATAAGCGATTTCTTTCCGAACCAATTCCATATCTGTATCTACCATACGCCCTACCAATTCGTCAAAAGAAATCTCTCTCTTCCATCCCAATCTACTCTCCGCTTTAGCCGGGTCGCCTAAAAGGATATCCACCTCAGCAGGGCGGAAAAAGTCTCTGTTGACTTTTACGATGACTTTTCCTGTAGCAGCATCTCTTCCCACTTCATCCACTCCGGAGCCGGACCATTCCACGGTGACATCCACTTTTCCAAATGCTTTTTCCACAAACTCCCGTACTGTCCGTGTCTCATTGGTGGCAATCACGTAGTCGTCCGGAGTTTCCTGCTGCAGCATCAGCCACATGGCGTACACATAGTCCTCGGAATGCCCCCAGTCACGTTTGGAATCCAGATTTCCCAACTCCACATACTCCAAAACGCCCTGTTTGATTCTGGCCACCGCATCCGTAATCTTACGGGTCACAAACTCTTTGCCCCGCCTCTCGCTCTCATGGTTGAACAGGATACCGCTGCAGGCATACATCCCATAACTCTCCCTGTAATTCTTTGTGATCCAGTGACCGTACACTTTAGCCACTCCATAGGGACTGCGGGGATAAAAAGGTGTCGTCTCCTTCTGGGGGATCTCCTGCACCAGTCCGAACATCTCGGACGTGGATGCCTGATAAAAGCGGCAGGAGGGTTTCACCATGCGGATCGCCTCCAGCATATTGGTGACTCCCAGTGCGTCGATCTGCGCCGTAGCCAGAGGCTGCTCCCAGGATGTTGCCACAAAGGACTGAGCCGCCAGATTGTACACCTCATCGGCGTCAGATATCCTCATGGCATTCACCAGAGAGGCCAAGTCAGTCATATCCGCATAAATCAAGTGCAGCTTGTCCTTGATATGCCCCACATTGCCGTAATCCACTACGGCTTTTCTCCGCATCAAGCCGTATACTCTATAACCTTTCCCTAATAACAACTCTGCCAGGTATGAGCCGTCCTGGCCACAGATTCCTGTAATAAGCGCGTTTCTCATATATTTTTAACCCTCTACCATCATTATTTCACAATCCCAAAAACATAAGTGTATTATACAATATATTTCGATAACATGCAATGTTATTATTTCTGCTTTTCTCTTCGGGCTTAGCAGTCCTTAGATTAACCTGCCGGATAAAAAATCCCCACAAAAAAATTCCATACGTTATATCATATCTATTTAGAAAAGTGCCCAATAATAGCGGCTTACATTCACCTATAGAAATAAAAATATATGGCAGGAGAAATATATTCATCATCTCATACAAAACATGACTGTTTGTTCTATATGAGACCCTCAGCAACAAAATCAAGCATGCCGTCCGATATAATACTTATCTAAGCGATGTAAATAGCATACCTATCGGCATCGCGCATATCACATAAATATGACTGCCGCACACATAATGCGCAATATACCATAACTGTTTTCCATAGTAGTTCTGGGGCAATTTATCCACTGTTTCATTTGTTTCGTTTCCTTATTCAGTCATCAATCGGTTCATAATCCTTATATTTTCAATATACATTTTTTCAGAATTATCAACACCATACATTAACTGCGTAGAAACTAGATTATATAGTTTGAGATTATCGACATATGCTTGGCCATCGCAAAAGACAGAAATACTCATGTCACTTTCCTCGTTAACCTGAAACTCAAGTTTACCCTTACCGGACACCTTGATTACTTTCAGCTGACTTCCAATCCGTACTGTAAATATAGTATCCTGAGACGCATCGTAATCCATGGAAAACGTATATCTCTCGCCTGTTGAGGCAGGCATTCTCCAATCAGGAATATACTGACAGATTGAATCGTTATCCAGATAGGCTCTATTGCTGCCACTGTTAGCATCGAATGAAACGCGTTCTCCAGCATCCCAGCCATCAAGTCCGAAAAAAAACTGAGGATTGTACAGCAAATTATTGCAATAATCTCTATATATCCAAACACCATATCCATTAGTATATTTTTTAAATATTGGGACGCAGTTTACAAAATAGTTTTCTTGGTCAATATTTAAGATTATATCTCCATTTTTATTGCCTGGCGTATTGTCATAGAATAAAAATTGTTCCATATAGATAGGTATTTGGCCATTTTTATCATATATTTTTTGCAGCCAGTTCTCTAACATCTGTACCGCGATTTCTGCCGTAAGCTGCTCACGCTTTACCTCCAATCCCTGCCCAATCTGGTACATGATGCCGGTCATTTTTCCGCCCCTACAATCCCATGTTATATCATGCGAATATTTCTCGTTTTCAGGCATCAAATCATCATCTGTCCGCACCTCCATAAAGAGGTCCGGAAATACATCCCTCGTTTCCTCCAGAATCTCCATTGTAATGACATCCACACATTCATACCATTCCTTTTTATATCTATCTTCTCCGCAGGGAATGGGTATGTCATCAAAATCCGCATAATTTACACCATATTCCGCATTAAACTCTTCCAGCGTATATTTCCCGCTCAAAAATTCTCCAAATAAATCGCGCCGCGCATACTCCAGTCTTTCCTCCTCATGTTCTGCAAGATATTCTCCTAAGCGATAATTGTGCCAAAAATCTTCCCAAGTGATAAATCCTCCGGTAAAATTTTCATACTCACTACAGATTCCATACAAGCGCCCCATATAGTCACACCAGGCTATTCGGGCATTTTTATCCCAAATAATCTGGTAAAAACGGTCTGATGAGTTGTAGTCCCCCATAAAGTCATGCAAATATCCTGCCCGGATCTGAACATCAAGATTATGTTTCGCCGCCTTTTCCAGCAGCAATGGTATTCTATCCCAGACAGATTCATTATACTTTATTGGACTTATTTCAGGCTGAAACTCTCGCCAAGGGACAACAACAATAATTGTATTAAATCCATCATTCCTTATCTGTTCAAAGTCCTGATCAATAGTATCCCATTCTGCATTCCAAAAATTCTTAGGCCATTCATTCGCAAAATAGTGTGTAGAAATAATATAGTTTTTTTCCGGGGCAGTATTTATTAAATAGCATTTTAGGATCAGGCCAATAATCACGGCAATCAACACAATTGCCGTACAAACAGTTATGCACCTGGCAATCCCCCGTTTTCTCAAGTTCACAACTCTATCTTTCAAGGTACAAATCTTCTCCCTATACTCACAATATTATTTAAAACAACCATAAATCCCACTGCAGACATAATACTCTTACCCAACACAATTTCTTTTTCCGAAAATAATCTCCCTGAGTATTCCAATAGTTTTAAAATCAGAACAATCAGTAAAAAATAAAAAAATACCATTGTCCTCTTATCAGAAATAAACATTGTTGGAGAAAACCCCATTACTATACCAGTTCCAATCGCTGTGAAAAAAATGAAACTGCATTCAACTGCTTTCGACATTTCATCAAATAACACAAAAAAAGCCATAATAATACTAGCGGTGACAAGACCATATAGCGTAAGAGGTAAATAGGAAGAGAGCCAAACCCAATTCTGAGCTGTAACCCCTGAGTTTAATGATACATGGTTTACTAAATCCTCCAAGAAACCATTTGTGTTGACTTTTCCAAATGATATACTCAAAGCAACAACCAAAGGGAATCCTCCAATAATTCGGTATGAGGCAGTATTCGTTTTTTTCCAAACACATGCAAAAAGCAGTACTGCAAAAATTAAAAACAAAATATTAGACGATGACAGTATAACGGAAAAAGTTCTTTCAAAGCCATCCACAAGCTTATCTATTGCTGTTTTTTCGCAAAAATCTTTCATCCACGATGCCGTCTCTTGAGACTTTCTGATCTCGTTTCCTGGTGCCAGAATGATGAAAAGCAGGCTCGAGAAGGTGATAAAATAGTGGCATAAAAGCATCCATATTCCATGGTATTTTTTACTCAAAATCAGCCTGATCGTAAATAAAATCAGTATCGCAATATGTGCAGCGCAATATTGTTCTACATTGGTGCCAACGCATGCTGCAGCAAAACTCAAAATAATCTCCCACCATCTAATCTCTTCTTCCCTTGCTAATTTATCCAGTATAATCAACGAATACAGTCCAAAAGTCAAAGGCCAATAGTAATTTAAAAAGGTTGCTATCCACCCCGCAGATCCCATATCAAATACAGGATATGTCAACACCAGTGCAAACACTGCAAAAAGAGAAACGCCATGAGACAGTCTATACAGGGAATATGCCAGTAATAGACTGACCAGTATGTTCACAAGTTTCCAAATAAATACATTCTGTGAAAAGAAGACCAATATCGCTTCAATCACTACCCTTGAACTCCATACCTCATATCTATTTTTAAGCCATTCCATTAAATTATTGTTAGCCAGCACTTTAGAAAAAGAAAAGTAATCATCGCCAAAATACGTTCTAAAGGCCAAGTTATACAATATCTGTACAGCTAAAAATATCCCTCCATATATAAACAGTTTCTTTTTCTTTTCCGTTTTATCATGCATGAAATATACCTCTTCCTTATATTACTTAACTATGATCTGCCTCTCAGTCAAGCTCAAATGTCTTTCCAATGTCAACTATTTCGCTTCGACCGTTATTTCCATATAATATATACAATTTACTTTTTTCCGAATGTACAAAGCTTCTGTTCAATGATACCTCAAATCCCGAATAGTCGTAATCATATGACTCGCCCTCGCTATTTTGACTATCGGAAACATCGATGCGGCGAACCATCAAAGTTGGCGCAACATATGCCGTTCCGTCTTCATTTAATACAATTAATTGTATGTTTCGAGATTTAATGTCCTCCTGCTTACGTATGATCCACCCCTTGATCTGATAAACTCCGTTCTTCTCAGCCATGGTATCCAGATTCCAACTGTAATACTCTTCTCCCGCTATTGGTTCACCGGATATATCTATTGATCTGTAGAATCCATATCGTAATAATTGATACACATTTAGCCCCGATATAATAACCAGATACCCAACCATAATAAAAATCAATATTCTATTCCGTATTTTCGTCTGCATTTCTGTACCCTTATTCTCCATTTTCAGTATACACATAACTGTTCATTCAATGCGCGAATCCCTTCAATGCATTGCAGTTCCTCATTGTTTTCGTCATATAAAAAGCCTTGCTGTACCTGTGAATACAGCTTAATATTGTCTATTTTCACAGTACAGTCTCTCGACATTACTTTTATGTCAAAAGAACCCACACCGGAAAAAGCTACACATATCTTTCCACTCTCGTTTAACTCAATAGTTTGTGACTTTGTTCCTACGGAAATCGTCAGTTCCCCCGGTAGTTCCACTTCAACCACATCAAAAGACACAAAATATTCCTCTGAGTCAAAATGGTTTCTTACCTTGTCCACAGACTGGCTGATGGAAGCTCCCTGCCGCAGGAGACATGCCATACTTCCATCGCTTTCCTTAAAGGCGACATCTCCCCGTATCTTCCAGCCTTCCTCACCCAAAGCAAACTGGGAGTTATACAACATATTGGAACAATAATTACGATATGTCCAAATCCCATATCCCTCGGAATTATCTAATAAAATCGGCGCGACATTTTCTAAATACTCATTAACTTCTTCTTCTTTTATTTGCGCATTATTTATAAATTTTGGAGTATTATCCGCAAATATAAATTGTTCCACATATACAGGTTTATCACCATTTTGGGATTTCAACATTTTAAGCATATATTCTGTTTTTTCCATTGCCTCCTGGTAGCTAACCCGTTCTCCAACATTTTGAAAGCCCATAGGAATACCATACATCGTGGCCGTAAAATATGACTTTCCGCATTCAAAAGTCTTGGTATGCTTATAGTAATCCTGAGCGCCGTCCGGAGTATATATCACATCCCAATCCAACCGTACCTCCATAGACAGATTCGGGAAATACCGTTGAGACATCTCCAACAGCTCTATCAAGAAATCGTCGTAAAATGAATACATGGCCGCCATGGCAGGTTCCGTTCTCTGTGGTACAGGAATAGCTGTGTATGACTTATATTTTGTTCCAAAAGACTCATTATACTCCGAGAGAGCAAAATTATCCTCCACCCAAGTCTGATAACCAATGTAATCAGCCTTTTCTCTCCGCGCTGTTTCAAATATTTCATCGCATACTCCCAAAGTATTCCAAAAGTCTTCCCATGTTAAAAAAGCTTCCCGAAAACACGAATGTGCGGATAACGTTTCATACATCTTTTCGCAATAAGAACACCATGCGTCCTTCACACTATCCTCGCCCAAAAGCCGGCAGAATCTGTCCACTATATTCTCGTTTTCATCATTATAAAAATCCCATGTGTATCCGATTCTGGCGTATACATTCAAATTGTTCTGCTCTGCAGCCTGCATTACGCGCTCAAGTTTGTCAAAAGCGTATTCATTGTATATGATCGGATCAAGTTCTGGCTGAAACTCCCTCCACGGAATCACCAGAATAATACTGTCAAAACCATCGTTTCGAATCTGTTTCATATCTTGATCCAAATCATCCATCTCACTATTCCAGAAATTTAGTGGCCATTCATCGCTGAAATATGTGGCAGATCTGACATATCCGTCCTCATTAAATATCTTGTGTACTGGCGGCATGGAATTATCCACTATCACATTTTTCAGAATAAGCCAGTCACATATATCGTCTCCTCCCGGCTTATTCTGCACTGAGAATGTAATACGTATATCGTTATCAGAGGATTGGTCTATCGTGATTACTTCATTCTGGAAAGCATCCGTGGCATTGAACATATAGCTGTCAATATTTCCACCATTTTCCACAGAAACGGACAGAACCGCTCCATCGGAATCTGCCGCCACCCAAGGGTGAAGAATATAGTCGATGCTCAAAAAAACCGGGCTCTCAAAAGTCTCTTCTACAACTATGGATGTTCCTGGTGTGATCAATATCGCAGTTCCCACCACCTCATCCTCGATTTTGCCCACATTATATCCATAGGGAAATTGGTCACTTGCCTGATATCCCCAAACAGATACGCTCTCATCCTCCAAATGCTCAATGAGTTGCCATGCCTCTCCATTCTGCCCTTCGATGCTATTTTGATCGGTAGCAACGCTATTATCTGTAGTTCCATTGTGAAGACCCTCAGAAGAATTATCGCAGGACATCAGGAATATGCACCCTGCCAATAGTATTACTGCATATAACTTCCTACTGATTCTCCCCATAATTGTCCTCCCTTTAGAAAATTCCGTTTGCCTCAGCACTATGTGTTGGTTTTCTCATATGCATCGGAGGGTATTGCTTGTAATCCTCATAATGCATTGCCAAAAACGCCTCATAGTCTTGGGGAACTTTAACACTTATATCGCTTAGTGGTAACGATGTTCCCTCGCCAAACCATTTTTGCTTAAATCTCCATGGAATACAGTAAATAAATCCATTGGATTCAAAATAGTCCTCGCAAACTTTGTTTTTATTCCATTTTCTTACCCATTCATAACATCCCAAAATCCAAGACAACGGAATATGCCGCCCGATGCCGGACAAAGTCTTCACAATCCTCTGTGTCTTTTTATCCCGATTCGTATAATCCTCCGGAGATACATAGGCGCGATGCCCCATCGCCAGCCCATACAATCCTCTGATCATCTGTGTCTGTATTTTATGAAATACTGCATTGTTTGACGCATTATCCAACACATAAATATCCATCGGAAGATGATTATCCACATCTGATCTTCCTTTCCCTCTGATCTTACGAAAAATATTGACTGGTATTTCTTCTTTCATATAGACAATTCGGGTCATATAATCCAAAAAGGCATGATTACCCATCTGATTATAGTCAAGAAACAGAATATCTCCGTCTCCCCCCCATTCCTCTTTTACATATTGCAGCAGAATATCAAAATCCTTTCTGGGCATAGCAACATCCACATCATCATCCCACGGAATAAAATCCTGATGTCTTGTGGCCCCCAGCAAGGAACCGCATATCAAATAATAGCGCAGTCCATATTTCTGGCATACCCGGTCAAAATCCTGAAGCAATATTTTCAGTATCCTATGTGCATCCTGTAGATATTTCCGCTCTTCCTTACCCACATTCGCCACATCCAAAAGTTCCGTATGCACTCCCTCTTCTTCGAGTGTAATCTCTCTCAATATCTCACCGTTTACAGAAATTCGTAAAGTTGAATGCATTTTAATCAGAAATGCAGGAACATAATATATAAGTTTTAACCCGCTTTTATAAATACCCGGATCTTTGAGATATGCCGTACTACATGAGCCTGTCCATGTACCATTTTCCTCTGGACCCCAAAAATCCCTAAATGCATGATAATTCCAATCGCCTCTAAAAGGAAATTCCAGACGGGACATTACATACATATCGTTGTCCCATTCTACGGGATCATGCTCCGGTTCAGCAGCACCCAAATACCTGACCAGGATACCTAAATCTCTGGCATCATCGCTTTCGCCTGCCCTTTGGGGATTATAGGTTTCAGACAATCTCAGTTCTATTTTATAACCTTGTTCATCATACAGGTTTTGCATTGCGTTTCTCCCGTTTGGCTCAGATATTTCTATCAAACTACAGGTTCATGAACTCATCATATTCAGAAAGAACCCCCTCTGTATCACCCAGCTGCATAAACTTACCGTCATTAATCCAGAGGATTTCATCACAAAATTTTTTTAAAGTGTCTGTGGCATGAGATACGATCAGTACCGTTCGATTACTTAACATCAGCTCTTCCATTTTGGCATAACTCTTCTTACGAAAATGTTCATCTCCAACACTAAGGACCTCGTCCACCAGCATAATATCTGTGTCCAGTATCGCCGTTACGGCAAACGATAACTTAGAGTACATGCCGCTGGAATAAGTACGCACCGGTCTGTCAATAAAGTCGCCCAACTCAGAAAACTCAATAATTTCATCCATATGCTCTTTCACATAATCCAACTGGCATCCCAACAGCATACCGGATTTTAATATATTCTCCCGTCCAGTATTTCTTGGATTAAATCCAATTCCAATAGCCATTAATGAAACCCTATTTCCTTTTGTATCAATATTGCCTTCATCTGGTCTGAAAATTCCTGCGATAGACCGTAACAACGTAGTTTTTCCTGATCCGTTACGGCCTACGATTCCCAGTATCTTTCCTTTCTCAACTGTGAAAGATATGTCATCTACCGCACGAATAATATCTGCGCGTTTGACATCCCCTTTCAGCACTCCCTGATGTAAAGACATATGCATCAGGTTTTTATAGTCAATACTCACATGATTGACTTCCAATGCGATATCACTCATTTTTACACCACCTTCACATAACTGTTTTCATTTTTATAGACAATATGGATACCTATATAGCACAAGATAATCGCAATTAAAAACCATACTCCCAAAACAGGGAGATTGGCCACTGTGTTATATACCAGCGCCTGCCTCATTGTATCGATAAACATAGCCGCGGGATTGAGACATAGCATCATGCCGTTCAAAGGATCTTGCAATGTTGTCATCACATTGTAAAAAATGCCGGACAGAAACATTAACATATTTAGAAGAATACCCACCGCATAGGACAGATCATCCACATAAACCCCTAAATGTAAAAATATCATCCCCACGCCAAAGGCCAATAGCATCATTACTAAATAAGCCGGGAAAAACCAGATAACGTTGATTCCTATATGCACTTTAAAAACGGCAAGCATAACCAATAGCACAATCATGGAAAACGCGAGTTTCATAAAATTCAGCATCATGTTTGAGATCAAAATGACAAACTTCGGTATATATACCTTTGTTACAATATCTCTGTTACTACGCACCAATTTAACACTATATCCCACAGTTTTATTAAAGAAATTCCACATTAACAGTCCAGAAAACACAAAAGTAGCATAATTTTCTATTGAATTGCCCATAACCTGCCCAAAGACGATAACATATATAAGCATGTTAAAAAAAGGCTCTAAAAGCCACCACAATCTATTTAAATAAGAGTCGGCAACTTCTGCTCTCAGATCAGCTTTGGCGGAAAACACCATATACTGCCAATACTTAACTAAATCCCTGCAAAATCGCTTTATATCATATATCGGCCCGTGATTATTCCAATTATTTTCTGTAAGTTTTTCCTGTATGGCATTACACACTATAATCATTATTGCGGCGAGGCTCGCAATCAACCCCATGATCACCAGCCGCTCTTGAAGAAAAGATGCCGATAATTCCTGCATCATTTTCACAAAAGAAGCGTTCATTTCCATGCAGATCCTTCCGTTTCCTGTTAAGACGAGCTGCCCGCTCTCCGTATGCATTTTTCCCTGTTGTATTGTCTCTACATATGCTGCCACATTGCTGTAACTTAGTTCCTTGAGCAAAACACTTTTCCATTGACCGAAAAATTTAATCTTCTTAAGTCTGACCTCGTCGGCATCCTCGAACAGTATTGTTGTAAACTGCCCTTTCGCAATGACGTCATTGGATATGAATATCGCTTGTTTTCCCTGCTCCGTTTCAATCTCCATCATTATATTACGATTGTTAAACTGGTGTAGCCCAGTCCAGATGATTCCGGCAATTCCCAAAACAATAATAAGCATTTTGACAACCCGGAATACTCCCTTTAAATTCTTACTCATTCTTTTTATCATCCTTTTTTTGCATATTACCTGCCATTGCCGCCTTGATCATTGTAGAACTTGTGCTTTTTGTATACGGAAAAAATTCTATATTAGACCCCACTTTCTGAAGGGATTTTTGATCCTCTATCCAATAGGGATTACCCGAATAATCGTCTCCAGAAAACAGACAATCAAAATGATATAAATTCCAGGCTTTCATTTTTTCATGATTCTCTTCCGTGACTCCTACGACTTTATCCACATAGCGAATCGCTTCCAATATCTGCCTGCGCTCTTCAAACGAAATATATGGCAAATTTCCTTTAAATTTGACTACCAGTTCGTCGGTAAGCGCACCCACTATCAGAAATTCGGATCTCTCTTTTGCGCGCCTAATAAGATTCAAATGTCCCACATGAAACAGATCAAACACCCCTGCGAGATAACCGACTTTGTATTTTTCCATATTTTTCTCCTCACTATTTGACATTAGGCTATATTATACCTTTTTTAAGACAAATAATCAACATACGATTTAGACGCGTCAAACACTACCTTATGATGAGATATACGCTCCTTTGCAGAGGGATATAAGAGGTAGCTTTCACCATAATCTTCTTTCAAACAGTTTTCAAAACCTACCGGAACAGGAATTTCCATATCCTCAAATCTGCCTTTTATCAAAAATTCAAAGTCGGACCTGCGATATACTGGCATTTTCCTCCCAAACCGGTTTCTTGCAAGTACCGCAACCCTGTCAGACAACCGGGTTCCATAATTGGCAAGCGTATCGTGAAGCGCGGCAGACAATTCTTCCCTGGAAAAAAGCCTGCTCGCTCTCAGATACCAGGCCTCCTCCTCCGCCGATATATTCCATATCCGTCTCTTATCGGGATAAGCTTTTTTAATCAGCAGCCTCTGGAAATATTCAATCCTTTCAGCTTGAAGATTCCTCTCTGCTATATCTTCTAATATATCATCCAGCGGAAAGATGTCTATCCAGATTCCTCTGTTACACTTCTGCCCCTGATCCCGCTCTTCTAAACCGGTTGTTTGACTGTCGCGCAGTCTCGCATATCCTCCATAGAAACACTCGTCATTTTCCGAGGTTTGTAAAAAATAGGGAGCAGAAAACACAATAGGAGCAATCTTTGTCAACCTGTCAAAATCTGCTCGAGGCATTATTAGGTCCAAATCATCATCCCATGGAATATATCCCTTGTGCCTTACAGCACCCAGCAGAGTTCCGTACGCAGCGCAATATGACAAATCGTTTTCGTTGCAAACCCTGTCAAACTCTCTCAGCATCCGTAATTGAACCGCCCTGACAGCTTTCAAGCGGTAATCTTTCTTATATAATTCAATATCGTAACTTTTTTTCTGAAACACCGTTTTCTTCAAGTTCATAGTTGTATTGTCCCCTGCTCCTGCCCAGCGATAAAATGAAGTATACATGTCATAGTTTCTGTTTTCCTCAATAAACCTGGCCTCCTCACGCTCAAATGCTGCCCATGTTTCCATCAGAATATATCTTTCCTTATAGTATGACAGCGGTATAATCTTCTCAGCATCCGCAATATAGATATATGTATATCGCAGCGCTCTGAACATAACATACTTCGCAGGGTAGCATTCTTGCACAAACTCCTGATCGTAAAACAGAAAACCATCTCTATCCAGAAAACAGTTATAGGGAATCATATCAATATATGCCTTCTGTAAAACAACCCCGGCATTACTCTCTGTCAATTCAGAATCCCGTAACTTACACTGTTCAAAAGATACATGAACGGACGATTGCTGAATAATTTCATACAAAGCATCAAATATTTTTGTGACTTCCGCAGGATCATTAAAAAAGAAACCTTTTAATGCTTCAACTAACGTAGGTCCTTTGATGAAGGGCATCTCTATACAGTCATTTGTCAGACACTGCTCCACACAATGAACGCCCCGCTCTTCCAGCTCCTGCTGGTTGGAGCATATGCGTTTCAGACTCTCTATTCCCTTCGGAAACAAAGCTTTTTTCCTGACAACGTCCCCCCTGGCTATTATCGTCGCAAATCCATGTTCCTCTCCCCGGTCTGTCGAAAGCGCCGCAAACATAACCTCGCCGGCAAATTTCTCTTGGGCGCATTCTACCAAAAAAGCATTTGAAAAAAAAGGCAACACCCCGTTGGTGACCAGATCATCACTGATATCATTCTCCCGATAAAGCAAGTTCTCTTGTTCCTGATCTGTATAATAAGGAATAACTCTGTCCCGAATGCTAACCTTCGGCAATAATTCATCTGTATAGATTGCCTGAGGCAACCTTTCATCAGGAAACGGGTAATATATCTGAAATCCTTTTAGGAAAATATTACTTTTCAATCTATCCAGCAGATCCTGGCGGCTCAATCCCTTAGTATTTCCTGTAAATCTAAAGCCGCCAAACGGCCTATTACTTATCTTATCCGGAACACCGCACCAATACTTTATCCCAAAACGGTTGTTGCAGGCAAACAGCAAGCGGCCTGACTTTGCCAGCCACATAGTAAGTTGCTGCAGCATTGTATCCAGCTCTTCCCCTGTATTGATTGTGTGTTCTACTATAATGTAGTCATATCTCTTATTTACTGATAGTGCTTCCAGACCGCCTGCTATGACGGTCAGATTATTCATTTCCGCATATCTCTGTTCAATGCATTTCGCTCGATATTGTGACTGCTCAAGAACAGTAACTGTCTCCGCGTTTCTACATAAAACTCCGGTCAGGCCTCCAAATCCACAGCTCAGCTCCAGAATATGACATCCTTTTCTAAAAGAATACCAGTTAAAAAGCCCTTCACGCATGGGACTTAATTGATAAAAAACATCCCAGTCGGCATCTTTCAAAACAGAATCCAGATCAAACGCATCTCCGCTCAACAGCAGTTTGCCTACTTCATCGTCATTCAGTAATTCATCTCGATTTGATTCTATTATACCCAATGCACTTCCCTCTCTAATTCTATCATATCGTCCTCGAAAGTTTATTTCGCTTTTTACGCCAGTTATCCATCAAGTTCATGTGGTTTAAAAAGCTATCTGCATTGACCACAAAGGCCTTAGCGCTGATTGCAAACAACATGTCCACAAAACCTTTGTCGATTTCTTCCTCTACCGGTATCATAATCTCCAGCAACTCACGGAAATAGTCTTCGCAGGCTCTCTGCATGGAATTAACATATACCAGCTCCCTGGCCCGCCTGTCCTGACCGGAAAATACAGGTTGACCCTCCTCATCAAAATGACTGAGAGACGGTTCTTCTGAAGTCATAAATGTCTCCATAATCTTATAATTTTTTATAAAAAACGATTCCTCTCCCTCAAAAAGAGCCTGTACTCCGACCTCCTCTTTGTTTTCCGTGCCATTCCATCCAGCGTAAAAGCCATATAGTTCAAATGGAGCAATCCGTGCCAAAGACTTTTGGCTGGTTCCAGATGACACGAAGTCCATAAACGCATATTTTGCTCCTATTTTCAAGGAAAGTCTTCCCATGTATTTATAATAATTCATTTTTGCCAGATTAGATCTTGCAAGTATGGCATTTAGATGGTCCCACACATAATTATGAATACTGTCGTCATATTTTTCTTTATCGTACTCCAAAATATCTTTCTTATCCAGTCCAAAAAAATTACGCATCATCTCCTGCGGTGCCATCTGCTGAGATATATCTATCAACATATTGATATATGACTCATTATTAATGTTGGTCATTACTGTAGCTTTTCGTGAAGTATAAAAATATATGCCGGAGGGGGCAGAAAAAGATTCTTTTTCATTACAAAGAATCTCATATAATTTTTTAATTAGATACCCATCTCTGGAGGCAAATAGTACATTGTCAAACTTGTGGCTAAGAAACTGATTATATAGCCATACAACAAACAGGCTAATCAGTGGAGCGCAGAAGTAATATCCGTAATCGTAATCTTCAAATATTGCGATGCTGTTCTTCTCCGCCGGGCTGTCAAAAGGACTGTTAAACAATTTTGCGAACAGCATTCCAAGCATTATATGTTCTTCAAGTGAGCGTGCCTGCTCTATACATGCGCTGTACACCGACTGTACAGCAAGCGCATACCCACTGGCAATCAAACAATAATCCATATCTGCCAGTTCCGCGCATATTCCATCATGTATGAAATGATCCCCTATATGCAGATACTTTGTTCCCTTTGTCTCTTTGCGATATGTTTGTAATAACCCCTGTAACTTTAACTGTTTCCTGTCACACGAAACATAGAGTCTGTCGTATTTACCTATCCCATTCCTCTCTAAAATGGGAAACAACAACTTTTCCGGAATATACATGTCTGTTACCAGACTCACTTTTTTCCCTTTGGCTATGCATTCCTCATAGATTGCCAACATATCCTGCCGCGGAGTTAACACGCTACTTTCAACCATCAGTTCAGTTTCCATACAGCGTTGTACTATTTCTTCCGACAATCTATATTTTTGGCTAAACTTACGATAAATATCATATAATGTAGGGTTGGAGAGCCCCAATTCTTCCTGCGCTTTCAATCTTTTTTTCTTAAAGTTCCTGACTCTGATTCCTTCTTGACAAAGTTTTCTATCCACAAGATCAAATACATCCTCTGGCGACAGTACCTTTCTGGTCAGAAGTGTATCAAAAAGATCAAAGCTGACGCAATCATGCACAGCAATCTGCTCCATCAGTTCTTTTCTATTACACATCCCACGCTTTTTGGCTCTTTCACATATCTGACCAAGCCTGTGACCATGTATATCAAAGACTTCTGCATTATTCCGCCTGCAATAATCCTGCAATTCTGCAAAAATATCTCTGTGAGCTATCAATTGTTTCATTAGAATAATGGCATCAGCATTTGTACCTTTCCCGGTTCCCATATCCCATTCTCTGATATTGAATTCCCGAATTTCTTCCCGAGTCAATCCTGCACACCGCATGGAGCTGCCATATATCACAACATTTTTTTTCTGCTCTTCTCTGAGCACTCTCAATAATGAAAGTTCCATTCCCCGCCTCATATACCATTATTTACTGGCCTCAAAATAAATTGGTAAATATCCCATATACGCGTTCGTCAAACCATAATATATTTTCCCACATGCATCACTGAATCCACTTTCTTTCAACGCATCCAGAATATCCCATCCAAAGATCTGACAAACCAGCAGAGGTGCCAGTGAAGGGACCGCGCGATTATGATACCACTCCTTCTCTATACTGATCAGGCCATTTTCTCCCATCTCAGCCCTGTGTTGCGTACAAACGCTATTGCCGTTAAAGGGAACAGTAAACAATAATTTGCCCCCTTTTTTCAGTACTCTATATGCCTCCGAAAATGCCTCAACATAGTTCGGCGTATGTTCAAAAACATCATTTGCCACCAGCAGGTCATAACTTTCGTCCTCATAGCTCAACCTGCAGATATCTTCGCAATGTATTCCTTCTGTTTCCGTGAGATTGCAGTCTATTCCTCCATACTCAAATCCTGTCACATCCTCGATTTCCCTCACCAGCTTATCATATACGTTAGTAGCGCGCTCGTACAGCAGAATTTTTTTCCCGGGAGAATATTCTTCAAAAATCTTTCCCAGCATAAATCTCTGTCTACTGTTACATCTGCAATTAGCGCAAACCAGTCTTTCCTGCCAATTAATCTTCTTATTGCCATTTTCCTCCTCAGCAGCTTGATAATCGACTAAAAAAGGCTGCGGCGTATTACACACCACACATTTGCCATAATAGTAAAATGTTTCTCTTCCGGTATATTTATGCATCTCACCCAGGCACCGCTCAAAATTCCAGTACTTAATAAACTCCATATATGCATCACGGAATTCTTCCGGGTTGCAGACTCTTTTATCGATTATCCCCATCTCTTCATCTCTGAAAAAGCAGTGTCTGGTTATTTCCACGGCCTCTTCCATTTGAACGCCCTCAATATATTTTATATCTCTGCGCATTAGTGGGACTGCTTGTTCTCTCCGCATTTTTTCCATACTATGAGTCTCCTTCATTTTGGCTTGTCTTTGACACTCTATCTACATTTTTATCGTAAAACTATATTTTTAAACAGTTTACCACATCCGCCTCTACTTTACAACTGTAAGAATACCTGCGTACCACAGCCCTAAAATATAAGGAGCCCTGTTCCTTTTGTAGTAAGATTAAAATGAATCTTCAAAATCCCACTGCAAAAAGAGGACTCCTCAAGTTTTACTGTCTAAAATATTTATTCAGCAGGCATCATTTTGTTTCAAGAATTCCTGCATTGTTTGGAATTCAGTGAATCGGTTATAAGCGCCAATTACCGGTGTCAAGTCATCCAGATATGGATTTTCTATAAAAGAATGTATTATTCAACTACAATTCGTTTATTGTTATCGATTCCCAAAAGTAGGTCCAGCGCATCATAGTCTTTTATAATGCCTTTGGAAATGGAATTTACAGTATCATTTAGTACCCCCCCCCCGCAATATAATGTGCGCATCGTATATTATTGTTTTTGAACGGTGTAAAGCACACTTTATTATACGGCAGCTTATCAAACAATTCTGCAACATCTGTTTTCTGCGTAAACATCATTGCATAAATCTTGTCATAATTTATGCGCTCTTTTCTTCTGTTCCAGTCTGCCAGCGCGTCTTCAAATTTTGAGGCGTGATTAAAATGCAATAATACATCTCCCAAGCGCCCAACCGGATACTTTCCCCCATGCACCCCGTCCCCCCAATAAGAAAATGTTACCGGCTGCTCCATATACCATCTCAAATTTCCCATCATTTTGATGTATTCGTACTCATTCATAAACATGTTGATGAGAGGACTACGAAATGGCAGGTGCAGGCTGTGATATGTTAGTCCGCCCCAGCAGTTCAACGCAAAAATTGACATATCGCTAATTTCCATATACTTATCCAGATCAAAATATGGAATGGAAAAAGCCGCGACAGGAATAATCTTGTTTTCCGAAATTCCCTTGCTCAATACTACCTTCCTAATATCCGCATATGATGGACTCCCCATTTCTGCGGCAATGACAAAAATATCATAATCTTGCCAGCCGATTTCTTCCACCGGTATAAAAGGATAACCATCCACATGTTTATATATCCAACCATTTGATCTGGTCACTCCTTTGACGCAAAACTTTCCTAAAAGTTCACCTGCCTTTAGTAAATTAACATGCTTATCATATTCTTTTCCCAATCCATATACCAATATCCTATACATTGATTCAAATCTCCATATCTGTTTTCAGTACTTCAATTGCATTTTTCAGCATGTAGTGATTTTCTATTAACGCCCTTTCCCTTACCGCATACTCGCGAAGGGACTCACAATCATGATACAATTCGCAGATTGTGTCCACCATCTTCTTGGGGTCATTCTCCACCACCAAAGCGCGTTCTTCCTGGCTTATTCCTTCAGCGCCTATATCTGTTGTGACAACCGGCATCTGATAATATGCCGCTTCTATAATCTTGCCTTTGACACCCGCACCTACACGCAAGGGAACAACGGCCAGACGGCACGTTCCGTATAACTGCTCCAGCTTAGCATCGCTGACAAATCCCTCAACAATAATATTATCACATGCCAGCGCCTGAATTTCTTCCGTAGGTTTATTTCCTACTATGTGCCACTTTATATCCGGCATTTTACTCAAAATACCCGGAAATACTTCCCTTGCAAACCACATCACTGCATCTACATTCGGCGGATGCCCAAACCCTCCCACGTAAAGAATGTCTTTTCGCTCCTCAAACGGTTTTGACGGCTTAGAATATAATGCGTCAAAAATATATAGCGGAATATTTCTGATGGGTTTCCATGGCATAATCTCCTGCATATGTTTTTGCTCATAATCTCCTACCACATGTCCTATATCCGCCTTTTCAAACAATTCCGTTTCAACCTTTTTCCATTTTTGGGACTCACGCAGGGCTTCGCTGTCTCCGGTAATCTGATATTGCCGTTCAAGCCGCAGATGATGCAAATCGTGCGCGAAGTAAAAAACTTTTGCATCGCTGTATTTCTTTACAATATCAATATACTTGACAGAAATATGGGGCCTCTGCAAATAAACAAAGTCAAAATATATAAGATTGTTTTTCAACCATTCCTCAATATGCAGTTTATTGTAGTTGCCATACAATATCTCCACTCCCATCTTAAGCAGCTCTTGTGCATAGGGCATAGTATAAGCGAAATTATCGCCTATGAACGTTACCTGCATACCCATAGCAATAAATGCTTTTAAATACATATAAGTGCATCTTCCGCCTGCGTCATGGTCATATTGGGGTATATAATGATCAACCACTAAAATGTGTTTCTTGCCCCGGCTCCTGTCTTTAGCGACAAATAAACTGCTCCCATTATCAAAATGATCCGATTCCAGCACTTTCTTCCATTTTTTTAGGAACTTCTCCCTGTTGGCCACTTGATAAGCTTTTAATCCGGTGTCCGTATCTTTTCCGTTAGATATCCCCTCAAAATGAACTACTTGGGAAAATGGTGTATATATAACTTTATGACCATGCTTTCTCACCTCAAAAGCCAAGTCTGTATCCTCATAATAAGCAGGGGCAAAGTGCTCATCAAATCCCCCTATTTCCTCCCACAAATCTCTTCTGATCATAATTGAGGCACCAGAAATATAGTCCGCCTCTTTTACATAGTTATACACTGGCGCACCACTCATCTGTCCATATCCAAAGTTCCAGGCGGAAGCGTCAGACCATACAATGCCCCCGGCTTCCTGCAATCTCCCATCGGGATATATTAGCTTAGAGCCAACCATCCCCACATTCTCATCATTCTCTGCAATTGACAGAAGTTCCTTTAGCCAGCCAGGCAATACATAAGTGTCATTATTCAGAAAAAGAATATATTTTCCCCTTGCGTAGGCTGCCGCATTATTACAGTTTTTTAAAAATCTCATGTTTTTGTTATTACGAATCACATGAATTCCACATACAATCTTTGGCAGAGCAACAGTCATATCCCCCGAATGATCATCCGCAACAATAATTTCATAAGGGATACCCTTTGTGTTTTCCAATATGCTGCTGAGGCAATTATAGGTAAACGCAAACTGATTGTATACCGGTATAACAATGGACACCAGTGGTTGCTCCGGATCATCAAATTGCAGCTTTTTCAAATTAGCAACAGCGCCTTCCCTGTTGTTTTCATCATTACAATAGATAAACGGGTCCAGAAGCTCCATACGACATATGGTTTCATATAGTGAATTGCTGCCATAGTTATATATTTCTCTGGTCTTGCCCTCGTCATACCACTTGCGGATCTGTCGAAATATATCATAGTAATCAGATGACTCGCTTAAATTATCCTCTTTTTTAAGCAGAAATATGTCCCCGCCATTGATCAGTACGCTAAGCCCATCCGTTATATCGTTCTCACCTATATGCAGCCATTTTTTCCCCTCCAGAGCAAGCATATGATACAGACCATCTACTTTCCCGCAAGCCATATCAAACGAACTGATAACTTTGCCTAATCCTCCTATATGCATATTCTCCAGAATTTCTTCAATCTCTTTCGCAGAAAAGAATGAATCCGCAATGAGGAATACTTGCTTTTTCCTGCTTTTCAAATGTATCAAAATCTCAGTTATCTGAGGGCTGAGAATAAAACTTTTGACAGTACATTCTTTCTCACAGTTAATTAACTCTTTCAATTGCTCATCAGAAATACTTGTGCCGACAGTATAAGCAGAATATATTTTCTCCAGGTCATATTCATATCTTTCCCTCGGGAAACCGTTTTCAAGACGTGTTCTGAACTCCACAAAATCTAATGGGTTAGCTATAATATCTCTGTTTTTGTCAGCTACTTCCCACCATATTCTATCTTTAAAACCTATACCGGCACTCAGTGTTGTTCCCAACAGATCAAAACTGACAATGTCATACTCGTCAACTGTTTCCTTTAGAACCTCCTTGGTCCGCACGCATAATGTACTTTGATTTTCCACCAGTCTGTAAAAAAGTTCAAACAGATCATCGCCATACATATCGTATAATCCAATTCGATTAGCGTTACAGAATGCCGATATTCTGTAAAAAATTTCCTGTAGAGGCGCAATCTGAGAGGCGACAACGATCACTTCGACTCTCAAAGCCAGCACTTCCTCTTCTCTCAATACTTTTTTCCCATAAACATATTGTTTCGATGTCTTCTCGTCCATCACTCCGACAATATGTAATTGAGGATATCTTGCAAGAATCTCCCGAGCGTTAACGCCTATTCCATATAGAGCGATCCTTTTATTTTCTATCGTTTTTGCGAAATCATCAAATGCGTTTAATCGATGTTGTATCTCCGACATTTTACTGTACATGCCTGCATTATACATCAACGCGCACATACTTCCTCCTTCCAGCTTACTTTATCAGTCCGAACCTTCCACTACGCTTATAAGTCTTCTAAGCAGTTTGTCGTTATATCGTTCCACAAACCTAACACAGTTCTGATGTATTCGATTTATTACCCCATCATCATTCAGAGCGCAGATCAATTTATTAACAAACTCTTCTGTATTCTTTGCCAGTAAGAAAGCCCTCGGATTCTTACCTTCTTTATAAAGACCTCTCGCCCCGCTTTCTGTAGCCACAATAGGCTTTCCGTAGGCCAGGGCTTCTATGGTCTTGATCGGCAATCCTGTGCCTGACAGCATAGGATTAACCACCACCCTGACTTCTTTATAGATATTTGACAGATCATCAACAAATCCTACTTTTGTATAATCTGGCGATTCCTTCACGGAATTACTGACATCACCTGCAATCCAAAATTGCGCATCCGGCACTCGATTGTGCACTTTTCCCCATATATGCTGTAAAAAATAATTCAATGCCTCCCGGTTCGGATCATTATTGGAACCCACAAACAAGACAATTTTGTTGTAATTTACAGCATCGTTGGGCACGTCCAAATAATTACCAATCGTCAACACTTTCCGCTTACCGCCTGTCAGCTTGTAAAAGTACTTGGACTCGTCCTTCTGAATCGCAAAGACGTAATCCGCCCGCAACACTCCCTTTCTCTCCTGCAATCTGGTCGTGTAAAAACCAAGGGGTTTCGTTCCCATGCTGTAATACATCTTTTCACGTCCTGTATGAATGTCTATTGTATCAACTATTTTAACAACATCACTTCCCAGTTTAGTCAATGCTTTGGACATATATACATATTCAACAATGACAAAATCAAATCTTTCCCTGCCATGCAATTCCGCCACAAAATCATCCAAACCGTTAGGAAACATATCGTCAATTCTATATGGTACAGAATAAATATTCAGCATATCTATTGACATTTTTTGTCTCAATTCTGCTCTTTGTGTTGCTCCTGCAGATTTCTTTCTGTCCGAGTCAAAAAAATGTATTTTATTGCCTGGCATCTGTTCTACCGTATCCATAAAACCAACTTTATCATTGGTAATAACTATCTGAACATCGCATCCGGCTTTTTCAAACAGTCTTACCAGACTGAACATTCTCTTTCTGGAGCCATTGATCACAGGACATATTGCACTGTTCGCTACCATTAACAATTTTTTCATACTGTCTCCCTAATGCTTAAAATTTGCATGAACTCTTATATAAACGGTTAAAATAAAAATCGAATATTCCTCTAAGTATATACGGAACATATTTTTTGTCGTTGGGACCTGCCTTAAATACTTTTTGCCGCAATATTTCCCATGCCGCCTTATGGCAGCTGACTTTCATAACATCTCTGTGTTTTTTAATAAAATAGAGCTTGTTTCTTGTGAAATAGTATTCGGTCAGTATATTTCTTATGCCATCATAGCTCCCTCCGACCTTGTGCCACAATGAGGTAGATGATACATAGTATATCCGCACATGCGCCTTTTTAAATCTTACGCTCATATCCACATCGTCAAAGTACATATAAAATTTTTCGTCAAGGCTCCCCACTTTTTGCAGAACAATAGCCGGGATAAGCATGCAACATCCGGAAGCAAAGCTCACATTGTGAATCGGACTAACGCTGCGGCTTTCTAATCTTTCATCGTGAAAATGAACATTAGACCCCTTCTCATAGTCAATACTGCCGCCACCATACCAGATATTCACTTTATCTCTTGTACTGTAAATCTTGGGAGTGGTGACTGCCTCACCCCGAGAGTACTTAACCAATTCTTCCAGCAGGTTCTCCTCCAGTACAGTGTCTATGTTAAGCAGCAGAACATAATCCGCTCCGGATTGCCGGGCGTACTGAATACCTATATTACATCCTTTAGCAAAACCTACATTACTGTTTTGAAGAAAAGTTTCATGCTGCGGATATTTCTCTTCAAACCAGTTTCCTGATCCATCGGGAGAACAGCTATCCACAAAAATAACCTTGAAATTTTTATATGTCTGACGCTCAAGGCTATCCATAAACTCTTCCAAATACTTCATTCCATTATAATTTACAATCACAACATAAACGCAACCGTCCATGCAATTTTCCCCCTAAAAAAATATATTCTCTGTACTGGTCGGAATTTTAACAAAACTCGAAAATGTGTTACAGTAATTATCAATATCGCCAATAATCTCTTTTGAGTAAGCTTCTCTCTTAATCAGCCGCGCAATTGATAAAGCAGGAATTTTCCAAAAAAGATGCGCAGATACCAGAGTTGTTGTCGTAATCCCAATAACACATCTTGGTTTAGGCTCTGTTTGCGCAAGTATCGCCTCCAGCGGGACTGCATTGCAGATGTCAATTTCCGCACCCAATCCCTCATATTTCCGCAGATTTTTTTCCCTTGGATGAGGCTTTATTATAACATGATATCCCATCTTATTCGCTCTTCTACAACATTCTTTGACTACTTGTATGTCTGCGTTGCCTGATATTAAATTCTGATCACTATAAGTTTGTGTACAGATTATCACACTTCCGTCATAACTTTTATACCGGGAAAAATCATATGTATCCTTCAATGATTCAATAGTTCCTTTTAGATATGAGATTGCTCTTCTGTTTGGAACCAGTTTCCCTTTGACCGTTACAAATAATGTGTTCTCTATATATTCGTTTCTTCTTTTGAGCATTTCCGCATATATATACTTTTTCCATGTCCTGTAAGAAAACTGTTTCCAAAGGGTAAACAGATCTTGATTTTTTTTCTCCTCAAAAATCCACCCTTTCCAATCGCGCATGTAAGACGCCATGCCTTCCTCCAAAACAATATGCACTATATTCTTTCTTGCGCCGCGATCACACAAATGAGCTGAAAACTCCAGTTTGGGCATCACAGGGCGCATAATATAAAATGGTTTGCCTATGTTCGGATGCCCTATAACATATTGTCTGACTTCATTATCCGATGCAAGTGTAGTAAAACGAAACATATATGTTTCCTGATCTGGAAACCATTTTCTGAACAACATCTTTTCCTCTATAATCTGCCCATCTGTCGGATGTTCGCAGACCAGAATAATACCTTTCTTAATGTGTTTCTTTTTCTTTAGCCATGCAATTGTTGACTGGGCTGAGAGGAAATGCCATGATGATGTAACGAAAGCTATATATTCTATGTCCTCATCCCGAAATAATCTCTGTATAAGTTTTGCCTGCGTCAAAGACGTCAAATCATTCAATTATAACCACCTCTTTTAACATTTTGATTCTATATATCAAAACCAGCTTCCACTTCATCCAGTATCTCGTCAAAAGATATGATTGGGCATGCCATTACACCAGATAGTTTCTCATTGATCGACTGAAAATAATAGACTGGCGTAACAATAACCGCGTCAACCTGATCCAAATAATCTGTCGGCTTTCTTAGCTCAACATTCACGGCTGTGAGATTACGTTTCTCGTCTATAGCATACTTCACTTCAATACCGGCTCCGGTAAGCTCTTTATACAGTCTCTCACCAATATAATGCATCCCGTATATCGCTACGGTTTTATAGCCATACTTATCAAAGTACTCTGTCAAAGATTTTCCGTTCTGCAAAATCGCCACCCATCTGGCCAAGCTTTCGATTACGGTTGCATTTTTATCGGCACGGATAGATTGACTGTTAATTTCCTTGGTTTTAATATTGTTTACCGCAATGCCGGCAGCCAATGCACTGCCAGCAGCACCAATGATTGTTGTAAATATCCCTTTTTTCATATTATTTCCTCCGTTACTGTCCCATCACAACATCTTTGATTGACAAGATCTTTGCGTTCGATATCCCTGCAAGTTGTTTCTCTATCGCGGCATAATCAAAGGTTGGCGTCACCACAATCACGTCAACATCAGGGAGTTCCTTATCCATTTTGCATACGTTCAATGTCGGATCAACACCTTTTGCGCACTTATCTAACACAAACGCAACTTTTTTACCTTGATTTTTCAGTTCTTCATACAGCCTTTTACCCAATTCTCCCATTCCATATATAGCGATGGATTCATAATTGTGTTGTACAAAATAGTCCAAAATATTTATACCCATATTTCTGTTCTTTAACCACTTATTTGAAACCGCAAAATAGTCTTCAAATTTAGCCAGTCGGACACCTAACTCCTTATACTCCGACTCCTTGTTTTTTTTGCAGATGATATACCCCCCCGCAAAAGCCGCTGCAGCGGCTATACACCCAAAACAGAACGCTACTGGTTTCTTCATGGTCCCTCTCCAATCTTTTTGTACAACCCCTTTACCTATTATGGCACAAAGCACACCTACCGTCAACTACAGTTAATAATAATCTCTACTATCTCACGTATAACGCCCTCTCCTCCCTTAGCCCGAGTTACTATCTGAGCAGCCTCTTTTACGGATGGTATTGCGTCAGCCGGGCAACATCCCAGTCCCACCGCACTGATTACTTCGAGATCATTAATATCGTCACCTACATATGCAACATTCTCTAATTTGACATTATACTGTTCACAATATTTTTTTACCGCAGTCAGTTTATCCTTGCAACCTGTTTCCAGAATATCCAGTTTGAGCTTTTCCGCTCTGCGCCTGTTTAGTTCTACTGCCTCACTGGTTATAATACCTGTTATAATGTCTTTTCCCCTTAAGAGTGAAAAGCCCATTCCATCATGAGTATTAAATTTTTTTAATTCATCACCCTTTTCGGAATAGTACATTCCCCCATCCGTCAGGCATCCGTCACAGTCCGTCAAGAACATCTTTATTTTGGGAACAGAACCCTTCGTTGAACAGACATGGCTCTTCTTCATCAAAGCCTCAATAATAACCCAATCATCTGGCTCATCTATTTCAAAAAATGTATCTTCATGCATTTCTACAATCTTAATATTACCGGATACCCTGTTTTTTGAGTATTCCAAATTTTTCTTTGATGATATATAGAACGCGCCGTTTTCAACCAGATAACCGTCAAATTCCTGTCGACGGGGACGATGATATACATCATAGTTTGTGGGATGCGCATATCCATCCTCATCTTCCATCCAATTAAAGCGTTTTTGGCGTACCACAGATAAGACGCTGTCCGTGCCTTCCTGAAAAAATTTCTCAAATCCTCTATCCAGATCATCACTGTTCAGCAGCGGAGAAGTTGCCTGAATTAATACAATGTTATCAAATTTATACTTGTGGGCAAATTCCAGCATGACTGATTCTGTGGATGCCGTGTCGGATGCTGAATCTGCCGACCTGCCAATTACACATACTTTATCAAAAACATCTGACTCGGCCCCTTCTTTAAATCTTTCTACCGTGTCCCTGATCTTTTCACAATCTGTCGTCACATACACCCGGTCAATAAATTGACAACCGCACGCTGCTCTCACAGTCCAGTAGACTAGCGGTTTTCCGTTTATAGGCTTAATATTTTTAAGCGGAATAGATTTACTCCCTCCCCGTACAGGTATTAGTGCCACATTCATCTATAATTTCCTCCATATCACATTTATCTTTCCCTGTATTTCAGTTTATCTCTCTGAGTCTGTTCAATTGGCAGAATTTCACTTTGCTTTTCAGACAGGGCATCATGTACCGCATGTAGATTGCGAACCAATTTACGAATACCATCCGGTTCAAGCGAAGCAGCATGATCCGTTCCTTTCCAAGTACGGTCAAGCGTATAATGCCGCTCGATCACAGAAGCCCCCAGCGTGTACGCTGCAATATCTACCGCTATGCCCAGATGATGTCCCGAAAAGCCTATAGATTTTACGCGGTGCCCATATGACGCCTGCATTCGGTTAATTTCCAGTAGACATACATCTTTAAAGGGTACCGGATACCCTGATGTACAGTTAAAGATTACAAGATCCTTGGCGCGCCCGTTTTTCTCAAACAGTTGTACTATCTGCTCCTCCTCCTCGCGGGTCGTCATTCCAAATGACAGTTGAATCTCACCGCTGTAGTTGTCACAAAGCCACTGCAGCATTCTGAAATGGTTGTTGCAGGCAGAGGGGATCTTTATAAAGTCCGGCTTTAACGACGCTATTTCTTTGGCGCTGGTCAAATCCCATACCGATGTGGAATATGTGATTCCTGCCTGTTCACACCACTCCTTCAACTGGGCATGCTGATCTAATGAGAACTCCAAATATTCCCGATGCTTTCCGTATGTTTCGCCATAGGAATTGGCAGGGTTGGGATGGGGCGCATTATATTGCTCCGGCGTTAAAAGTTCTTTGGGACAACGTTTCTGAAATTTTATCGCATTCGCTTTGCAAAAATACGCGGCCGTTTCTATGAGTTCATGCGCTATCCTCATTTCTCCCATATGATTACATCCTGCTTCCGCAATAACATAAGGTTGTTTGTACATTACATTCATCCTCCTCTATCTTCTTGATAGTTATTCATGTCAACTATATTTTTGCATCTATCATAGATCGTTTTTTGTATGCAAATTCACTCAGAAAACTTTACCACACAGCAGCCTTTAATTACTTTCACAGACCCCCGGGACGGATATAGGGGCATATCCGCATACTCCTGTGTTGCCCTGACCTCTTCCCGCAGAGAATCTACCGCCTTCACAATAGGTAGTCCGCAATAGCGTCTGATAAATTCCTCCCTTGAATATCCGTTTACCAAATCGCTTTCTCCAAAAATCCCTGTAATATAATTTAGACTTTCAAACTCTGGCATTACAATCTCTTTCTGTACATTGCCTGACAACATGACCGGCATATCTGCCGTATAACCCTCACAACGCTGGATTTCATACGCTACCCTGTTCATGTATCCATATGTTTGCTCATATGTAAAATACTGCCTGTTATAAGCCTCGTTTGAGATCAGGAAGTATTGGTAATTCATGCAAAAAACACTTATACATGCCACATAGTATACCGTTACCCACCTCTTTTTCCCCGCTTTTGCACTGTTACAGAAACGCTGAGTCAACGCAAGCGCCAGTAAAGTCGGTGTTACCGTTCCATACAACATGAGCGTCGATACACTTGAAGCTCCCATGAGATACACACTGTTAGCAGCCATGGGAAACATCCCAATCAAGATAGCACACAAAATCAATGTCAAACTTTTATATACTTTATTATGCCATATAAGATATAATATTTCTATCGTAGCCACAACCCCAATACATGAATAAAGCACTCTTCTGAGCCGCAATGTTTCGTTAATCAGCACAGGCACATCAAAGAAATGTCTATATGCTTTATAAATCCCATCAGTAACCACTTTCAGTATATTACCCAATCCTCCAGTGAGTACATCACTAACTCCTTGATAAGAACTCAAAGCAGGCCAGAAAAACTTCAGCATTATCTGTATGGATAAATAATACAGCGCCAATCCAAATATTAATAAGAACAAGTAATAAAAACATTTTTTTAATATTCGTCCAAACGGTGCCTCACCTTCCAGACACAAAAGAATCAAATCTGCCACCAAAAGACCTATTGTGAAACATATATAGGATTGGTAAATAGATAGAGACAGCATAATCAGAACGCCTGTTCCCCCCCCCCCCGATTATGTTCCATTTGAGAGACTTTGTGCTTTTTTTTGCCCAGTACGCCGCTGCCCCGGCAAGCGCCAGACCCAAAAAATAAGAACTGGATGTAAACATATAGGAAAAAGTAGCAGCTACCGATGGAAATGTTACCAGCACAGTTCCCGTCAGTATACAGATAGAATGATTTTTTATGTCTAATATCGCAACAACAATACACGCGGTAACACCTATCAAACATAAAGAAATCAAACCTTTTACCCAAGGCATTCCATACCCTGTAAGAATACTGCTATCTGTTAAAGGAAATTTAATTTGTAACACATGCAATCCCCAACGTCCAAAACTTCTGGTACCGCCCAGATTAAAATAAAACATTGTCTGATCATTCCCTGGAAGCAGATTGGTAAACATAAACAGATGTGTCAACAGGCCCGCAATACATGTACTTATAAATGTCAGTTTATATTTTTCTTCTATTCTTGATAAAATACTGTGTATCGTATTTCCCATATCTCCATATCTCCTATCATCCTTATATAGTATATTGAATTTGGCAATCACTTTATCGCAAACAGCTCGTCAAAATTTCTGCGTTCAAATACTTCCAGCTTACCACCGCGAGTAGCATTGAAAATCTTTATGCCATGGTTTTCCGCATATTTTTTAGCCGCTTCATATGCCTCCAGGGATTCCTTTTCCAGAAAGTACCCGGTTTTTGAATTCTTACTGTAGTATGTCGAGACAAAATGATTGGATTTATCTTTATAGTCGGAGGAAAAATTAAAGTCGACTCCCAACAGGTATATTTCCCTAAATCCCATATAAACAGCCAACTGGATACATTCATATGTCACTGTCCCTCTCCCGTATAACCCATATACCAAATCCTCTGAAAAGGGGGGCAGCTCGTCGGGCACATACACTCCGTTGTCATGAAATCTGTATATTCCATCTGCCTCCTTATGTCTCCAAAAATCTGCGTATTGATCTGATACAAATTTATGCGGAACAGACATGGTTCTTATCGTGTCTTCCTCCTCTTCAATACACCTCCAGTCGGAAACCAGATAATAGTACGGCCTCCATTTCGTATGTGCAAACGCCAGAAATATGCGGTTCATGCCGATGGAATACTCTCTGTTTTGATAAAGAGTATCCAGATCTTCCATTGTCAGGCTGGGGCCTGTTGCCACTATAAAACATCTGTCTTCCGGGTGAATGTTTTTAAAACGTACCATCTCCGGGTTCCGATACTCAGGAATCTTTTCTGACAGATCATATATATTATCTATTTCAATTTCAAAGCCCGCTTTCTTTTTTATCACTTGAATGGCATTCATTGAACCTGTTGCCACAAAAATCTGATCCAAGTAATATTTACAATCATCTATAGACACAAATTCGATATAATTGAAAGCTTTTTTAATACGTCTTTTCTTTTCTTCATCTTCTGGTGTTTCCGTAACAAGGAATAAATTGTTTACTCCTTCCTTACGCATTCTATCATAACAGTATATACCATAAAAGCTGGCGCCAAATATTCCATACCTCTTTCCCCGGTTCAAAGACCCTAAATAAGCATCAAGATCTACATACTCACCGGGACCCCATAATTCAACCGGGCAGTCAAGCGCGTCAAAATAATTGTAAATACCTCTTTCTTCCAATTGTACTGCTACGCTCTCTGGCCTTAACAGGCTGATCAAAATGAAATACTCCGAGTAGTTTTCGATGTATTGATCCAGACTGACAACTGCAATACCTTCATAGCTCGTCCCAATCTTACTGGGATCATTGTCAATAAACGCAACCACTTCTTCTGACCTCAGTCTGGAATAGATTCTCTTTCCTCTTGTTCCCAGCCCCCAAATAACAATTCTCATTCCTTCTTTCCAAGACCTCCAAATATCTGCTCATGGCATTACTGTTAACCACGCATCCACCCCGAATTATAACTGCACAATTTTATATGCATCCACCCCTCTGCTCAACAACTCGGCCCTGATTTCTTCGGCAACATCTGCCAGTAAAACAGCAATCACAATCTTATCATACTCGCGTTCCAGCGCCTTTTCCACAGGTGTAATTCCTTCCACCTTGGATTTATCTGTCCATGCGATAATTTCACACGCGTTACTTTCAGCTATATATTGATACAATGCCTTTCCAAAACGCCCGGCACCATATAGCAATATCCGATCGCCTTTTTTCAAACTTTTAAATGGAAAAATCTCATTTCCATTACACTTTATAATTTCTTTCGGAATGCTGAACAGACATGTGTAAAGCAAGAGCATTTCAAATTGTCTCTTTATATTTGGGATTTTGGCTGCATACTTACAGGCTGCCTCGTTCAGTGCTTTCTCTACCGCTTTCAGAGAGCTTTTTTCATCCGCTTCCGTATCCATGATAGACCCCGGTCTTATCGTATAGTGGTAATACTCAAGACCCGACACCACCACACAATTCGCAGCCAAAAGACACGGATAAACCACCGCAATATCCTCTCCGATCCTGGCATCTGTAGAGAGACGCATTTGATAATCTCTGACTAATTCTGTCTTGAATATCTTGGTAGTAATATGATGGTTCAGTTTGCTGTGGAAAAAGCGTTTATCATCAATCATTTGCGACCAGAATATATTCAGCTTTTCCCCTCTATAAATCCCCGGCTCAAAGGTCTCCCGGTTTACGACAGAATGCCCTGCATAATCCCTTGTCAGCCCCATAGTAACTATATCTGCATCACAGGAAGAAGCCAATGCCATCATTTCAGCATACGTTTCCCTTTCTATCCAGTCATCCCCATCCACATGAGCAAGATATTCACCTGTTGCCGCCGCTACACCTGCCTGCCTTGCACTGACCAATCCACCGTTCTGCTTGTGGATCACCCTCACTCTTGCGTCTCTCTGAGCCCACAAATCGCATTTCATACCGCTTTCATCAGTGGACCCGTCATCTACTAATATAATTTCCAGATTTTCATAGGTCTGCTCGACAATACTTTCCACGCAGCGATCTATATAGGATACAATATTATATACAGGAACCACTACTGAAAGCAGCGCACACAAATTTTCGGCTTTCATATTATTCTCCTCGGAGCCTATTTCATAATCACCAATGTACCATTGGCATCGCAGAGCGGCATTTTGCAAAGCCTGACCCGTTGTTCACTCTCATAGCGGTCCACTGCTTTTTCCACGCCCGCCAGATCACTATTATAGTCGTGCACGAATATAAATCCCCCCTCCAATACCCTGGGGTAAAAATATTTCAAGCCTTCATATATGGAATTTTCAAAGTCAACGTCCAGGGAGACAAATATGAAGACATCTTCCAAGCCATCCAAAGACTCCGGAAAAAATCCCTGTTTGATCACTATTTTATCCAGATGCTTCATCTTGTCCAGCACCATGCCTATATTGGTCTGCTTATATGCTTCCACAAAGGCGTTTGTGCAGTTGCCCCTTTTCAGCTCGTCAAGGGCTTCATTTGCATCAAACCCCTCAAAGGTATCAAACAGATAGCATGTACTATCAGGAAATGCACGATTGATATATTGCGCAAATTCTCCTCTAAATACGCCTACTTCAGCAACCGCACCAGCTATTTTCCGTTTTCGTATTTCTTTTACTGCCAACTCAAATGACTTGATCCTGACATAATCATTGCTATAATATTCTCCCGTCTCCTCCCCCAAGAAGAGATCTCCATCCGCTTCCACTCCACGGACCACATGGTAACGTTTTTTCACAATCTCCGCATATTCTCTGCCCAATACGGTCTCAACAAACCCATAATCCCTATTCATATCCTGCATTGCGCAATTATTATACAGGAAAATTACCTTTCTGAGATCAATACCTATACTCTGGCATTGGCCGTATATCTCGCCTGCATATAAATTGGCTACGCAAATGGCATCATACTCCATTTCCAGCATCTCATTCGGACTATACACCCTTTTCCCCATATATTCTTTTTTGGATGTATCATTGTCAATAAATCCTTCAACACATTCAATATCAATATGTTTCCCCACGACCTTTCCTACCAGCCGCCCCGTACCCCAAATAAACAAACGCATTTTCTGCCTCCTTTGATTTGATGGATATGGCATGTCAGAGCACTCCGAGATACCTTCTCGAAAATCATGCTTGATCTGAGACGAACTGATCTCCGGAGTTCTGTTAAAATATATTACCTCACAGCCTTCATCCCGAAGAAAGTCAAATTTACCCGCCCAGTCGTCCCCCATTACAAAAGTATCTATGTGATATTCCTTTATGTCTTTGGCCTTCTGCTCCCAGTTCTGCTCGGGTATAACCAAATCTACATACCGAATCGCCTCCAGCAACTGTTTCCTTTGCTCATATGAAAAATAGCACTTTTTATGCTTTTCCTTCCAGTTAAACTCATCCGTTGAAAGGGCAACCACCAAATAATCGCCTTGCTCCTTTGCTCTTCTCAAAAGGTTTATGTGCCCATAATGCAGCAAGTCGAACGTGCCGTATGTGATCACTCTTTTCATCTTAGCCACCTCTCTACATGATCCGCTGCCCTTTTTGAAGCTTTGCCGTCATTTAGCAAGCCTATCGCCTGTGCAAATTCATGTGTCATTTTGGTATATTTCTCAGAATCAAAGTTTAGTATATTACTCTCCAATTCATCATTGTTTCTTGCCAGAGGATAGGGGAGTATGGCTTTAATGTCAGGAGTCACCGCTTTATTGCTGACGATTGGCTCTGGCCCCTTCTCCGGAAATGTCCAAAACAGTCCTCCTCTGTCCTCTATATACTTTTCTATATCGTCGGTATACAAAAATACCGGAATATTCGCAAAGCCCGCGTCCATAGCCGCGCTGGAATAGTCCGTTATCAGCACATCGACTCCCGCCAGAATCTCACACATATCGTCGGCCTGGCTCACGTCTATAGTCCGCCCTTCCAGGCCCTCTAATGGATATTTTTCCATCTCGCTGGCCAATTGGGGGTGTAAGCGCAAGAACAGATACCACTCCCCCGAAAAGCGCCTGCTCAGATTCTCTACCATTCTTAAAAAGTCCAGCGTATTGTTTTCCACAAACACGCCTCTTTGTCCTTTCTGTCCTGTTTCCCTAAATGTTGGCGCAAACATTACTATCTTTGTCTCTTTGGGCAAGTGATAGAGTTCGCGGATATTATCTCGCTGCCGCACTCTGAAATTAACCATAATATCACATCGGGCCGATCCAAATTTCAAATACTCTCCATTATAAACCAACCCCTTGGGATAAACCTGCCTTCCCCACTCGGAATCACATATAACATAATCCGTCATTTCTGAATCATTCCTGCTGACGAGATACGCCATCTTGGAAAAACCCTCTCCTCTCCACAAACCCAGCGTTTTAAACGACAGCGCCCCATGCCAGGTCTGAAGATAATACTGTCCTTTCCTTTTTCTTGTGCCATAAGGTTTTCTATAGTTGTCAATCCACACCTTAGATGTTGACAGATGGTACGCCCTGTTCCACAGTGTATTTTTGACTGGGGTTACATAGTCGGGAAATTGTTTGGACGGATCGTTCACCAGCCAAACAAAATGATACGCATTATTTCTCCTTCTTAGCTCTTCAACTATATATCTGGGATTGCAACAAAATCCGCCCTTTCCCTCGAAAGTGCAAATCGTAATTTTATTGCGGCAAATAGGGAATATACAAAAAAAATAATATAGCAGGCTTTCCCTAAAAGCCTTTCTCTTCCTCATACGAATATACTTTTGTTCTGTTAATTGCTCATTTTTCCTCATTAATTACCTCTCGCCTGCTATCAAAATGTATCACAATGCCTGCAGTCTCCCCATTGCTTTCTTCCTTCGTACAAGCATTGACGAACTTTCTGAAATCTTGGTCCATACCAGACATCCAGCAATTTTTCCTTGTTTAAATCGCCTAGTGTATACTTGCCTATTGCATCATTGCAGCACAACGAAACTTTTCCGTCAGGCCTTATGATCATTTGTTTAAACGGCAATGTACACCTGTCTTCTCCATATTCCGGAACAACTTTACGATTTGGGGCTGTTCCGCCTCTGGAAGTAAGAATTTCCTTCGGTTTTCTTAATACAATCGTAACTTTTTTAGTCAGTTCCGGGTGCTCCTTACAATAGTCCCGTATCTCGGAGCAAGGTTTAATCAGTTTCAAGTCCTGTTGATAATTATCGATAATAAGCTCGTCCAGAACGTCTGTGAGCGCAATAAACTTATCAAGCGTAAACAATGTCCCATTGGTAAACATATGCATTACAGCCTCCGGCAGTCTCGCTCTTGCATATTGGTTTAACTCCACGATTCTGTCGTCCAGCAATGGTTCGTTGTTTGAAAAAACAGAAAATCGCCCGCTATAATGTATCTCCGCAAGTTGGTCTACAATATTTTTAAACAATTGTTCAGACATTTTCATATGTTTTCGCGGATCGACATTGCGGTTTACAGGACAAAAAGAACAGGTTCCATTGCAACGATTAATGGTTTCGACTTCAATAGCCTCAAAAAGAGGCACATTGTGGTATAACCCCTCTACTTCATCGAAGACAGCCGCTCTGGTATATTGCATTCTATCGCTGTTATTCCACTCTTCCTCAGTGCGCATCTCTTTTCTTGCATCATATGGATTAACAATAAGTTCGTCAGTTTCATAATATTTGTGCAAACGGTTCAGAAACACTGAATAGTCTTCTATACCGTATTCCTTTAACTGCTTTATCATGCCGGCTGAATATTTACTTGCAATCAATATATGGCAGTGCATGGATGCCGCCTGTTCCAAACTCATAACCGGTTTTCCGCAAAATAGTGACTTCTGTTTTTCAATATTATTATCTATAAAACCTTCTACTTGCTCTTCTCCAAGTTTTTCAAAGGCATCCTTACCATATTTCCCGGCTCCGAATATGATTTTTTTTTCACTCATAAGATACCCTACTTTCCTTATGTCACATGCAATTCACTTTGCTGATCTTCAAGAGCCGCTCCAGAATCCAAATAGTCTCCAGTGCCAAACAAGCATATTATACCATAGTCTATACTATATTGCCAGAAAAAATACTGTATTATAAGCCTTCTATCCGCAGACTATATGCTTATCCTCACCAGCGCCAAACCTAATAAAGTCAATCCCGCTATGATCCGCATGCACAATCATGACATCCCACAAATCTTCCGTCACCGTGCCCTGCCGCCTTGTGTATGTCCAAGATCCCCGGGGTTTCCTATCCTGGAAATCTTCCATTTTATTACATCCCAGCGAAACAATAGGAAAAGGTCTACGGGTATAAATCTGCTCTCCATGGTTGTGTCCATGTACATAAGCCAAAACCTTTTTACCTTCTGCATGATATTTCTCCAATATTTCCAGCAATGCTTCACCGTTCCGGATCTGATCACTCCAAAAATGAATTTCCGGCAGAGGGGGCACATGGGAGCACACCAGAACAGCCCACTCGTCTTCCATGTCCTCAAGCGTTTCTTTTATCCACTCCAGCTCCTCTATAGGAAATCCATATCTGATCTTCTCACGATAATCGAAGGAATATAGGTACAATATCCGAAGTTTTTGAGCAGGATAGTCCACATAATACCACGGCCTCTCTTTTCTCAGATAGTATACGCTCATTTCTCTCTCCGTCATCTTCTCCGGATTATTATAAAAATAATTAGAATCATGATTTCCGCAGCAAAAATAAACCGGCAGCCCTGTTCGTTTCATATCCGCCATCACATATTCCACGGATTCTTTAGTCTGAGCTATCGGTAATATACCATCCGTCAAGTCTCCGAGATGAATGATACCGTTAAGGGGCAGTCGGGTTACAACCTGTTGCAGGTTATACGCAGACCTTTCCCATGTACCATTATTGACATAATGAGTATCGGTAATTACAGCAAATGCCAAATCTTCTTCGTCCAGCAAGCAGTTCCAGACTTTTTCTACCGTCAACAACGTCTCGGCTTGAAAATAGTCTGGCCACTCCATGTCGGGTTCGTTGACACATTCCAGCAAAACACATGGCTCCCACCCAGCGGTATCATTTCCCTCCACAGATTCCGGCAGAAATCGTTGTTTCGCGACTATGCGAATATAACATTCCCTATCGAACGTTGTATCATACGTCCGCCATTCTTCCTGCTCCCGCACATAACTAGCCCAATTTTGTTCCGGCTCATAGCAATAGGTATGGATCAAATCTCCCTTTATATCTGTAGAATAACGGTATATTCTGTATTCCGTCCCTCTGTTTACCCGCAGTCTATCTCCCGGATATACATGATAAAAACGTCCAGACGCCAGGTAGATTTCTTCCGCACTCTGAATATATCCCGTTTCATCAGAAATATTTCTCCCCTTCTCAAGAATAATCTGCTTTGGAGAAAGTCTTTTTAACGGAACATATGTTTCCGGTATATTTGTAAAAAGATCCGTAATGCCCGCCTGCTCAAGTCTCTCTGTATCCTGTATCTCATATCTTCTGTTCTCCGGGAAAAAGGGTTCGCCGCTTCTTATGTTCCAGGCGCGTACCCGAATTCCCTGTCCAAGAATATCTCTGGTAGACTCTTTCATAAGCAATGCTATGTCTTTTGCCTTGAGAAAGGGGTGTATACCCTCCACAGGGACACACCGTAAAAACTCCAACCCGTCCGATACACTCTCAGACAGGATACAGACTTTTACACCGGAATCCAACTCTTTTAATAACCTGACAGAATCCTTATTAAATGAGCTGTAAATAATATTATTTCCCAGTTCATATTCCGCAACCAAATCCAGAATCTTCTGTTCCATGCCTTCATAACGGACTACACTGTTTTTCAATTCTATGTTAATCAGCAGACCATCCCTGTGGCATACAGGAGCAAGATAGGCCAAAACTTCGCGCATAGTGGGTATTGTCTCATAGATTTTGCTGCTCTGTGGATTAGGCAATATCCTAAGCCGTTTTAGCTCCCGCAGCGTCATATCTTTTACGTAGCCGTTTCCGTCCGTGGTGCGGTCCACCCTCTCATCATGGATGACGACTATCTCTCCATCTCTCGAAAGTTGGATGTCCAGTTCGATGCCCATAATCTCATACCGACAGGCCTCTCTAAAAGAAGATAGAGTATTCTCGGGATATTTATAACTGCAACCTCTGTGCGCCCATATTTTCATTTTTAAACCTCTCCGCTAAGAACCTCTCCATAATGCTGGCAATGGCAATGGAATCCTCAGGTGTAAACTTATAATATCTCCCTCGATGCCCCTGGATCATATAAGCAAAATCGCTGATTTCATACCGCAGCCCCTGACCCAAAAACTTGGAGAAATATCGATCCTTCTTATTAGGGTCCTCATAACGCACCTCAAAATACTGTGTCAGCCACCAGGGAGACTCCGCAAGGATATAGCCCTTAGTGCCTGAGATCAAGAGCTGGCCCTCCGACTTAACACCTACACCGCTCTTAGACATCGCCATTCCATTCTCATAGCGGAAAGACGCCTTGGTATATAAGTCGATGCCGTTTTCATCAAGAATACTGTCAAACCTCACTTCCTTATAATCAGGGCCCAACAATTTAATGATCGGCAACAGCGTATGGCTCCCAAACTCCGTAAATGCGCCACCATACTTCAGATCAGTCCTCTCTCGCAGATTTTCCGGAGTGAGACGCGTAAAACACGCCTCCACATCACAGATCTTTCCTATAGTCCCTGTCTTAGCGATTCCCAGCATCTGGACAAATCCTGGACAATAGGCCGTCTTTATAGCCTCCAGGAGAATTTTTCCCCGTTGCTCGGCAATGACAAACAACTCTTCCGCCTCACGTCGAGAGAACGCCAACGGCTTTTCACAGAGCACGTGCTTGTCATGTTCCAGCGCGACTTTGGCATAACTGTAATGGGTTTCATGAGGAGACGCAATGTACACAGCGTCCACCTCATCCCACAACTCATCCAGCACGTCCGTTGCCACATCCAACTCTAGCTGCCGGGCAAATTCCCGGGCACTGTCCAGATGGGGATTATAAACACTATTGACCAGCACGCCGCTGACATATTTCGCCTCCGGTACAAAACGCTCCGCAATCCGACCGCTGCCGATCACGCCGATACGGATAATATTGTGCCCCCGCGCGCGCATCTGTGTGGATGATATATTCTTTGTTCGCTCCAAGTATACCACCTGGCAATACGGCTCCAGAAATTCAAAAGCTCCCTGCCAGTCAGAACCCACCGTGAAAATATCTATATTATATTTTTGTACATCCTCCACTTTCTGGCCCGGGTGATCCTCCACTATGACCTCATCTGCAAATCCGCTGTTCAGCACATTCTCAATACGCTTGTCCAAAGGGTCCACGATATTCAATTTTCCCCTTGACTCGTCATACTGTTCTGTTGTCACTCCCACGATCAGATAATCCCCCAGCGCCTTGGCGCGTTTCAGCAAATTGTAATGTCCCTCATGGAACAGGTCAAAAGACCCATACGTGATCACTCGTTTCATTCGTCGGTTTCCTCTTCCTCAAAATTTAGCCGCTTTTCTTCTACAACCAACGGCCTGTGGATAACACGCGTGTTAATATTTAAAATATATTCCCCCAACAATCCTATAAAAAACAACTGCACCGATCCCAAAAGGAAAATACCGATGACCATAGGCGCATTACCCGCTTGAAAGGTATACCAGTGTGTCAACTTGTACACCAGATAAAACAGGGCGATACACAGACTGATTGCCGAGGCAATAAATCCGCATAAGGTTGCCAGACGCAGTCCTACCTTAGTATAAGAAGTAAAACTCAGCATGGCCGCATCGTACAGGCTATAAAAGTTGTTGTGCGTCTTACCGGCCCTGCGTCTGGCTTGTTCGTATTCTACCTCCACGCGGTTAAAGCCATGCCCATACTCGGCAACAATTCCCCGAATAAAGGGAATAGGATCATCCAACTGACGCAGGATCGAGATAAAAGTTTTATCATATAACCCAAATCCGGTAAAATGCTCTATCATCTGTGTGGTAGACATATTACGTATCAGTTTGTAGTAGACGGTTCGGAGCAAATAAACCAGTTTATTCTCTCTGCTGCTGGTCTTAATGCCACTGACGATCTTATGTCCCTTTTCCCATTCATGCACGAAGGTGGGAATCAGTTCTACCGGGTCCTGAAAGTCACAGCACATACAGATCACACAATCCCCCGAAGCCTGACACATGGCATAAAACGGTGAATTGAATTGTCCAAAATTCGTCACGTTAAATATGGCCTTAACTTTTTTGTTCTCCTGGCAAAGTCTCTCCAGAACATCCCGCGTGCCGTCCGTCGAACAGTTGTCAATAAACAGTATCTCATAGTCATATGCAGATAATGCTTCCTCCAACACATTAATTATGGCAAAACATATCGGGTCCACATTTTCTACCTCATTAAAACAGGGAATTACCACACTTATCTTCTTCATTCTTCTGCCCGGCTTTCCTCTACACATACATTGCTGATTCTCCCCTCAGTTTTGTCCATTATAGCCCATATGAGCAGAAACGTCAATCTACACCCTGCCCCGGTTAATCAAAAAGGAAGTCATATTGTAATATTCTGTAATCCAAAAATTCCTCATTTGTACCTGACCACTCAAATATATTACCCCTCTTATCCTGATATCCGTTTACAGTTATGATGGGATATTCCTCCATCAATTCAAAGACATAATTAAACCGGGCAGTTTTCTCGATGCCAATGGTATCCAGCAACAGCGCGCCAAGGTAATTCATGCTGATATCCAATCCTTCCATCTCTTCTATATCATAATTTGCCCATATAATAAAAGGAGTTTTGTACTGATTAAAGATCATATCCGTATCTGTCAACCCCTCCGTCAACCCATATAGCGTATTATAAAACGAACTATCCGACAATCTGGGCTGGTGATCTCCGAACATACATATTATTACTTTTTCATCTTCCTTGGCGAAATACGAGATCAACTGAGCGAACGCTTCATCGGATTCCTTTATCAAAGATAAATAGTTATCCGCTTCCTCTGAGGGAACATTGACAGATTTTATGTCATACGCACAGTTATCTTCATAGGTATATCCGCCATGATTTTGGATGGTTACATCAAAAACAAAAAGTTTTTCATTTTTTTCCCGTTTTTCATACAAGTCTAGTATTTTTCTGTATGTCTCAATATCAGACACACCATGGTGAAGGGTTTCCGCCCCCTCAAAATCCTCTATCCATAGGCTCTCGTCAAACCCCAGATATTCATACGCATACGTTCTGTACCAGTTCCAGCATGTCTCAGGATGCATGGAGTACGTATGATAGCCGTATTCTTTAAACAGCGACACCAATGAATCTGTGGGTCTTGTTAAGCACTCCTCATAGGGATAATAGGACTGCGGAAAAAATCCCATACTGCAACCTGTCAGCACTTCAAATTCAGAGTTGCATGTGCCGCCCCCCAGCACAGACGCATTTACATTTCCCCTCACGGTGTTTTCCTGCAGACCATAAAAATTTCCCAGGTTTTCCTCACTGATCTCCAGATTCCCCAAGATCCTTAGATCAGAAAAACTTTCGTTCATGATCAGAATGACATGAGGCAGCTCGTTCTCGCTGACAGCGCCCGATTGTCGATGTTCATATTCCTCCAGTATCTCTTCCGCATATTGCTTTGAATAACCTGACGGAGCGCTGCCTAATATATCGCACATGTTTTTTATATCAAGACAACTGGCTACCAGATAGCCGTCATAAAAATATTTATTTTCCTGTCTCCATCCATGAGAATTATCAAATCCCCTCTGCTCCAGCAGATCCGTGCAGATTAGCATATAGACTGCGCACGCCGCCAAGAATATTCCCCCGGCCATCATCCCGGCTCTTCCGATGATAATCTTCTTTGTGATCTGTCTGGGTTTTATCACCTTTCTCCGCAATTTCCATCCGGCAACAGCTATTAATACCGCTATCCCCCACGCCATGGCCAGATGAATATTTGGCGTAAGATCATACCCCGAAACAACCTGTGCCGCTGTCCTCGCCGCCTTCAAATCGGAAAATTTCAGTGCCACCCCTCTAAACGCATAGACATAATAATTAAGCGAATACAATATTGTAAGGACTACATCCGATGCTATAACAGCCGCAGAGAAAGATTGCATGCATAACAGAAACACCAATTCCATAGTGTACATAATTGCCATGTTCCATCGCATGGCATGCGGCAACAGGCCATCCGCATATACCGTCAGTAGTTCAAATCTGCGACCCAGGACATAGGGAATAAGTACCAGAAGAAGAATGCCCCCAGTCTCTTTGAGTCCTCTGATGTCCGGAAGCCTTACCACGGCCAACAGCGCTGTGGCAACAGCCAAAAACAGCGCTTTCATGACTTTTGAGCCTGAGACAGCGTCTGAATAATAAAAGCGGGTGAGAAGCTGCGTACCTTTAATTTCATCATGATCCGAATCGCCGCGCATCAACCTCCTGTTCTCATAAAGACGCATTTCTGTACCGCACACCCCCACACCAGGCTGTATGCCCTCCGCGGACTGTTCGAGTTGAACCGTTAAATAGTAATCCTCCTTATTCGAAAGTGTCAAATCTACAGGAATATCCAAGTATCTGCCAAATTCCAATTCTGTATATGGAACTTCTGACTCAAAAAGTATATTTCCCTCCATGTCCGAAACATCAATATGTGCATGTCCATCGGAAACTTCCGATTGGGATGTGACAACAATGCCTATTGTATTCAAGTTCCGGTGCCTGGGACGAAAAATCTGACATACAGCCTGTCCGTCTTCACCCGAGAGTTCCATGCCCCAACTGTTCTCTCCTGACAGGCCGTTGAACACCTCCCCTCTAAGCCAGCCTTGAGGTCCAAGCATTAAAAAAAGCTCCAACATCAAAAAAGCAAGAGCAAACCCATACTGATACACTTTTTTACTTCTAAAAACCTTACCGAGTTTCACATTTGCCTCCTTCCACCATACCGCCCGCTCCCACTAAAATCATTTGGTCCAACAGACTTATAATTCCTTCCTCAAATCTTACCCCGGGGAAAAAACCTGTATCCTTTTCAAGTTCCTCAATATCTCCATCCAAACACATCACCTGACTCACATCATAGGGCAATTCCCCAATCCCAACCGTCCCCGCTTTGCATCCTTCCTGCCCAAGCCTGTCGCAGACAACCTTATGCATGACTTCCAGATACTCTTTTAAAGAACGTGCCTGACCGCTGCCCAGCACATAGGTCTTCCCCGATACCCCCTTCTCCGCCATAAGCCGTAATGCTCTGGCCGCATCCTCACTGTAGAGATAGTCCCAAACCTGCTCTCCGGCCGTGAAACTCACATGCTCGCCCCGCATCAGCTTTTGCAGAGCGACAGTTATCATATCCTGACTGCCATAAGGTCCATATACGCTGAGTACTCTGGCCCAAATGTGCCTTATTCCCTTTTGCTCGCAGCTATAGCGGCTCATTTGCCCCGCGCACAGCTTTGCCATACCGTATCCTGTCTCCGGGAAAACAGGAGTCCGAGGCCGTAATGTCTCCTGATGCCTGCCGTATTCCGCCTGAGATCCGCTTCCCACAAATGTACGGCATCCCATACTCTCTGCCAAAGTCACGGCATCCAAAGTAAAACGAATATTCTCCGTCTGCAGCGCCATATCGTTTCTTGCCGACCCGGTTGTCCCGGCCCATGCCAGATGATAAAACGTATCACATTTTTTTTCCCAATGTTTCCCGGCAAGATTTATATACTCGTCCAGATCCGTCTCAAGCACTTCCACGCCAGAAAGCTTTCGCAAAGCCTCATTCTTTGGCGACCCTCTGTGACATATCGCCAGCACCTCCTCACCTGCTGCCACACATTCTTGCGCAAGTGCCACTCCAATCATCCCGGATGCGCCGGTGATAACTGCTCTTTTTCTCATATGAACGCTCCAATCCATGCACTCGGCCATACTCATATACGCTTTATTCTAAGCAATCATTCCCCCAAAAATCACATATCTGTTTCACCGTATATGCCTGCATATCCTCTCCTCGCAGATAAGCCGCATACCACTGCGCCGTCTTTTGGACTGCAGTCTCTACCCCCCACCTGGGCCGCCATCCAAATGTATTCTTCAGTTTCGAGCAGTCAAGTTTCAAATAATTTGCCTCATGGGGGCCGTCCGTCAGGGCAGAATGCCACGCCAGTGCCTCCCCCGTCTGCTCCTGCCAGCAACGTGAGAAATATTCCGTAATCTGCCTGGTATTCCAGCAGTCTCCCTCATCCGGTCCCACATTATAACTGCCGGCCAGGCTATGATCCTCATATTGTCGATGCAAAATTGTCAGATAGACTGCCAACGGCTCCAACACATGTTGATAAGGCCGAATTGAACCGGGGTTCCTAAGTTCTATTGTCCGGCGGTTTGCCGCTGCCCTGTAACAGTCCGGGATAATGCGGTCCGCCGCAAAGTCTCCCCCTCCGATCACGTTTCCGGCTCTGGCTGTGGAGATTGCGGGCTGCCCATCTTCCTCTGTGAAAAAGGAATTCCGGTAGGCGCATGTGACCAGCTCCGAGCAGGACTTGGAGTTAGAATATGGATCGTATCCATTCAACTCCTCATTCTCCCGATACCCCCATTCCCATTCCCTGTTCAGATACACTTTATCCGTAGTAACATTCAAAAACGATCTGACACTGTCACTCTCCCGCACGCATTCCAGGATATTCACGGTGCCCATCACATTCACGTCATAGGTATACACCGGCCTGCAATAACTTTCCCGGACAAGAGGCTGTGCCGCCATATGCAGGACCAGCTCCGGCCGAGCCTGTCTCATCACTTTCCGCAGATGATCCAGATCCCGAATATCGCCATATTCCGAATGCAGTCTTTTCTCTAAACCACAGATATGATACATGGAAGGGGTAGTGGGCGGCTCCAGACTGTATCCCGTCACTTCCGCGCCCAGAGAGAGCAGCAACTCACAGAGCCAGCTGCCTTTGAACCCCGTATGACCCGTTATAAATATTTTTTTCCCTTTATAAAAATTCTGCTCTGTCATCATTTCCTCTGCCCCGCATACCTGTAGCCGGCTACCGCCTTGCCTGCGGTACTGCGCAAACCGGTATTGGAATCGTCAGTTTCACACTTCGTCCACCAACGGTATATACATCTGTTGTTTCAGAACCTCCCGCGGCAAAAAGGGTGCCAGATCTTCCAGCGGAGCCGACACCATGGTTCCGTCTTCCATGCGCCTGCTGGCCGCCTTGGGTTCAAATTTTTGTCCGGCATCCACCATTACTTCACAGAGCATTGGCCCTTCCGTCTCAAGTACGCTCTGTACCCTGCCAAGCTGGTTGTTGCTGCTGATCCGTATATAGGGATATCCATATGCCCCTGCCAGCTTTTCCAGATCGGGAAAACTTAAGTCCCCGCTTTCCGCGCCTATTCCCACCAAAGGCTCCCCAAAAAAGTTCATCTGGGTCTGTCTGATGGAATGATATCCCCCATTATTTATTACAAATATCTTGATTGGCATTCTATGATGGATAATGGTCTGGAGTTCCTGCAGATTCATCTGTATACTCCCGTCCCCGCTCACACACACGATCTGCCTGCCGCCTGATGCGACGCAGGCTCCTATGGCGGCAGGCAGATCATATCCCATGGATGCCACTGCGGAATTGATCACAAACCTCTGCCCTTTCTTGATCACATACGCATGACTCCCCACCACACAGGCTGAGCCATTCCCCACCACCGTAATATCTCCTTCTGCCAGCGAACTGCTGAGCTTATGGATAAAGGCATAGACATTGGCCGGTTCCGACTGGGCATAATGACACTTCTGCACTACGGGAAATTCTTTTTTCCAATATTGGCATCTGGCATTCCATTCCTCCCGAATCGGCATTCTTCCTGCGGGAACAGCCGCGTCCAGAGCCTCCAGTAGATCCCGGGCATCCGCCCATATGGGATAGTCCACATGGATATCAGGCTTTTTCAGTTCCTCCTGATCTACATCTTCCACAATGGTATAGGCGGCTCTGGCCCACGAACTGTGATTGTACCCCACTTGACGTATGCTCAGACGGCTGCCTATGGACAGAAACAGGTCACAGTTCTGCACTGCCCAGTTACCGGGTCTGTCCCCCATGATCCCTGCCCTTCCCACATATAGCGGATGCTCGTCTTCTATCAGGTCGATGCTGTTCCATCCAGTCACCACTGGTATATTCAGCTTTTCTATCACACGGCCAAGCACTTCCGCCGCTCCCGCGATACGAACGCCATTGCCCACGTTTAATACCGGACGGTTGGAGGAGCGGAGTTTATCCAATATCAAAGCAATCTGCTCCCCTGTCACCCGAGGGATCTTTTCGGTGTCCTCCGACAAATCATATCCGCATAGCTCTTCTGTCTCCACATAAGCTCCCTGTACGTTCAACGGAATATCCAGCCAACAGGGCCCCGGTCTGCCGGACTGTGCTAAATGAATAGCCTTTTCCAGACAATAACGAATCTTATCCGGGTCAGTAACCATCTCCGCAAATTTGGTCATACATCCTACTGCCCGGGTGATATCAAATTCCTGATCTCCCATAGCCCGAATGTCCAGCCCGGTACTTCTGGCTGTAGTGTCATAACGCACCTGCCCGGACAGGATCAGCATGGGAATGGAATCCAGCCAGCCTCCCAACACACCTGTGATCGCATTGGTTCCCCCAGGTCCGGTAGTTACACAGACTGCCGCCATACGGTTATGGACCCTGGCATAACTCTCCGCTGCCATGGCGCACGCCTGTTCGTGATGGTTATAAATACACTGTAATAGCGGATGATGTCCCAGTCCGTCATTGAGATACATCGCTCCGCCGCCTGTGACGGAGAAGACATGGCGTATGCCATGTGCAGCCAAAGTTTCCGCTATATAATCTGCCACTCTAATTTTCATAATACACCTCTTATCGCCATGGCTCAAGTCTTTCCCACAGCCTCTGAAATAACCTTCGCCATATAAGCGATCCTATCCTGTGTCATACCCGGATATACGCCTACCCAGAAAGAATCCCGCATGATCCGGTCTGTCATCTCCAGCGATCCCACGACCCGATAGCCCTCACCCTCATTTCGCATCTGATCAAAACATGGATGTCTGGTCAAATTGCCAGCAAACAGCATCCTGGTCTGTATCCCTTTTTTCTCGAGATAGGGAACCAATCTCTCTCTGTCCACACCCTCCCGGCAGGTAAGCAGGAATCCGAACCAACTGGGAACCGACCCCTCCGTTGCCTCCGGCAATATAAGGCGGTCCGATACCGTTTCCAGTTTTCGGTACAGCAATTCAAAGTTCTCCCGTCTCCCAGCCACAAAACCCGGCAGCTTTTTCAGCTGAGCACAGCCGATAGCCGCCTGCATATCAGTAGCTTTCAAGTTATATCCGAAATGAGAATACACATACTTATGGTCATAACCTTGCGGCAGTTCTCCATACTGCCCCTCAAACCGATGGCCGCACACTCCGTCCCGCCCAGGGGGACACATACAGTCTCTGCCCCAATCTCGGAGAGAGCGGATAATCCTGTGCAGCAAGGGATTATCCGTGTAGACTGCTCCTCCTTCCCCCATGGTCATATGGTGGGGGGGATAAAAACTGGAGGTTCCGATATCACCAATCGTACCCGTATATCTCTCCTCTTCCTCCATCCTGTATCTGCTGCCCAGAGCGTCACAGTTGTCCTCAACCAGCCATAATCCATGCCTGTCGCAGAATTCCTTAACCTGCCGGAGAGGAAAAGGATTCCCCAAGGTGTGCGCCAGCATAACCGCCTTGGTCCTCTCGGAGTACGCCGCCTCCAGCATGTCCGGGTCTATATTGTACTCCGGGATCGTCACATCCACAAACACTGGTATGGCCCCATACTGAATGATCGGTGTGACCGTGGTGGGAAATCCCGCCGCTACGGTGATAACTTCGTCTCCCCTGCATATTCGGCGCTCCTCCAGAAGCGGCGATGTCAAAGCCATAAAAGCCAGAAGATTGGCTGAGGAACCGGAATTGACCAGCGAGCAGAAACGAATGCCCAGAAAGGCCGCCAGTTCCTTTTCAAACTGCACCGTATACCGTCCGGCAGTCAGCCAGAATTCCAGCGCGCTGTCCACCAGATTACGCATCTCTTCCCCGTCATAAGTCCGGGCAGCATAGGGAATACGCTGCCCTTCTAAATATGCTCCGCTTTTATGATGATATCTCTCATAAAATTCCTGTACCGCCTGTAAGATTGACTCTCTTGCCTGTTCCTCTGTCCTGCCTTCAAACATTTCCCTGCCCATCGCTTTCCTGTTTAGAGTTCCGTAAACGCCTTTCCGGCGCAATTACCCGCATCATATCCTCAATCCTCCCAGACCTTCCAGGGAGCCTGACCGGATGCCCACAGCCCATTCAGCTTGTCCATTTCCCTTTTAGTATCCATGCATTGCCAGTATCCGTCATGTCGGTAAGCGGCAATCTGACCATCCTTGGCCAGTCTCTCCAACGGCAGTTTTTCAAACACCGTGGAATCCCCTTCTATATAATCAAATATGGCCGGTTCCAACACCATGTATCCCACATTGATACGATTACTGTCCTTTCGTTTCTTCTCACGAAAGGAAAATACCGTATCGTCTTCCGCGATATCCAGCACCCCAAAACGCTGCTCAAGCGATACCGCTGTCAATGTTGCAATTCGGTGATGGGATCGATGAAATGCCAACAAATCATTCATATTGATGTCTGCTACACCGTCCCCATAAGTCATCATAAAAGTCTCGTTTCCAATATACCGCTGCACACGCTTGATCCTGCCACCGGTCATGGTGTTCAGTCCTGTATCCACCAGCGTGACTTTCCATGGCTCCGACACATTATTGTGAACCGTCATTTTATTTTCCTGTGAAAAGTCAAAAGTCACGTCGCTGTTGTGAAGATAGTAGTCCGCAAACCACTCCTTGATTACATGCTGCTTATATCCACAACAGATTATAAACTCATAAAAGCCATAGTGGGAATACTCTTTCATGATATGCCACAGTATGGGTTTCTCCCCGATCTCAATCATAGGTTTGGGTTTTAAGTGACTCTCCTCACTGATCCGGGTTCCGTATCCCCCGGCTAAGATCACTACCTTCATACTTATCCTCTTCCTTGCGCATTGCGGGTTACGCCCTCGCTATCGCGCTATATATATCCAAAACAGTCCCGTCGCCTCTCCCGAAAAATTTCCTCCGGAAAAAATATTCTCTTCAGCAACCCTCTCTATATTGTATGGTCTGCTGCTGTAAACTACCGTGCGCGCTATCTCGTGGAAACTTGTGATCCCCCCCAGTACCAGCCCAATGCACAACAGATAGGCTCCTGCTGTTTTAATTCCCTCTTTAAACCTTTGGATCGCCCAAAAATAGATGAGTACCAGACCCGGTATGGATGCCCGCATGCAGAAATCAATATTTGTCCCTATCCTTATCAGAGGGAATACCAGCAGCGTAACAGCACATATCCACCACAAGCCTGCGCGGGATTTTTCCTGCCGCAGAAGCAACAGATATATACCGGCCTCCAACATATAAAACCATAGCAACCATATGCCATGGAAGAAAATTTTTTGAATGGGATATCCCCGGCCCAGTAAATACAGAACGCACCCTGCCATGCCGCATCCTAAAAGTATTAATATCGGCAGTTTTAGGCGTTTTAAGTATCCATGCACTGCCAGCCAGACAAATCCGATTATGATTGCCAGCAGGCAAATACCTGCTGCGGCAAATACGATCACAGGAATATTTGCCATCTTTTGCAGCAGTCCTCCTGCCGCGTTTTGAATCAGATACAGCCCGCATATGATGCCCACCGTTCCTCCGCATAGAAGATTGGGGACACTTACCAGCCTCTTCCATATCTCCCTAAAATACTCCGCTACAGAACCATATTGATCCATAGGTTTATCCCCTCTTAGAACAATATATGCAACATAGGGAAACAGACCGATAAAGGGAAGTGTGGACGTCAGCATAAGGCTTGCCCAGATCATTATGCAATTTTGAGGGTGGGGCCGCAGAAACAGCAACCCGCAGGCAATCCATACGGGTATGGCCTGATTAAATACCCAAAAAAGCTGAGTTGTCATAGAAGAGTATTGATAGATTCCCGGCCATCGCTCCAGATGCTCTACTCCCCACAGAGTGAAAAGGGGAGCACCGTTGCACAGCGTACCTATTATATCCAGACCACTGAAAAAAATGAACAGAATCAGCGGCCACAGGCTGACCTTTTTGCGCCAATAACAGATCAGGCCATAGAAAATGGCTATACCCAGTACTGCCCAGATATATTGAATCGCGCTGCCCGCCGCCTGCCCAAACAGCTTGCCCACCAGTGCAGCGGGGAGCCAGAATCCTATATAATAGACCAGCCCCCTCTCCTGCATGGTGTCATTTATTATCGTGGAACGTACCACCGGCCAATCCTCTTTGACCAATATATCAAAGATTGTATTCCTCCAAAAGTGGTCGTCATTCTGCCAAACATATCCGCCGATTCCGGACAGTACCACCCACAACGCAATTAGCAGCAGCGCTACAACGCATATCCAAAGTTTCCCTTTGCATGTATGTTGCTCCCCTCCCATCGGCTCTGAAAGCATATATTTATTTATGCTGATATATGCCCCCACAACGATAATGCATGACATGACCGCCCCGATATACCATTTGCACCAGCCAACACAAAAAATCAAAATCGGCAGCAGTAGGTAAATATGCGCGGCCGTCAGCAACATTAAATTTATTCTTTTTCTCTTTTTCTCCATAATAGCGGCCTCATATTCCATAGCAGTCTATTTTTCAGCAACACTTGTACCATTCCATATACAATTATGCCCTCTAACGTCAAAATTATAGTATGTACCATGGTAGCCGTATGTAACAGATATCTCTCTGTCATCTTCAGAACAAACAGCATGACCACACTACCGGTCAAAGCCTGTAGCAGAGCCGCCAGAGTTTTCTTCTTATCTATCAGATTTCGCAAAAATATTCCCTGGCAAATCAGCACAGCCAGCTCCGCAAGTACGGATGCCGCCGCAGCTCCAAAGGCTCCATACCGCGGAATGGCATATATATTGAACAGGACGTTGATGATCGCGCCTATGGCGGAACAGACACTCAGTCGGTTCTGCTTGCCCATCGGCACCAGATACTGCATACCGCTGATGTTGCTGAACCCGATGACAACGATCAGTGGGCAGAGCATAACCAGCAGATCTGCAACCCTGCCATAACCGTCTCCCATAAACCACGGGATCAGGTTGTGTGCAATGGCTATAACTCCAAAAGCAATCGGAAAGGCAAACAGGCATATCAATTCGTGCGACTGTGTTAATAAAGTCTTTATTTCATGATATTTATTCTGGCTTTTAAGTGCCGCGACTCTGGAAGCTGCCACTGAACCATAAGCCGTAACAGCAGCAACACAGGCTCTCTGAATGGTCTGAGCCAATTCATAATAGCCTGTTTCTGACGAATTACCGGTAATCAGTTCTATCATTGTCTTGTCTATCAGCAGATATATCTGAATAGATATCTGAGGAATGAACAACTGCAAAATGCCTTTAAAATGTTTTCCTGGACGCAAGGTTTTGTACGGAATCTTTTGAATCTCCAGACGAATATCTCTCCATAACAACGCTTGACCAATAAAATTCCCAACGCAATAAATGCATACATATAAGTACAGGTCTTCCGGTGAACGTATGAGCAAAAAGACAGCAACTACCGTCAAAAGCTTTACAACAATATTTCTGGTAGTTATCTTCTTAAAATTCTCGACTCCCTGAAAATACCAGGTCACATCCGCGTAAGCCGCTAAAATATCCATTGCCTGTATCAGCAAAAGCACTGCGTAGTGCCCCATATGAATAGAAAACGGCAGATATATGACCATGCTGATAGTCAATAAAATGCATCGCAGCAGTAAAATCTCCCAAAACACAGCGCTCTTTTTATGCTTGTCGGCTTGCGCATAAGCTATCTCACGCTGCGCATAAAGATTACTTCCCACTGTTCCAAACAGTACAAAATATGTCACAATACTTCTGGTATAACTGTACTGTCCAATTCCTCCAGCGCCAATGGTACGGGTAATAAAGGGAGTGAGGATGATAGGTAAGAGCAAGGTGAACAACTGATATATGCTGTTATATATATAATTGGCGTTTAGCTTTTTGATATTCATAATCTGTTTTGCTTAAACTCAAGGTTGATATTTCGGCTCAAATCCGAGTCTGCCATGCTTTACGTCTCCCAGCGCTTGCCTGAACTGAGCTACAGACAGTTTTGACGGATAGTATCTTACCAGCATATATACTAATTTGCATTTATCTATAAAGCATTGATACCGATTAAAATATAATTTGTACGTATACATTTTATTGCGAAACAGATAATAGTATTTCCAGCTCCGACGGGCAATGCTGTTTTCCTGTGAATCGTGAAGAATAACCGCGTTACTCACACATTTTATCGCGCCGATGTTCCTTATACGGAGTGCATATTCCGTATCGTCATAAAAGATGAAAAAATCTCGGTATGGCAACCCGACCTTTTCAATTGCACTCTTGCGAATCGCTGTTCCCACGAAAGAGAAAATGTCAATATCCACTATGGATTCCTGATACTTTTCAAGCGAAAGCGGTTTTTCCTTGATCTGTCCCAGAAATCTGCTGATACAACGTCTGTGATTGACGGAAATACCGTTATTGTCCATCACTTTGCCGCACAGAGCCTGAACAGTCTCTTTTTTCTCTTCGTCAAGCCGTCCGTATGCCTCCGCAATCTTTTCCAGGCAGTCCTGATACGGATATGCGTCATCATCCGCGACCCAGATCCAATCTGCGTTTAGTTTCATTGCTTCCTGCATTCCCAGATAGAATCCTCCCGAACCGCCGGAATTATTGGGACAGTGAATGACTTTAGGTTTGCGCAGAGACGAACGTTTTGCCCATTCATCCAAATATTCTCTTGTACCGTCGGTTGAGCAATTGTCAATGATCAAAATGTATGCCGGAGATAATGTCTGTGTTTCATATGCCGCAAGACATTTAATTAATTTTTCCAATCTGTTATATGTTACAATAACAACACCTATATCATGCATACATTATCTCCCATATACATTTTACACCAACGGTAAAATGTCGATATCCATTATCTGGGAACCACATTTCCTCTTGATAATAGCACATCAAAGCAAATTTCGCAAATACAATTTCTCTTCTTTCAGTATGTGGGAACCGCATTTATCTCTGGGTTTCGTCTTTTTTACCTCTTTCAATTGACCGTAACACTATAATCAAGTCACAAACCAATGTCTTGAGCCTTGTCTCTCTCCAATGCCTTCCAGCATTTCCCAGCACTTGGCCCAGACGACCTGACTGCAGCGCATCATACCGTCCCCGTAGAGAAGAGAGTTTTTTTTCCAGCGCCTCTTTTCCCGTCTCTGTCTGTAGTACTTTATTCTGATCAAATTCCCTTAGCATTTGAAGATAGTCTTCTATCTCCCGCAGTTTGCGATCCCTGCGTAACAGACGACCCAGGCGGTGTTCCTCTCCCCCCACATTGCTGCCATGTCTGCGGTGGCAGGCCAGCACCTCGTCCATTTGATACAGCCCCCCCTCCTCCGCCGCCTTGGAACTGATCAAGATATCATGAGGAATGGTGCTGCTGTCCCCCCGTTGATTTTGATACCATTTCCGGCGGTATGCCATAGCCATTCCCGGCCATTCATATTTGTAAAAAATGTCATCAATGCGTACCTGACGCAAACTTCCTCTTTTTTTCTTAAGCGATTTATGGGTGGGAGCCATGATCGAATGAATCTCTTCTCCTTCCGCATTGATCAAACTCAATTTACAACTGACCACTACCACTTGAGCATTTTCATCTAACACCTTACACATGCGGGCAATTTTTTCACAGTGCCAGATGTCATCCTGATCAGCAAGAAACACAATATCACAGGCACACAGACTCATTGCATAGTAAAAGTTTTCCGGATAACCCTTATTTTCCTGATTTTGATACAGTTTCCATTTATTTTGTAAGCTATTTTCCTTAATAAACTCCTGAATGATATACGGGGTTTCGTCACAAGAGCAGTCATCGCATAGAATCACTTCATCTGGCCTCCTGCTCTGACGCAAAATAGAGTCCAATTGTTCTCTAATATATTTTGCGCCATTATAGGTGGCCATACACACGGATACGCTCATCTGTCACCCCCCATACTTTTTGTTCTTTCAAACACTAGAAGATACTGCTCTGTTATGTTTTTCAGATTGTAATTAGGAAACTCCCATATCTGGGACGGAATCCTGATCGTTTCATCTATTTTGTCCACCCATTCTTTTGCATTTGTGGGATCTTTCACATACACTGCCTTGCCCTCGGTTACTTCCCGCAGACACGCACACTCTGTTGTCACAACATTCTTACCTTTTTGCATAGCCTCAATGGGCGGCATTCCAAAACCCTCAAACATGCTGGGAAATAAAAACAAGCAACAATTCTCGTATAGACAGTCCCTCTCTTCATCTGACACATATCCTGTATCTATCACCATATCCTGTATCCCGTATTTGTTCACTTCCTCTTCAAAAGTTTCTCTACCGCCTCCCACTCCGCTTATAACAAGGGGGGTAATGTCTCCCCTGCGCTTTCTGAAAGCCATCGCCTCAAGCAATGTCTTCAGATTCTTATGGGGCAGCATGGAACTGACACAGTAAAAAAAAGCATTGCTGTCTATCCCATATTTCTCCTTCAGCACTTCCGCCGACATCTTCGATGCTTTTGTCTCTACCGGAACATAGATCACAGAGTTCTTTTTGGCACTGACAGGATAATGGGATTCCAGATCTCTTTTGCTATATTCTGAAGAAACTACAATATGCGCGGAAACCTTACAGGTATGTTTCCACCTGTTTTTCAAGAACAGACGCCTTGCCACCGAGAAATACTGCGGATAGTGAAGTGCCTGTAGATCATGTATCACACATACATAAGGAATCCCGCTGCCATATGTCTGGGGCATACTGTAGACAGGAATAAACATAATGTCAATCCTCAGTTTTTTGGCGGCTCTGTCCAGATGAAGATTTTCCCACAGTATACGTTTGGGTTGGCTGGCGGATTCTACTGGCAGTATCTGTCTCTTCATATTGGAATATTGATCACAGGCCTCAAAACTGTATCCGTTATCATTTGATACCAGCAAAATATATTCATTATCCCTGCCATATCGCCCAAATCCGTCCAGCAGGGTACGGATATAGGATTCCGTTCCCCCGCATTTTCCTACCCTGACCCAGAGTAGATCTATTCCTATCCGCATATTAGGGGAGTTCTCCTTTCATTCACAACTATGTTCGGCCAAATCTCTTTTTGAAGAGATCGGATTCCAAAATGCTTTTATCCCTCTTAGGATTAATCTTTCCATAGGAGGATCACCATTATCTGGTAGCTGTAGTGGAGCAGACTTACAAATTTGTATACTATACATATTTGTAAGTCGTTTTGTCTATATTACTCCCCCATTATTTGTTTGTCAAATCGAAAACATCAAAATTGGACGGTAGGTTTGGAATATTACTTCGATCGGATTGTATTATACAGTCTTTAGAGAAAAAACAGCCATTAATATTGCAAAAGTGGAGTTTCATGACGAAACTCCACTTTTGCTAAATTTCCAGTAATTATACCGCATCCAATCTTTTAATATATTGTATGAGATACTCATCGTCCCATTGTTTTTCATCCCTAAAAAGCAATGCCAGATCCGTCTGATCGGACTTTCCCAATGATTTAACAAAATACGTAACAGACAGCCTTTCAAGTGAAACGCAAATCACCTGAGCTACATAATATCCGGCGACCACTCCACATCCGAGTCTCCGCCGGTAACAGGCGGATCGGTAGGCACCGGAGGCTGAGGTGTAGGCTCCGGGGCAGGTTCCGGCGTAGGCTGTGGCGCAGGTGTAGGCTGCGGCGCAGGCTCAGGGTTGCTGGGCTGCGGGTTGCCGGGCTGAGGGTTGCTGGGCTGAGGGTTGCTGGGCTGAGGCTCCGGCGTAGGCGCCGGCACAGGAACCGTGGGAGGTACCGGCACTACAGGCGCCACAGGCGTTACCGGCGTTACGGGCTTGGTGGGCGTCGTGGGCTTGCTGGTGGGTTTCGGCGTGGCCACAGGCGCCACCTGGCCGCCTCTCCGCCTTGCGTAGACCGCAGTGATGCCCGGAGCTCCCGTTTCCGACCCGTTGTTTCCGCCTTCCGTCACCTGACCTGCAGCTGCCACGGGATCGGCTGCAATATACACATCCGCGGCTCCCATATCGATCCAGCCTGTGCCGTCAAACACTTGAATATTGCCGCCGAACACTCTAACCTGCAGCTGTGCCACGTCTATCGTCCCGGACGGAGAGAAGCCGCCCTGGTCTTCCTTTGGCTCATAGGCCGTATACATTTCCGGCGCGGGCATACCGATGGTTTCCGCCCGGAAGACATAACTCTCCGCTGTGGCAGCCTCATCGCCGCTCAAAAACAGGTAATTCTGCATTCCTCTGTCGTAGGCGTAGACGATGCCCTCTACCGCGCCTTCCGGCTGGGCTGTGGTAGCTATGCCGTCCTCTCCGAAATTTCCGTTGTAGGTTATCATATCCATATCCTCCCGCAGATTCCACAGAGGCAGCAATTCATTTTCACCTTTGCCCCAGCGAACCTGGGCGGTATAATCCCCCACCAGCACACCGTCTCTCATATTGCCGTTTTCCCGGATCACATCGCCGCTGGCAGCCAGCACTGTCCAGCACTCGTACACGCCGTCGTAAAGTTCCTCCTCTATACTGGTCTCCAGCAGCTGTACACTCTCCTCCGTCTGCAGCAGCACCGTGATCTGATCCCCCTGTCTGTACTGCGCCTGGGTATAAAACGCGCCGCTGCCGTCATAGCCAGTCTGCACAAACAGAGAATCGTCCTCCTGCTCCTGATAATAGCTTCTGGTTCCCCGGTTCAGCCGGGGCATCATGGTATCTCTCCATTCCTCCCCATGTAGCATGCTCACAGCCTGGTCAATATATCCCTGGGTAGCCAGATTCTGCTCCAGCAATGCCATCTGACCCTGTATGCCGGGCTCCTCTTCCGCCACATTTACCGCCAGCTGCTCCAGTTCCTGCGCCGTGGCGCTGTCCTGATACAGAGCGTAGCAGATTTCCAGCGTATCCCGCTGCTTTTTAACCTGGCCGTTTTGTCCATATAGTTCCGCCAGGGTCAGATACCCCTCCTGAGCGAAATCGGGAGTACCGCTCTGCCGTTCCAACTCGCGGATCTGCTGCTCCAGTTCCGCATTTCCCTGAATCTGTCCCTCCGATTCATCGGGTTGATACTCTGAGGGGCCATCGATGGGAATACCCACCAGATCGGTTGCGCCGCTCTGCTGCAGATTGGCCGCCTCCCGTTCCTCCGGCGTCATACCGTCTCCGCATCCGGCCATGGAAAATGCCAGTGCGGATATGATCAACAATAGTATTTTTCTATTTTTCATAAATTGATTCCCCTTTGTCAGTTTTGAGCCGCGGACTGCCCCTGGGCATCCGCGTCGTTTACCAGCTGCTGTAGGAAATTAAATGTCTCAGACCCCTCGGGATACAATCCCATATCCAAAAGCTGTCTGGACAGATCATAGATACTTTTGGCCACAACAGGCCCATACAGCGTTATATCCTGCCCGTTTCCGGTCAGCGTCATATAACCCCGAAAAGCGAATTCCGTCTTGTACTGCTCCACAGGCAGACCCACAAACACCGCGGTGTAGCGGTACCTGCCGTCCACTTTTTCATAGATCGTATCCACATGCTGCCCGTTGCCGTCCGTGCCGTAGGAGACACCTTTGGAAACCTTCTGGCCTCCCAGCACCATGGGATAAGCGTCGCGATTGGCGTTATTCATGATCAGTGTGCCATACTCTTTCAGCGTATAGCCCTGAATACCGCTCCCCAATAATTTTTGTCTGTTTTCCACCGCGATACCGGTCTTGTACCGGATTCCCGACCTGCCGGTGATCCTGATGGAAAATCCGTGATACGTCAGCAGATCCCTCAGCTCGGGAACCTCCGTGGCCCTGTAAGCGGTCTTGTCATAGTCCAGCAGCCACACATTCATGCCTGTGGGCACACCGGATTCGTTATATTGATACATGATCGCCGTGCGGGCGTTGCCGTCCGGAGCGGTTATCACATAGTTGCCGTTTTTGACATCGGCCCCATATGCCACGCCGTCCAGATACACATTGGGATCGCTGTACCCCGCCGGGGGCGTCAGCACGATATCAAAGGACTGCACCGGCTTGGGGCAGGGGGTTTCCGGCATATTATTGTAGACCGGAATCCGAAATACAAATTGGTTGTCCAGCGCCCCCGCCTCCGCGTAGAGTTTGCGGATATTGGAACCCTCACTGCTGGGAGCGCAGATATTCTGCATATACTGATGCCAGTACAGCCCGTCGTAGCTGCCGTCCACGTCAAACTTCTGTAGATACAGAGTATCCTGCCCTCTCAGAATATAGCTTTTGGAGATAAACTCGGCTCCTCCCGTGAGGGACGCCCTTGCGCTGTTCCAGCCATTTTCTTTTGCTTTCTGCAGTCCGCTGACAAACACCTGCTCATCGGTAGATCCGCTGGCGCCTATATTAAAATAGTTATAATATCCCTCATAACCCGGATATGTCCCGGATATCAGCGGCGAACCGCCGTTTTTTCCCTGCTCCTGATAGACACGGCAGGCGAGATGAATGGGGCTTACTTTCAGAGCAACGCCCGCCTTCTGAAAAATACTGGCATAGGTGACTCCCTCATCCGGCAAATTGCCCTGCATAAAGGAACCGTTTAAAAAATTCTGCACTCCCTCCTGGGTCTGATAGGACGCATTATAGGTGAGCTGTTCAAACTGAAAGATTCCCGTCTCCGTCAGCCAGTTTCGGGGATCGAGATAAAACTTCAGCGTATCCTCCGAGGCATAAGCCCAGCTCTTACTGAACAATCCGTTTTGCATATATGCCGGAAAAGAGGCGGGGATCAGACTGCGCTCCCCCACTATCTCGTTGGCCACCACGGTAGCCCAGTCCAGATTTGTGTCCTGACGCACAAATATCCAGTTGGGATGAGACGCCGCCAATGCCTCCAGCGCTCCGCGGTAACTCTCGGGAAACTGTGACACACCGTTGGCTGCGCCGCGGCCCTCCTCCACCGTCAAAAGCATATCGGCGGGATTCATGCCATACAACATTTCCCAATCCAAAAAACGTTCGTCCGAGCAGGCCAGAAAACGCCTCTCAACATATCCGGTATACTCTACATCCTGACTATAAAGCTGTACCTGTACCCAGGGTTCATACTGCTGAGTCAGCACCACGTCCTGTATCAGCACCTGCTGCCCGCTGGGCACCGAAATAATCTCCGCTCCACCCGCGTCAGGCGTACTGCGGACACTGTAACGGTCCGTCAGATACACAAGCGCCATCACCGGCTGTTCCTGCAGCAAAACCTGCAGCGCCGTCCTTGCCTCTTGAAAATAGCTCTCTTCCTCTTCGGTAAAAGCATAGGAGCGGTTGCCGGGCAGGATATTTCCAAGTACCAGGCTAAAAATAAACGCAAAACATAAAAATTTAATCGTTTTTTTCATGCACACTCTCCTGTCTGCTGTGTTTTAATGTTTTTTATGCAACCATCGTAATATTATCGTAACATTTATTTTTTGACAAGTCTTTTTGGCCATAAGGAAAGAATTACCGAGTGTACCACGTTATCCCAGCAGCATCTTCGCCGCCTCTATCGCCACGCATTCCAGTATGTACAGCCTGCTGTAGCCATTTATCCGGTAACAGTACAGGTAGCGGTCCCTAATCCGTTTTTGGGCCGCCTTAATGTCCTTGTGATTGCTGGCCCCCCCCATGACGAAATCCGCCAGTACCTTATCTACGGTCACAATACTCCGCCCCTGCCTGCGCATCTGCAGGAAAAAGCCGTAGTCGTCATGGATGCCCAGACAGCGGAACGGATACTGCTTATAGAGCTGTGCCCGCACAAAGGTAGTGGGATGGTTCCAGTCCCTGGAAGTCTGGAAACGGCGCTGTCTGGCTTTTTTTATAAAAGTAATTCCGTCCGTTTTGTGCATGCGGATATTGGCATACATGAGATCGCAGCCTGTGCCGGCAAAAGTATCCGCAACCGTCCGCGCCGCAGTGGGTTCATACCAGTCACCGCTGTTCAGTATCCCTATGATATCCCCTGTGGCCCGGCTGATCCCCTTGTTCATGGCATCATAGATGCCCCTGTCCGGCTCACTGCCGATCCGGTACTCTATCCCTCTGCTCTCCATAGCCGGAATATAGCTCTCGGCAACGGCCACCGTACCGTCACTGCTGGCCCCGTCAATGATCAGATATTCCAGAGCAAACGGGGTATCCCCCTGCTCCTGGGCCAGTACAGACTCTATGGTGCGGCCTATGTACTCTGCGCTGTTATACGCGATGGTGATAACCGTAAGTTTCATATAAATACCCCTGCACCCGCTTCGGCGGGCACACCACTTCTCTCTTATCAGCATACCTCAGCATACCGCAGGCTTTGCGTGCGGCCTTGCATCGATCAGTATCGGAAAACCTATCCCTCCGTGCGGCGTATGCTCTCCCGCAAGTCATACAGGCAATAGCTCTCCACGTCTCCGCTCATGTCCATATCTATAGTCAGACTGCCAAAAGCCTTGTTGGCCATGGCTCCGATTCTGCCGGGCATATGGGATGCCAGAGCCACCAAAGGATTCAGGACCTTCAGCAGACGCACCCTCTTTCCCCGGGCCGCGGCGATCTCCTGCACCATCCGGGAAGTGGTAGTATACTCCCGATTCTGGGGAAAATACAGTCCGCCCTTCCCCTCCTCAATCCTCCGGCGGATAAATTCACACAGATTCTCAATATAGATCATGCTCCGCCGATTCCTAACATCCGGAAAAAAGGGCAGTCTGCCGGCCAGCTTTGCCAGCAAAGGGTAATTTCCCTTACTTCCCCTGCCGTAGACCATGGGCAGACGCAGGATCGCCACCTGCATCCCGGCCCGGGGATTCCCCGCCGCAAGAACCTCTCCCTCCGAGGATATCCCGGTTTCCAGACCCTGAAGTTCCCTCTCCGCCCGGATCTTACTGTCCCCGTAAAAATGCGTACAACCCGCCGGAGTCTGCGGCGTGATCATACGCTCTTTCCCATAAGGGGCACTGTCCCCGTACACAATGACACTGCTGGGGTAAATAAACAGGCCCACCCCCGCCGCCTGCGCTTTCTGCGCAGTATGTACCGCCAGATCACAATTTACCCGATAATACATCGCCTGCTGTTCCCGGCTCACCGCTCCCGTGTCCGCGTGGGCAATGCCGCTGGCCTGAAACACCGCATCATATCCGCAAAAATCATACTCCTCCCACCGGGAATCCCGCTGGGATACAGTATCCACTTTATACAACTCTCTGCCCTGAGAGGAATTATACTCCAGAAGGTAACGCTCCAGACTCGTACCGATATAACTGTTTGCGCCCGCGATCAAAATTCGTTTCATTCTCCGATCCAATCTCTCCACTGTGTGAGTTCCGCATCCGCCCTGACGCGCACTACAACTTTTTCCCGCCGTTTTCCGTCCCATGCATGGCTCCGGTGCCGCCCTCCACCACGCCATCTCCTCTCAGCACGCTGATAAAAGTTCCAAAAAAGCACCTCAGATCCATCTTCAGCCCCATCCTGTCCACATATTCCCCGTCAAAACGCGCTTTCACAGGAATCTCCAACTCATCCCGCCCATTGATCTGCGCCCAGCCGGTCAATCCCGGACGTATATCATTAGCCCCGTATTTATCCCTCTCCTCGATCAGATCATACTGATTCCACAGAGCGGGCCGAGGCCCTACTACAGCCATATCCCCCTTAAGAATATTCATGATCTGCGGCAGCTCGTCCAAGCTGGTTTTCCGCAGAAAATGCCCCACCCTGGTAATATACTGCTCCGGATTCTCCAACAGATGAGTGGGCACATCCTTAGGCGTATCGATCCGCATAGTCCTGAACTTCAATATCTCAAAATATTTTTTATGAATCCCCACCCTTTTCTGCCGGAACAATATCGGCCCCGGCGAATCTATCTTAATTGCAACCACCAACCCCAAAAACACCGGAGACAACACTACCAGCCCCACCAGCGACAGCACAAAATCAATTCCCCTCTTCACATGCACATACATCTCATCTACTCCTTCACCGCAGCTCCCAGCTCCAGCCGGGGTATCCACCCCAACTTGCAGTTCCCAGCTCCAGGCAGATAATCCACCCCAACTTGCAGCTCTCAGCTCCAGCCGGGTTATCCACCCCAACTTGCAGTTCCCAGCTCCAACCGGGGTATCCACCCCAACCCGCAGTTCCCATCTCCAGGCAGATAATCCACCCCAACTTGCAGCTCTCAGCTCCAGGCGGGGTATCCACCCCAACTTGCAGTTCCCATCTCCAGGCAGATAATCCACCCCAACTTGCAGCTCTCAGCTCCAGGCGGGTAATCGTTCCTTGCAGGACCGTCTGGACACGTTGGTGCTTAGCGAGGTATGCCGAATTCATTCGGCACGAGCTTAGCACCACTACGTGTCCAATCGAGCGAGAGCGTGTCCAGCAAGGAACGATTACCCGCCTGGAGCGTGCCTTTGCCCCAAACGTACCCCGGCCCCAACCGTGCCTTTGCCCCAAACGTACCCCGGCCCCAACCGTGCCATTACCCGCCCAACAGCCGCAAATCACTCCTCATACTGATAACTAGGCACAATCTCCCGCACCAACGCCCGAATATCCCCAGACTCATTCACCGAAGCCTCCAGCAGCCTCTCAAGCTGCTCCTCAAACAGCCCATCATCATACTCTATCGGCCTTCCGATATAAATCATCCGATTCGCCGTCTCCTTCAGCCCCTCCTCCCGCATCAGCAACTCCTCATACATCTTCTCTCCAGGGCGCAACCCGGTGAACTCGATCTTAATATCCTGATCCACCCGATAACCGGACAGCTTGATCATATTCTTTGCCAGATCCAGTATCTTCATGGGCTCGCCCATATCCAGCACAAAGATCTCTCCGCCCCGGGCATAAGCTCCCGCCTGGAGCACCAGAGACACCGCTTCCGAGATGGTCATAAAATACCTTATAATATCGGGATGGGTAACGGTCACAGGCCCCCCCTGCTCGATCTGCCTCTTAAACAGAGGAACCACACTGCCGTTGCTCCCCAGCACATTGCCGAAACGTACCGCCACATATTCCGTCTGCGACCTGCGGTTCATATTCTGGATCACCATCTCACAGATCCGCTTGGATGCCCCCATGATATTGGTGGGATTCACCGCCTTATCCGTAGAGATCATTACAAATTTGCCGACCCCGTAACGGTCTGCTGCCGACGCCACCTTGAGGGTGCCGAACACATTGTTTTTGATCGCCTCGTTGGGGCTGTCCTCCATCAGCGGCACATGCTTGTGGGCTGCCGCATGGTACACTATATCGGGCCTGTACTCCCGAAATATCTCCTCCATGCGCAGGGTATTGCGCACGGAGCCGATCAACACTACAAGATCCAGCTCCGGATAGCTCTGCTTTAGTTCCTGCTGTATCTCATAGACACTGTTTTCGTAGATATCCAATATGACCAGACGTTTCGGATTGTGCCCGGCGATCTGCCTGCACAGCTCACTGCCGATTGATCCGCCGCCGCCTGTCACCAGCACCGTCTTATTCTGCACATAACCGATAATCTCGTCCACGTTGACCTCGATAGGGTCCCTGCCCAGCAGATCCTCAATCTGTACCTCCCGGAGATTGGACACATTCACGTCTCCCTTGATGATCTGATACATACCCGGCAGGATCTGGATACGGCAGCCTGTTTCCTTACATATCTCGATCAGGGGTTTCAGAGTGGAACGATTGGCGGAGGGAATGGCGATGATGATCTCATCGATATCATATTTCTCCACGTTTTCCGCTATCTTATCCCTGCCTCCCACTATAGGGACCCCCCGCAGATACTTGCCCTGACAACCCGGATTATCGTCAATAAAACAGGCTACATGCATGCTCAGATACTTGCTGGACTGTATCTCCTGCAGAATGGCATTGCCGGAGGCCCCGGCTCCCACGATCATATAATTCTGTCTCTCAGGCGCATTATAATGATTGAGCCGCCTGTTCTGTACCATCCGCAGAAAACGGTAACTGAACCGCACTCCGCCGGTAAATACCGCCATAAAGAATGCGTAGAAGAAAGGAAAACTCTTTGGCACCCGGGTGTCCAGCAGCCAGAATATCACCGGCTGCATCACGGCGCAGATGGTCACTGCAATGACAACATTTACCATCTCCGTATCCGATGCATAGCGCCAAACGCTGTTATATAACCTGAAAATATAGAAAATAACCAGCGTCACAAATATATTGAGAATATAGCCATCTTGAATAGCTTTCCAAAATACCGGATCGATATCCCCGAAACTGAACTCATACCGCACATACAGGCTCAGCACCGAGGAGGCCATGACCGCAAACATATCCGTCACCACCAGAAGGATGATCCTGTTGATCGGTATTTTCAATATTCCAACTCTTATATCGCTTAGTTTCTTCACTGCGACTCCTATCCGCCCAAAATCAGGGCAATACTTTTGCATTTATTCTATCATTACACATGTTTTAAAGGAAATACTTTCCTATATTTTGCAATTTTTCCTGCACTATTTCTTTGTCTCCCGCAATATGCATAGCCAAAACTTCATGCCGGTTCTTTAATAAATGCCGGCTCCAAATAGATATTTGCGCAATTGCCTCTTATCTATCACCTGTTATTGAAACCCGCACCGGCAATGTCAGTTGAATATCCAGTTCAGATATGGCAAGAGCCTGATATTCACATCGTAAGCCGACCGCAGAAACAAAACAAAATACGCCGTAAACACCAGAGCCGTCCCCGCAGTCAGCAGATGTCTCAGCACTTTGTTCCCTACGCTGCGCAGCAGACTGGGAATCAGAAATATCTGCGGCAGGATTAGATAATACGCCACCCGGGACACCTCGGGGATAAAGGCTCCGCAAGTATACAGAACCAATCCTCCCAGATTCAGAAAAAAGTAGAACCTGTTTTTCCGGTCATCCTTGACAGCGGCCTTGTAACAGAGCAGGGACAGCGCCAGCGTTCCCACACATTTCCCGATATTGGTCAGAGAATAATCCACCGTATCAAACATGGAGTTCTCATAATAGGGATATATCCTGAATATGATCCCGCGGTAAAAATCTCTTCCAAACAGGAGGCTCAGCACAAGCAGCGCTCCCAGCACATAATGCCGGCGTTTCAACCGTATCCCGGCCAGCCAGCCGGCTCCCAGATACAGCGGGATCACTACCAGCACTGACTTGTGAAAAGCGGCCGCCGCCAGAATCCACAGCACAAATTTCAAATATTCCCGCCGCAGCACATATTTGGTACTGTACAGCGCAACGGCCAGCACCAGATAATAGCGAACGGAATTAAAACTGGAAAAATAATATCCGTTCACTAAAAACAAAAACAGAGATCCCAAAAACCAATCGCTCTGTTCATATATGGACCGCAGAAAGAAATACACGGTCAGCAGCGAAAACAGGCCGAATATGGGCAGATAGCTGTATCCTTCTGTCCCGAAGAAAAACTGCATAACACGCACCAGCGCATTAAAGCCAAATTCCGAGGACACATGCCGCCCCTGAGAGATCAGGTCAAACATGCCGGTATATACCCAGTAATCATTGCCGCTGGCGATCCTGCAGGCGGACAGCGCGGACAAGACCGTAAAGATCCCAGCGCAAACCCACAGGTTCATCGCCTGCTGCCTGGTCAGGCCGCCGCGGCGTCTCCCACCGAAACTGCCTGCCCCTCCTTCTCTATACGGTTGTACACTCCCCGGCTCACTGTAAAAAGCTGCCATCAACAGCACCAGAACCGTCACACTCACAAATAACAGCATGGTATACTCCTCGCATATCACAGGTTGCACCTGTGATATCACCTATATCCGCAACGGATGTATAACATCCGCATCATACCCCTCTATGCCTGTATAATCGCTTTTTACATCTGTTATAGAATTCCGACCAGACCGGACTTTCCGCCATCTTTGTCCGCAGCGGAGCCAGCGTTGCCAACAGGATCAGCCTATATTTCAGCCGCTGTCCTCCGCCCATATACCGCGCCGTGATCTCCCGGTGTTCCCGGGCGGAACGTTTGCGGTTCTCCGGTGTTTCCGAAAAACCTCCCCCCTCATAGGAGGCCAGTGTCACCGGAATATAGCAGGGCCTTGCGTCCCCGCGAAAATAGCTCCACAAAAAATGCTCATAATCGGCCCTGACCCGATATGCCGGATCATACCCCCTCTGCTCAAACAGGCTGTGATGATAGATACAGGCCTGGTGGCAGGGGACATTGCGATAACAGGCAAAATCGTCCATATGCGGATTGGATGCCACCACCTGTCCCCGCAAAGCGTCCAGAATATCTCCGTAAAAAATCTTGGGGGCATCGGTGCGCCGCAGCGCCTCCTCAATCTCCCCGGCCGCCCGCGTCAGCACATTCTCCGACGCAAACAGATCTCCGCAGTTTAAAAAATACAGATATTCTCCCCGGGCCGCCTGGGTGGCCTGGTTCATGCCGTCATAGATGCCGCTGTCCGGACGCCGGAGGATACGGACCCGTTCCTCATTGCCCTCCTCACGCAGATAGCTTTGCAGCATTTCCAGCGACCCGTCCCCGGAACCGCCGTCCTTGACAATGACCTCATAGTCCCTGTATGTTTGTCCCGCCACGCTTTTCACTGTCTCCACCAGCTTGCCGCCGGGGTTCAAAGACACTACAAGAATACTGAACAGGGGATTTCTCATCATTATACCCATCTGTGCGCTGCGGCACACTCAACTCTTCCGTTGAACACACATTTTTGCCCAACCTGTTGTTCCCGCCTGCCATACTGCACGCCATGCTATCCGCGATGCTCCCGGATAGCTCGCCGCATGATCCCATAAGCCTCTTTCCAGGATATCTCCCTGCACATCTCCCCTCTGTGGGAGAACAGGAAACGCAGAGCCATGATCCTTGCCATTCTGCCGTAGAGATAGCGGTACAGCACTCCTCTGTCATAAAAAAATTTTGCGTTATATCCTTTAAACCAGGTGGACTCCCGCTCCCTCTCATGACCGATGGTAACCGGCACCCTGTAAGCTTTCAGCCCTGCCCTTAGACAATCCCGTATAAACAGGCTGTCCTCCCCGTTACTGTATCTGGCTCCGCCGCCAAACAGCAGGGAAAAATTAATATTTTTCTGCCGGACCCTCTCTGTGCGCACCGCAAGACTATATGTGGGATAACGCCCGCTATTGTACCAGCGGACCCTGCCGAAATCCGTGTTGTTATAGGTCTCCCGCCCCGGCATGGCCTGTACGTTGAAAAACAGCATGTCCGCCTGAGGGTGAGCCTCAAAGGCTGCCAGTACTTCTTGCTCATATCCCGGTTCGTAGACGATATCCTCGTCCGCGAACAGACTGATATCCGCGCCGGCGCGTTGCAGGCTGTGATTGCGACTCAGACCCACGCCCCTCTCAGCCATGGAAAAATAGCGTATGCTGTGACCGCTGTGGCACAACTCCTCGTATGCATACCGCTCCCCCTGGCTCACAATGATGGCGTCGCTGTCGATCCTCATCTCCTCAGCCAGTTCAGCGGGTTTTTTGTTCATTGCCGCTACCAATAATTGCAGTGTCATTTATCCTCTTTCCCCATGCGGCGGCCTCTTTGCGCAATATCGCATGCCAGATATTGTCTGATCAGCCTTCTGTCCGCCTCCGCCAGAATCATGGCATCCACCTCTATATCCAGTTGTCGAAGGCGCCGCAGGATTTCCTCGATGGCCTTGCCTCTGTCACGGTCCGCCCGGACCAACAGCAGAATGCCCTCTTTGCCCCGGAGCGCGTCCCCGGCCTCCGGTGCCTGATACAGGCTGGGGATAGCGGTATATTCCCGTTCTCCCCGCAAAGGCTTTAGCAGCTTAACCATACCGCCCGTATCTAACTCTCCGTCTACCGCCGTGACCCCGATGTCTGCCTTGCCCCGCAGCAGGTAATCCAGCTGGCTCTCCAGCTCTTTTGACGCCTCTCCCCCAGGGCTCACATAACCTGCCACAGGGATGCCATAGCGCCCGGCCAGAGTTCCCGGCATGTGTACCCGCTCCTCCAGCATCATCCATAACCCCAGGCCGAACAGAGTGAAAAAGAATCCCAGCGCCGCACCCAATATACAAGCCCGCAGCGTCCGCAGATCCGGCGTTGCCAGCCGGGGCGTTCCCCTGTCCATAAGGCTCACCGTCAGCAGTTCCTTCTGGCGTTCTCCCACAGCCATGATAGCCTCTCCGGCCACCCTGTCGATCTCCCGAACCGTCTCCGGGTCCCGGGCCGTGGTGTGGATATAGCATATCCGCAGATCGGACACCAGCTCCGCCTCAAAGCTGTTCTTCAGCTCCTGGGCCGTCATGGGAATATTAAGGCTGTCCAACATCCCCGCCACCATATCCTCACTCTTCAGGAAATCGTTCCATGTGTAGGAGGCGAAATAGGAGAACGTCTGCTGATCGCTGGGATCAACGGCATACTCCAGATAATACTTACTGTCCATAGTGTAAGGAATTACCCCGCCAAAGGTTACATTTTTCAGATAATAAATGCCGCCTGTCAGCGCCAGTCCGGTCAAAGTACCTGCCAGGACTACCCAAAAGCGCCTGATACACAGCAGTACAAAGAGCCTCATGTCAAAGGGTTCCTTCTCATAGTTACACTGCCACATCCGCAGTCCTCCTCGCCCTCAGGCTATTTCTCCTCATTTTTCATGGATTCCCGCATAGCTGTGATCTGTTCGCTCTCCACGCCCTCCGTGCTGTCCGGCCAGAACAATACTTTTAAGGTAAGCAGCATAAGTTGAAGATCCAGCCATGTGGAATAGTTTTCGATATAAGTCAGATCCAGTTTCAGCTTGTCATAGGGAGTGGTATTATATTTGCCGTACACCTGGGCATATCCCGCCAATCCTGCCTTCACCTTCATGCGAAAGGCGAACTCGGGCATCATCTCCATATACTGGGTTATGATCTCCGGGCGCTCCGGTCTGGGGCCGATGAAAGACATATCCCCTCTGATAATATTGATCAGCTGCGGCAGCTCATCGATACGCACTTTTCGTATAAATCTGCCCACCGGCGTTATGCGGTCATCGTTTTTCCGGGCCAGTCTGGCCACGCCGTCCTTCTCCGCGTCCACCCGCATACTGCGGAACTTGAGAATATGAAACTGCCGCTGATTCTGGGTGCAGCGCACCTGCTTGTACAGCACGGGCCCGCCGTCGTAACACTTGATAACTATGGCTGTAAGCAGCATCACGGGAGAAGTGATAACAAACAGCAGCAGCGCAAAGACCAGATCGATGAGGCGCTTTACAAAGCGCTGCTCCACCGTCAGACTATATTCCCTTGTCAGCAGGATCGGGGTGTCAAACAGATGAAGTTCCTCCGTCCCCCGTATAATAACATCTGTAATCTTAGGCATCATATATACGCGGATAGAACGGGCATAGCAATACTTCATCAGTATGTTCCGCTCTTGGGTAGGGATATCCCAGATCACCACGGCGTTGAACAATCCCTGTTCATATCCCTGAACGATGGTTCTGCACACCGTCTCCAGTCCTTCCGACACATGGACGTACTGTACAAGATTATACTTATCTTTACGGCTCTGGAACTTGCTCACTATGCTCTCGATAGGCCTGTCCCCATGAACCAGCAGCATCCGGCGGGGAGGAAAAACGGTTTTGTATATCCAATAAGCTATGTTATTCCAGACCAGAATGATCGCAAGCTGCAGCACCAGCATATAGATAAAACAGGTGGGTACAAAAAATTCTTTTGCCATAATGGACAGCTGCACGTACAGCAGTACATTCGCCGCCAGACTGGCGAAAGTCTGAGAAAAGATCACCTCCGCGTTTTTGAGATAGCCGATCCGCATACCGCCGTACATATGTGAGAAAAAGAACAGCATGACCACATAAAAGGCAATCTGCAGGGCATCGGCCCTCCAGTAATATGGCACACCTGTGCTGGCCGTGATGCTGAGGCTGAAATTGGTTTTCCAGTAATAGATAAACACCAAGGTTTCCAGTCCCAGGCACACGCCCGACAGAGCCAGCAAGATGATTCTTTTAGAGGTTTCCAGTTTTCGCATTCCGATTACCTTCTTTATCCTGTAATATGGCTTATGGGAAAAAGCAAAGCCATTTCCCATAAAAGGCGCGTATTTTGCGCCGTACATCCAGCTATTATAGCATATTTTGGAGTAGCCGTCCAGCGGGCCTACACTCTCCTCTTCACCGCCCGCCATGCCCAAAAAAAGAAGTTATACGCGCTGGCAGGTACGGACAAGCCCTCCGCCCTGCGGTACAGATTCCATATCCGTCTCACAGCCTCCAGCTTGTTGGAGGAAAGGGACTGTGCCGGCCTGCGGTACAGCACCAGATTCCGGTCCAGCCCGTAGGCCGTGTAGCCGTTACGGAGTACTTTCCACCACAGCGCCGTATCCTCGCTCTTAATGTCCGGCATCTCCAGCAGATCCCTGGGAATCTTTTGGGTGTCGAACATAACCGTGGAAGTAAAGATAGTGGTATTTTTCAGCGCCTCCCGGTAACTGAGCCGTTCAGGCACATGCACCACCTTTCCGGTACCCGCGCCCTGTTCGTCGGCAAATTCATATCCTGTAAAAACAAAAGCCGCCTGCCTCTCTCTCATAAACTGCAGCTGCTCCTTAAGCTTATCCGGCATCCACAGATCATCCGCGTCCACATAGGCGATATATCTGCCCGCAGCCTCCCGCAGCCCTCTGTTTCTGGCCCGGGCCGCCCCCATATTCTCCCGGTTCTCCAGAATCCGCAGACGGCTTTCGCTCCGGGACTCCATATATTCCCGGATCACCCGCCCGGAGGCATCCCCTCCGCCGTCAACCACCAGCAGCAGCTCCCAGTCCCCATAGGTCTGGGCCGCCACATGTTCTATGGTCTCCACAATGTATTTTTCCGCATTGTACACCGGTACAATGATACTGACTGTCTCGTTCATAAGCGGTTCCTCACTGGCAGCACCAGATCACATAGTCCCCGGACTCTCCCAGACGCCGGGCTCTCAGTCCGTATTCCTCATACAAAAGCGCACAGGCCGACGCTACACGCCCTTCCGCCTCTCTGGGAAAGACCCACATACGGGCATCATATTCCGACGCCAGCTGCAGTATATAAGCATCCGATGCCACCCGATTCTGTTCCTCGGTGTTTCCTGCCGGGTATGTCACCATAGCCTCCAAAAACGCGGTAAGTCCTTGAGGGGCCGCCCCTCCGTCCTCCCTCTCCGCAGCCTCCATCCAATCAAACAGACGCTGCTGTTCTATGGGGCAGGTGTCGTAAGCGTAAGCGGCTGCCTCCGATTCCCACATGTTTCTGCCATACAGCAGGCATATCTTCCCGGTCTGCCTGCGAACTTCCTCCAGCACGGCCCGGGGGGCCCACAACAGCGTGTCCTCCACCCCGGGTATTTCCTCCAGATATGCCACGGTCTGTCTGATTTCTCTCTGCCTGTCCTTTTCTTCCTCTGTCACACCGCGAATATTTCCCATATTTCCCGTTAGCAGCAACAGCGCCGTCAGTATAACCGTTCCGGCAGCCAGCCGCAGTCCGGCCCTGCCGTCCTGACGTTTTTGCGCGGTGATCTTCCACAGCGCCGCCGTCGCGCCCCAGGCAATACACAGCGTGACCGGTACCAGACTCCATATCCAATGGTACGCATAAAACCGGGTCTGGTACAGTTTCAGCGCCTCCGCGCTCACGGGAAACAATACCAGCGCCATCATCGCCGCCGTCAGTGTGAGTAAACGCTTTTCCAAAGAAGAGAGCTTTATGTCGGACACCCAGAACAGCAGCAGTATGCCCATCACCAGCACGATCATATGATTGCTCAGAAAATAACTGCCCAACTCCCTCATCGTCCCGCCTCCTCTCTCCCCGAGATTCGGTCGCATATGCGCCGATACAGGCGGCTTGAGCCGAACCGGTCAAGCACCGCCATGACCGCCAGCAGGAGCAGACACAGCCCCATACCGTTAAATGTCCAGCAGACACAGGCCTCCGTCAGCACACACAGCACCATCCCGGGCCAGGTGCGGCGCGGATCTTTCTCCAGCCCCAGCGACAGGGCATAGGGCAGCAATATCAGATTTCGTATGGAGGTTCCCTGCCATGCACCGTGCAGGGCGGCGTATCCGTCCAGCCACGCAAAGCCCTCCCCGCACCAGAAGATCAAAGACACTATGATCAGCATCAGATATTTCTTCTTCAGATCGTCTCCGAACAGCAGTCTGGCGAGCCGGTAGTACACCATGTATGCCCCGGCGATCACCACCACCGGGATCAGATTCTGCGCCAGCAGCCCACTGTCCACAGAGAAAGAGGAGCTCAAAAATGTATACAGTGTAGGCAGGCCCAGGATACGGTAGCGCAGGGACATCCCCTGCACATACGCCTGTCCCGTCAGCGGATTCACCCGATAGATACCGTCCGTTGCCTGAAAGCTGCGCAAGGTCTCCGTCACCATATCCCCGGAAATAAATACAGGAGGCATACAGTATACATACACCACCTGGATCAGCACCGTCAGCAGGAAGATTCCGGGCAGCACAAAACTTCCGCCCTTCTGAGGCAGGAGCCGGAAACGTTCCTTATGCCTGCGCCAGGTTACCGTCACCGCCGCCAATGATATTGTACACAAAACCGCCAGGCTGCCATGCCACAGCATTGTCAGCCTGCTCAGAGATACATGTCCAAAAGTGCCCAGCAGATGCAGCGCCTGCGCCACCCCTACACAACACATACCGCCTGTGATCCATGAATCCGTCATATGGATGACTCCGGAATTTTTTCCGGGCAACACGGTGAGGATTCCCGCTCCCAACAGCCAGGGCACCAGGGCAAGCAACAACCATAAAAGGATTATCATGCGCCGTTTCGCCCCTTTCTTCCACATATATTATAGTATACCATAATTTCGCGCGCTCCGGCGCACACTCTATACAAAAGTGTAAAACACTAAACGTTTTACTCAGTATACCACATTTTACCTGTATTGAACAACTAAAAAAGAGACCTGGCACAGTCTCTTTTTCACCGTAAGGAGCAGTCCCCATAGTCAATAGCAATGAATCTCTCAATTACCTATCTTGACTTCATATCCAGCCGCATCTTGTCCGCTATTCTGGCTATGTACTCACTGTTTGTAGGGCGGCTTTTGCCCTGCTGCGCAGAATATCCGAACAGTTTTTCAAAGGTCTCGACGTTTCCCCTCGTCCAAGACACTTCGATTGCATTGCGGATCGCCCGCTCGACCTTCTGATCCGTGGTCTTAAAATGTTTTGCAATGGTAGGATACAGCAATTTGGTCACACTGCTGACCACTTCCATATCCCTGCCGGATAACAGGATGGCATCGCGCAGATAGTGGTATCCCTTGAGATGTGCCGGAACGCCGATATCCAGCATGATCTCTGTAATATAGCACTCCAGCTCGTAATCTTTTACAGTAGAAATGTCCATAATGAATTCCCCTTTCACATGTCGAGTACTGCTCCTTACTGTAATTGATTGCACTAATCATATCATATCTGTCGAAAAATGTATAGCCATTTTTACCGCCGAAACCTTCTTTTATCAACATAATATATCAAAAACCAGCAAGTTGGACTATAATTCTTCTTTGACAATATAAATGGGCCTCCTTTTCACTTCCAGATAGGTCTTTGCCAGGTACTGCCCGATTATTCCCATGCAGAACAGCTGCACGCCACTGACCAGAGAGATGATACATACCAGCGATGGCCAACCCGAAACCGGATCTCCGAAAATGCTGGTGCGCACCACGATAAATATGATTAACACAAAGGCAAATACGCAGAACAACACTCCCATGACAGAGGCAATACTCAGAGGTACCGTGGAAAACGCGGTAATGCCTTCCAGAGAATAGATCAGCAGTTTCCAAAAATTCCACTTGGTCTCCCCCTTGGCCCGCTCCACGTTTTCATACTCTAACCATTTGGTCTGAAATCCCACCCAGCCGTAGATACCTTTGGTAAAACGATTATACTCCTGCATCTGTAATATGGCATCCACCATCTGCCGGGTCATCAGCCGGTAGTCCCTGGCGCCGTCCATAATCTCCGTCCGGGAGATACGTTTCATCAACCGATAAAATAATCTTGCAAAAAAAGACCGGATGGGAGGCTCACCCTTTCGGTTGACACGCCTGGTAGCCACAGAGTCAAACCCCTGCTCCATATAGGAAAACATCTCTGGCAGCAAAGAAGGAGGATCTTGCAGATCTACATCCATCAGCACCACATAGTCGCCCCGGGATTTCTCCAGCCCCGCAAACATACCTGCCTCCTTGCCAAAATTGCGCGAAAAGGATATCAGGCGTACCCGCCGGTCCGTCTCCCGCAGTTTTTTTACTTCCGCCACCGTATTATCCTTGGAGCCGTCGTCAACATACAATATCTCCACTTCCAGTTCTTTTTCCGTGAAAAAATCCTGGTTTTTCATAAGCTCCGCATAGAAATCCGCAACGGATTCTTCTTCGTTATAGCAGGGTACTATTACGCTCAAAACAGCCATCTCTGTCTTCCTTTCTTTTACGGAGCCGCGTATTCCTCTCCGGCGGCCGGCTCCGTCCGGTAACTCTCTGTTTTCTTAAATATATATTTTGCATATCCCATCTTGTTTATATAGCCTGAATACAAAAATATTAACATATTTTTACCTTGTTTTCAACACTTACAAAAAAGCATTTGCAGGACTGGATATCCTGTTTGGAATCGTGTATAATGTACAGGGAAATAAAACTACAGGCGTTGCCTGCGAAATGAGGTCGGAGATAAACATGGAGTTTTTTACCGGATTACTTGAGAATAAGATCTTCCTGGCTGCCGCACTGGGCTGGCTGATCGCCCAGATACTTAAAACGCTGATACATCTTCTCTTCACTAAAAAATTCGTAGCCGAACGTCTGGTGGGCAGCGGCGGTATGCCCAGCTCCCACTCCGCCACCGTATGCGCGTTGGTCACGGCGACATATCTGGAACACGGCTCCTCCAGTTTCGCTTTTGCCATAGCTCTGATCGTGGCCATCATCGTCATGTATGACGCCATAGGCGTACGCCGTGAGACCGGAATACAGGCCCAACTGCTGAACAATATCATCAAGATCTTTGAGGATATGGGACGCGACGAACTGTCCGCTCAGGACAAACTCAAGGAATTCATCGGTCACACCCCTTTTCAGGTATTGATGGGCGCTATTCTGGGAGTTCTGATAGCCATAGCTTTCTATCAGATTTGATCCCCTGCACATTCGCCAAATGTTCGTGCAGGCACGGCGCCAGAATCATCACAACACAGAAATAAAGGGCTGCGATCCTCACAGCCCTTTATGTTATTCCCCCAGTCCGCCTTCTACTGCCGCTATCAGAGTCTTCAGAGCATCCTGCTCATCTTCCCCCTCACAGAAAAACTCCACCTCATCTCCGCATTTTACACAGGCTCCCAGCACACTCAGCACGCTTTTTGCATTGGCCGTGCTTTCCCGAAACGTAAAAGTGATCAGAGATTTGAACTGCATCGCTTCCTTGCACAGTATCCCCGCCGGTCTCAGATGCAGTCCGGTGGGATTCTTGATTGTAACTTTCTGGCTTACCATATGTTATACCCTCCTAATACGGAATTTCTAGAACATTCTGTCCTGAATCAACTTTGCCAGCGCCGTGGCCTCGGCCTGTATGGCATCATAGTCCTTACCCTCGATCATAACCCGCACCAGCGGCTCGGTTCCGGAGGGACGGATCAGCACTCTGCCCTCTCCCGCGAACTTTTTCTCCAGAGCCTCGATGGCCTCCGCGATCTCCGGATATTCCAAATAACGGTCTTTCTTGTGATTGGCCACCTTAGCGCTGACCAGAGCCTGAGGAAGAACTTCCATGATCTGTGCCAACTGCGACAGTGGTTTCCCGGTCTCCACCATCACCTGGAGCAGGTGCAGCGCGCTGAGCAGTCCGTCTCCGGTGGTATTTTCATCCAGAAATATCACATGGCCGGACTGTTCCCCTCCCAGACTGGCCCCGATCTCTTTCATGCGCTCCAGCACATAGCGGTCGCCCACCTTGGTCTGTTCTACATGCAGATTCTGTTTCTTCGCCATCAGGAAAAATCCCAAGTTACTCATGACGGTGGCCACGATGGTATCCTTTTTCAATCTTCCCTGACCTTTCAGGTAATCGCCCACGATAGCCATGATCTGATCTCCGTCCACGATCTTGCCGTTTTCGTCCACGGCCAGCAGACGGTCCGCGTCCCCGTCAAAGGCCAGACCTATATCCGCCTTCTCGTATACCACTCTCGCCTGTAACTCTTCCATATGCGTGGAGCCGCAGTTGGCATTGATATTGGTTCCGTCGGGATTGCTATGTATCGCCACCACATCGCCGCCCAACTCTTTAAGCGCCTCCACCGAAGTGTAATAAGCCGCTCCCTCGGCACAGTCTGCCACGATCTTCAGACGGCTCAGATCCACTTTCACCGACTGGATCGCATGATTGATATATTCCTCCCGGGCATCGGTGCGATACTTGATCTTGCCTACACCGGGCCCTATGGGAAACTTCACGCCCTGCATCTGGGATTGGATCAATGTCTCTATCTCGTCCTCCAGCGCGTCCGGCAGCTTATAACCGTCTCCGTCAAAAAACTTGATGCCGTTAAACTCCACCGAATTGTGGGAGGCCGATATCACCACCCCCGCGTCCACCTTGTACTTCTGTGTGAGATACGCCACTGCCGGCGTGGGAATGACTCCGACATACACACAGTTCGCCCCCACGCTGCAGGCTCCCGCCATCAGAGCATTGGCAAGCATATCGCCTGATATACGGGTATCGCAGCCTACCATAATGGTAGGTTTGTGCTCTTTCTCCTTCGTCAGCACATACGCACCCGCCTGTCCCAGCTGCATGGCGAGCAAAGGGGTGAGTTCTTCATTTGCAATGCCTCTGACCCCGTCAGTTCCAAATAGTCTGGACATACTCTAATAAACCTCCGATTTTCCGCTTATCCTTCTTCTCCTGTGTCCGCGCCCTCGTCATCATCCTGAACCCGCGTAAAGCGCAGGACGATCACCGGCGTGCTTATCTTCTCCTGTTCATCCAGCAGTGATACATTCACAGGCAGACTGTACTCACCCTCCGGAGGCTCGGACAGATTGGAATCCTCCATCCATGCCCCCACATCCACCACACCCGACAGGGTGGAAGACTGCAGCAGAGCCATATACCCTGCCAATCCCTTGGCCACCAGCGGCGTGGAATTGGAGCCCACGATCTCATAGGTCACACCCTCGGGCACATTGATGACCTGAATATTTTCAGCCCGCAGCGGTATCTTTTTCTCCTCCGCCTTCTCCACCATAATCTTCACAACGGCGGCATCTTCAAAGTTTTCCTCCGCAAAGTAGATTCCCTTGGGCAGATATTTGCCGAGATGCACAATACTCATATGATCCTCATCCGCACCCGTGACATTGATATCCTCCCCCTGCACCTCCAGCTGCGTCACATTGTTCAGCGTTTCTGTGGGGCCCGCAATCCTTACCGTCTCAATACTGGCCTCCATTCCGGTCACCTGACAGTCTTCCGCCAATGTGCCGAAATAGTTGTAAACCACAGGGACTTCCTTGGTATTCCACACGATCACCGTGATAGTGACGCTGTCCAGATTCCGGGATACGGAGGCCCGGTTTATCTCATTGCCGTTCTCATCCACCAGCCTGATTCTTCCCGAAGCGGTGCTGGTGCCGGTGATACCCGTCACATCCACATCCACCTCCGCCCGGCTGATCTCATTAATGGCGGATTCAGGCCCCTGTATCTCCAGACGGTTGCGGTCCAGATTAACGTCTCCCACAATATACCCCTCACCCACACTTCCGGTCTGATTGCAGATGATATTGACGGTTTTACGGGTCTCCTTCTCAATATTCAGCTTTACATACTCTATATTGCCGCTGATATTCTGCACTTGATCCCCGTACTTGGGACAGGAAAATCTGATCTCCACCGTATTGGTCACCGTCAGATTGGTCAGATCCGCCACCGCAATGATATCTTCGGGCTGAATATTGTTCCTGACGCTCCTGGGGGCGTCGAACGTAACCGTGCGCAAAATATCCGTACTATCCAATATTTCGTATACCTGACCGTTATCCGCCAGCAGCTCCGTGTTGAGCAGAGTTACCTTTATATTTTGAAACCGTTTCTCATCCACCGGGTCATTGGTGCTGATGACTACAAACCACAGGGCAAAGGCCAGCAGCAGGGACATGATCTTGAGCAGCCAGTGGGAAAAAAATACAGATCGAATTATGGAGCCTATCTTCCCTTTCATTTTGCCGCCTTTCCTTTCCTTTTCCGCCTGACCTTACCCGTTTCCTCCCCCAGGTTGGTCAGTTCCATCAGACGTCTCCTCAGGCTCTCCCCGTCAAATCCCCGCTCCAGCTGTCCTCCTACCGTGATACTGATCTTACCGGTCTGTTCCGACACGATCACCGTGACGGAATCCGTGACCTCGGAAATGCCCACACCCGCTCTGTGCCTGGTGCCCACTTCCTTGCTGATATCCCCGTTGTCCGTCTGGGGCAGGTAACAGGTGGCTGATGTGATCCTGTTGCCCCGGACAATGACGGCTCCGTCATGCAAGGGAGTATTATGTTCAAAAATATTGATCAGCAACTGGCTGGTGACCAGACCGTCCACATCAATGCCCGTTCTTTCATATTCAGCCAAAGATTCCTTTTGTTCTATAACGATCAGCGCACCCGTTTTTACCTTGCTCATCTCCACGCAGGCGCGGGTGATCTCGTTTACCGTCTTCTCCGTAAAACTGTTGTCCGTGTTCCTTCCGTTGTCAAAAGGCAGGGCATTGGCGATGAGATTTTTGTTGCCCAGTTCCTCCAACGCCTTGCGCAGCTCAGGCTGCAGCACAACGATCACAGCCGTAACGGCAAAGCCAAACACGTTCTGCCCCAGCCACAGGATCGTATTCATCTTAAAATAGGAGGCCACTACCCAGAAAAACAGAATCACAAGCAGGCCCTTGAGCAATGTCCAGGCCCTGGTCTTCTGAATCCACAGCATAATGTGATAGAGGAGGAACGCGATGATCAAAATCTCCAGCACATCCCCTATCTCAATACTGGGCACATATCTTCTTAAATTTGCGATGATCTCATTAACTGTGTCCATGCCCGCCTATCCTATACTGCTCTGTGATCAAATATCTTCAAAATCTTCAGGCTCCACGCCTTCTGATTCCCCGCTGATGGTTATGCTCCGGCTCCCCGCCCGGTTCTGGGGATGCCTTACGTGCCCGTCTCTGCTCCCGGTGCGTTCCGTCACCACACTCCTGTTCACGCGCCGGGGCGCCACGGTCATATCGTCGTCCTCCTCCGCCATACGCGCCGGCCGGCGCTGGGTATTGATCCGCTTTACCGTTTTGGATACCGCGGGCATACTCATCTTGGGTACGGCTTTCACATAATAGTAATATTCATCATCCTCGTACTGCACCTTCTCAGTCCTGCTATAGTCCACGCAGAATCTGAAAAACTCCAGGATCTTGGCTATTATAAGGGCCAGTATGCTGCCCAGGACAGCCATTCCGAGAGACAGATTGGTGTCGTACACCAAGTCTCCCACTAACAGTACTACCAAATCTATTATTACGCCGGCAACCATGGCAATAGACCAGGAATAATCTATGGACATGCGCCGGATCAGATATACCGCCACAATGGTTACGGTAAACGCTACGATCATCACGATCATGGCCCGGTTTCCCAGAACACTGTCAATGACCATACGCAGCTTGGCCGTAGCTTCGTCCGCCCCCATACTGCTGATCGTGGTGGCATTGTCCGAAATATAGGTCAGCATATAGTACACCACCGTGCCGCAGGCCACCGAGATCGCTGCCAGAGGCGTGGCCAGCAGACCCACAGCCACGGGAATCACATACGGTATCCTCATGGCAAGCAGCACCACCGTGAAGATCAGAATGACCGTATCTTTAGAACCCATCCGAAAGAACAGCAGAAACATGATCAGATAAATCGCCAGCGCCGCAATGGCCACCTCTAGAGACAATTCGTAAAGATGCATCAGACTGAACACCGCTCCAAACAGGATGATGCAGCCATTTGGCAGGAACGAGCACAACAGAGAGACGATCAGCACCAGTCCCAGGTTGTCCAGCTTAGCCATATATCCCAGTTCGCCGTTTACCATGCAGATCGCCAGAAAAGCCAGCATAAACTTGAGAATGGGGACCAGGATAAATTCATTCCTGCTGTAAAGCAGCTTCAGTTTCTCCCTAATTTCCAATAAATTACTCATGATATTTCCTCATACACTCTATATTCTATATATTTCCGCATCCGCCGCACCCTGATCGTGGGATCACTGGCGATACAGACTGTCAAGCTTTTTCAGATTGTGATAGTAAACTTTCAGACTCCTTTTTGCCCGGCTGTAGCGGTATGCGCAGACAGCGTAAGTGATAACGCAGTATCCGACTACAAAGATCGCATACCATTTGATAATGTTCTGTGCGAATACAAACAGATCCATCTTATAAATATCCTCCAGCAGAATCTCAAAATCGTACAAAACATAGAGCCCAAAACCCAGCAGATACGCGATAGTACTACAGAAAAAAGCGCGCAAAAGCTGCAGGGAAATATAATCTCCCCGAAAATAACGTCCCAGCGCCATACTCTTCTTTCCCTCTCCCTCCTCGTAGGAGGCCATCTTGGTCATCAGGATAATTCGTTCTTCATTTAGCATAAAAAGTGCCTTCTTCCAAAAATATTACTGCAAATAGCGCATTTTTGATCCATTGTCTTCCTTTTTCCGAAAACTTTCGGCCTTCTTGGGCGCATTGCTCTTCAATATATCTTTGAACCCGTTGCTCACATTTGCCTTGCATTTCTCACAATACCTTCCGCTGCGGATGGAGGCGCCGCATCCGTCGCAGCTCAACATAAGAGGAGAGCCTTCCGTCAGTTCCAGACGGTCTTCCCGAAGCCACTGCCGTATCTGTGCTGTCTCCACGTCACAGGCTTCCGCCACCTCCTGCATATGTACGCCGGGATTCTCCTGAATATAGGCCTTTACCACCTGAAACTTCTCCTCCAGCTTTTCTTTGCAGGCCGGACAATAACCCTCTCCCGAAAAATAGTTGAACAGTCTCTTACAGCTCTTACACGGTCTGACATTCATTGACAATACCTCCTCTTCTTATACACCGGCCCCGATAGCCAGCGCGGCGAAAAAAATCTTTTGGCATACGCCGGGTAACAACACGGCGGATACCTGATCCATGGTACTCCCAGTGGTGTAAATATCGTCTATCAGTATAATTGTCTTTAATTTTACACCATTTTGCCCAAGATTAAAAGCCCTTTTCAAATTATTTAATCTTTCTTCACAATTTAATTCTTTTAAGGGCCTGGTATTTCGGGTCTTTGACAGTTTCTTCACAAATCCATTTCGCTGAACTCCAGTATATATA
>CAJTMX010000009.1 GCA_910577235.1 uncultured Acetatifactor sp. | reverse complement strand
AAAGCCGGAAAATCAAAGGATTTTATCTGGTTTGGGATGTGGGAAGTTTGAGAAATTTACTGTATTTTCTTTATAATTTCTTTTGATTTTCCTTCGGTCAGACTTTAGAAAGGACTGCTATGCTACAGTAAGACGGAAGGAGAATGCACGATGAAAATCTTGATCTTAACCGGAAAATTTGGCATGGGTCATTGGAGCGCCGCTCAGTCTTTGCAGCAGTATCTGCAGGGCAGCTACCCGGACGTGTCGGCGGAAGTGGTGGACTTTCCTGCCTATGCCATGCCAAAGCTTTCCGGTGTCATGTATAAATTATTTAATCTGATGGTTACCCATGGAAGACCTGTATTTAATACGTATTACCGGATCACGGGAAAAGGACGGCCCGATACGCGTCCTCTCTTTGAGGGGATGTTTCTGAGCCGTTTGGAGCAGCTGTTTTGCCGCGAGCGGCCGGATATGGTGATCGCTACCCATCCTCTGTGTGCCCAATTGGTCTCGCGGTACAAGGAGAGGGCGGGTAAAAGAGGGGATGGGTGGAAACTGCCATTAATAACATGTGTAACTGATGTGAGTTCTCACCCGGAATGGATCAACAGTAACACGGACTGTTATCTGGTGCCCAGCGGGGAGATCCGCAGAAACCTGTCCGAGAGAGGGGTAGACCCCCGTACGGTATGTGTCACGGGCATACCGGTAAGAGAGGAATTCCGGCATCTGTCTCACCATAAGGAAGGCGGGGCGCGGGAACTGCTGATCATGGGAGGCGGTCTGGGGCTGCTGCCTAAGAGTACTGCTTTTTATGACGCGTTGAGCCGGATTCCCCATACCCATATAACGATCATCACAGGACGGAACAGGAGACTCTGCAGACGGCTGCGGGGGAGATGGGAAAATATTCATGTAGAGGGATATGTCAGCCAAGTGTGGGACTTTATGTCCAGAGCGGATCTCGTTGTGTCCAAACCGGGCGGTATCACCTTGTTTGAGGCTATTTATGCCAGAGTTCCCATTCTGGCCTGGCCCCCCGCTCTGCAAAATGAGCGCAACAATGCCAGATGGATGACGGAGCAGGGGATCGGCTGGGTGGCAGGTTCGGAAAACTGTGTGGAAGAGATACGGGATATATTGTTGGACCGGGACCGGCTGTCTCTGGCGGCATATAGAATGGAATGTATCAGAAGACAGCTACAGGCAGGGAATTTTGACCGCATGATGAAGGCGGTAGCGGGTACAGACTTGCTGTCTCGGTTAAATAACGCATGATATACGATGTGGAGCATCGGTTTGGATATGCGGTTTGCCCGTGGTTTGAGAGGTGAATTTTATGCAGGGAAAGAAAAGATTTCTGGGATGGATATTTCTGGCGGCGCTGATGGCCGTCACAGGAGGAATACTGTTTCGGGAACAGTCCATAGGGCTGCTGTGGGAAAGTTTAAGGCAGGTAAAAATCCCCTATATCATGGGAGGATTGGGTCTGATGCTGGGATATGTGGGCTGCGAGGCTCTATGCACCCGGCAGATACTGGGCACATTGGGGCATGGTGCGCCCTACCGACGCTGCCTGGAATACTCCTTTGTGGGCTTTTATGTGAGCTCCATCACACCTTCCGCCACCGGGGGACAGCCGGCGCAGATTTATTGTATGAGCCGTGACCGTATTCCGGCAGCCCATGGAGCGTTGAATATGATGCTGATCGCCGTGTGCTATCAGATGGCGACTCTGCTGTGGGGCGGGAGCATATGGCTGTTTTTTCCCGTACATCAGGAATTTCGCGGGGGAATGGCTTTGCTCCTGCTCTATGGCTCCTGCATGATGGTGCTGCTTACGGCAGGGATGTGCATGGTGATGTTTATGCCCGGACTGTTCCGGCGCATCTGCCGGGGCGTATTAAAACTGCTGGAAAAATTACATATTCTGCGCAGTCCGGCCTCTGCCCGGAAAAAGCTGGAGCAGCAGATGGCGGAGTACGCGGCCGGAGCGGCCTGTATCAAGGGAAACCCGGGAATGGCACTCAGAGTATTGGCTCTGTGTGTGATCCAGCTGGGAATGCTGTTTTCGGTTCCCTGGATGGTGTACCACGCCTTCGGGCTGCAGGGGCACAGCTGGATTCAGATCGTGGGACTTCAGGCTCTGCTTACTCTGGCGGTCAGCAATCTGCCTCTGCCCGGCGCGGTGGGGCCGGCGGAGGGCGGTTTTGTGTCGGCTTTTGTTACAGTGTTTGGGGCGGAGATGGTCACACCCGCTATGCTGGTATCCAGAGGAATAAGCTTTTATGCGTTTCTGATCGTCAGTTTTGCGGTGTCACTGGCCGTTCACGCGCGGCTGCGGCGGCAGAGCGATGAAAGTTTCCTGCAAAAACCGGTGGCAGCCGGACTAAAGAAACAAACCGGGGCAATGCGCCGGAGTCTTTGAGATATGCTTTTTTGCTGTACATATAGCTCTTTTTCCTGTACAATGAGCAGAGAGAATCGGTACAAGAATGTCAGGAAATCAGGGAGCGGTTGCGGATATGGACGATAAAGGGCGCACAAAGCTGGTGGTGGGAGTTCTGGCCCATGTGGATGCGGGCAAGACCACGCTGGCGGAAGGGATACTGTATCTGACCGGAGGAATCCGGAGACTGGGGAGGGTGGATCATGGGGATGCCTTTTTGGATACACATGCTCTGGAGAAAGCCAGAGGTATTACCATCTTCTCAAAACAGGCGCAGATCAGTGTTGACTGCAGCGGTCACCAAAGGGGTATTACACTGTTGGATACGCCGGGACATGTGGATTTTTCCGCTGAGACCGAGCGGACGCTACAGGTGCTGGACGCGGCGGTCCTGGTGATCAGCGGCGCGGACGGCATACAGGGACATGTGGAGACTTTGTGGAAACTACTGAAACGCTATGGGGTCCCCACCTATCTGTTCATCAATAAAATGGACCAGCCCGGCACACAGTCACAGGTGTTATTAAAACAGTTACAGGAGCGGCTGGACGAGAACTGTATTGATTTTAGCGATGCTGATATGTTTTTGGGTGTGGAGAGCGAAGGACACTCCGTTCCGGTTTCCCCGCCAAAGCTTTGCCAATCCGAAGAAGAAGGGCCCAAGGCGCGGGAACAGTGGCTGGAGCGGGTATCGCTGTGCAGCGAAGAGCTGATGGACTATTATCTGACCCATGATCGGCTGACTGTTTCGCAGATCAGAGAGGCTGTCCGCAGGCGACAGATCTTTCCCTGTTATTTCGGTTCAGCGCTAAAGCTCTGGGGTGTGGAGGAATTATTACAGGGGATCGCCCATTATACCTATGAGCCAACCTACGGACAGGGGCAGGCGGCCATAGTATACAAGATTGAGCGGGATGAAAGCGGGAACCGCCTTACCAATCTGAAAGTGACCGGAGGAAGTCTGAAAGTAAAGGGATTGATAAACGGAGAGAAGATCGATCAGATCAGGATTTATTCCGGAGCGGGATACCGGCTGGCGGATGAAGCTCCGGCGGGATGCGTATGTGCCGTCACTGGTCTTGAAAAGACATACAGCGGGCAGGGACTGGGTGCCCAGGCCGACAGCGAAAAGCCCAGTCTGGTACCCGTTCTCAGTTACCGGGTGGAACTGCCGGAGGACTGTGACCCCCATAAGATGTTAAAAAACATGTATCGGCTGGAGGAGGAGATACCGGAGCTGCATATTATATGGCAGGGAGGCGGTACTGCCGGGAAAGGGGAGATCCATGCGCAGGTCATGGGACAGGTGCAGATCGAGATTCTACAGGAACTGATCGCCCGGCGCTTTGGGGTGTCGGTGTCCTTTGGGCAGGGCAGTATCGTTTATCGGGAGACCATAACAGGCCCGGTGGAGGGCGTAGGACATTTTGAGCCGCTGCGCCACTATGCGGAGGTGCATCTGCTGCTGGAACCGGGGGAGCCGGGCAGCGGCCTGGTACTGCGGACGGATTGCAGTGAGGACGAACTGGACAAAAACTGGCAGCGTCTGATACTCACCCATCTGGAAGAAAAGCAGCATACCGGGGTGTTGACCAATTCGGTCATAACGGATATGCGTGTCACCCTCATTGCCGGAAAAGCCCATGTGAAACATACGGAGGGCGGCGATTTCCGGCAGGCTACTTACCGTGCCCTGCGGCAGGGGCTGATGAAAGCGCGGAGCCGTCTGTTGGAGCCGGTATATGCCTATACGCTGGAGCTGCCCACAGAGAACTTGGGCCGGGCGATGAGTGATATACAGAAAAAGAGCGGAAGTTTTGAGCCTCCGGAGACATTCGGGGAGCGCAGCGTTCTCCGGGGAACGGCCCCGGCGGCCACATTGAACGGCTATCAGATGGAGGTAAATGCCTACACCAGAGGAAGAGGCAGGTTGTCCTGTCGTTTCCATGGTTATGCGCCCTGTCACAATGAGCAGGAGGTTATTGAAAGCTGCGGCTATGAACCGGAGCATGACCTTGACAATCCTGCGGATTCCGTGTTTTGCGCCCATGGGGCGGGGGTTGTGGTGCCCTGGCAGCAGGTGGACGAGTATGCCCATGTGGATACGGGGGACAAGCTGCGAAGGCTGTTGCCTGAGATTTTCGGGGCGGCGGAAGAAGAGGGGGATTCCGGTATTCCGGGGGATACAGGATATAGGACAGATGGGCGGAGAACCGCTCCTGTGGGGAGCAATGACCGTTTTATCAGCCAGGAAGAGATCGAAGAGATCTATCTGCGTACCTACGGCACCAGAGCGCTGGACAAAAACCCGTGGAACAGAAATGCTGCCACAGCGGGAAAAACGGTTTCTTCACAGAAAAGCGAGTTTACGGTTCCGGTCAAAGAGCCTGTGTATAAGGGTACGCCCCGGCAGCATCGGGAAAGGTTTTTGCTGGTGGACGGCTATAACATTATTTTCGCGTGGGACGAACTGCGGGAGATGGCCCGGGACAATGTGGAGGGGGCCAGGACGAAACTGATGGATATCCTCTGCAACTATCAGGGCTATCTACGGGATACCCTGATATTGGTGTACGATGCTTACAAGGTCAGGGGGAATCCGGGAACCGTGCAGAAATACCACAATATCCATGTGGTCTACACCAAAGAGGCTGAGACGGCAGATCAATACATTGAAAAGACCGTCCATCAGATCGGAAAAAAATATCATGTGACGGTGGCTACTTCGGACGCTCTGGAACAAGTGATCATCTGGGGGCAGGGGGCGGGCCGCATGTCCGCCCAGGAGCTGCGCCGGGAGGTGGAGAGCCATACCCGTCAAAGCCTGGAGGAGTGGAAGGAACAGCAGCCGGGAGGCCGTTTTTTCGCCATGGAAGAAAAACTGCGGCAGCTCAAATTGCCGGAAGATCCGTAACAGGATTGTGGGGAGTATTTCCGGTTCGACATGCGCCGGGAGATTTCCCTGCCTGCCGGGAAGTGCTGGCGCGGACGCTGTCCGAAGTCTCTTCGCCATACAGCAGGGTCAGAGCGTTTATTGCATCTGGTATATACACCGGACTTTTGCGGGAAGTCTCTATGCCAGATAAAACTATTGTAGCAATCTCTGGAATCTCCGCCAGCGAAAAAGGTCTGTTTTTGTCATAAACAGGTAAATAATATATATATATTTTCTGTATATCAAAAGCTATACTTTAAATAATGTAAAACGCAATAGCGGATTTGTAACTGCGGAAAACTGAGTTACGATGTGCGGAATCAGCATATTTTTGGATGGCGCATTGAACAGTATACGGGTTCCGAAACGGGCGTATATTGTTTCCAGGGGTGCGTTTCAGGGGATATGCGTAACGGAAGTTCTGACGAACTTTAGTAGGAGGGAATATGGAACAGGTAAGATTGGGAATCATCGGGATCGGGGGTATGGGGAGCGGTCATGCCAGGAGCATTGTGGAGGGCAAGGTGCCGGAGATGAAACTGACCGCGGTGGCCGATATCAAAGAGGCCCGGCGGCAGTGGGCAAAGAAGGAGCTGCCGGCGGATGTGGCCATCTTTGGCGATGGGAAGGAACTGATCGACAGCGGAACCTGCGACGCCGTGTTGATCGTCACCCCCCATTACCAGCATCCTGAGCTGGCGATCTACGCTCTGGAGCGGGGGCTGCATGTTATCACTGAGAAACCGGCCGGAGTATATACCAAACAGGTGCGGGAGATGAATGAGGCGGCGGAGAGATCGGACAAAGTATTTGCCATTATGCTGAATCAGAGGACGAACTGTGTCTACCGCAAAATGCATGAGATGATCTCCAGCGGGGAGCTGGGACAGCTCAAGCGCGTTAACTGGATCATCACGGACTGGTATCGGACCCAGAGCTATTATGATGCGGCGGACTGGAAGGCCACCTGGGACGGGGAGGGCGGCGGTGTGCTGCTGAACCAGTGCCCCCATCAGTTGGATCTGATCCAGTGGCTCTGCGGTATGCCGGTGCGGGTGCGGGCTTTCTGCCATGAGGCAAAATGGCATGATATCGAAGTGGAAGACGATGTGACGGCCTATCTGGAATATGAAAATGGCGCTACAGGAGTCTTTGTCACCACCACTGCGGATACCCCCGGCACCAACAGGTTGGAGATCACGCTGGAGATGGGTAAGCTGGTCTGCGAAGGAGGAAAACTCCTTCTGTACCGTCTGGATGAAAATGAGCGGGTTTTCTGCAAAACATCCAAAGAAGGTTTTGCCCAGCCTCACTGCGCAATGGAAGAAGTGGAGACAGACGGTGAGAATGAGCAGCATGTAGGCGTGCTGAAAGCGTTTGCGGGCCGGATACTCCACGGCACTCCTCTGGTTGCGGAGGGTACGGAAGGAATCAGGGGATTGACCCTCTCCAACGCCATGCACCTGTCCAGCTGGCTGGATCAAATGGTGGAGATACCTTTCGACGAGGAACTTTTTTTGCAGGAGCTGAATAAAAAACGGGCATGTTCCCGGAAGAAAACAGGCAGCGGTATAGTATTTGACACTGCTGGAACCTATTGAGATCTGGGAGCGGAAACATTGATTGGTATGCGTGCTGAAACGCGCAAAGGGTTGTAAAAAGTGCAACATGGATGCCGGATAAGCAGGGGCCGGACAGATTCTGGTTTGAGAGAAGGAGAGAAAAATGTTTGAGAATATTGTTTTGACAGGTTTTGCGGACGAGATTGCAGCGTCTTTGGACACACAGATGCAGGTGCTTGAAAAATTACATATGAATCATATTGAGATGCGCGGAGTGGACGGCAGGAATTTTGTGGAGTATTCGGCGGACCAGGCCAGAGAGATCAAAAGAAGGCTTGATGACAAAGGTTATGCTCTCTCCGCTGTGGGTTCTCCCATAGGTAAGATCGGGATCAAGGAGGATTTCGCGCCTCATATGGAGTTGTTTAAGCACACGGTGGAGCTGGCTCATATCATGGATACCCCCAATATACGTATGTTCAGTTTTTACGGCCCCGGAGAGCAGGAATCCTTTAAGGAGTACCGGGGAAAAGTGATGGATCAGCTGGGACAGTTTGTGGAGTATGCCGCCGCTAACGGTATTGTCCTGCTCCATGAGAATGAAAAAGGCATTTACGGAGATACGGCGGAGGGCTGTCTGGATATCCTTAAGCAGTTTGCCGGGGAGCATTTCAAGGCGGTGTTTGACTTTGCCAATTTCGTACAGGTGGGGCAGGATACGCTGGAGGCCTATGAGATGCTGAAACCCTATATCGTCTATATTCATGTTAAGGACGCCCTTTTAAAGGACGGCAGCGTGGTTCCCGCAGGATACGGGGACGGCAATGTAAAAGAGATTCTGGGACTGCTCAAGGCGGCAGGTTATAAGGGATATCTCTCTCTGGAACCTCATCTTTCCGACTTTACCGGATTCTCTTCACTGGAGCAGGGCGGGCAGATCGGAAAGAAACTGTCCGGCGAAGAGGCATTCACTCTGGCTCACGACGCGCTGATAAAGATATTGGAGGAAATTTAGTTCTTTCTTGTTGCGCGCCCCCTGGCCCGTGTGGAACAAAGAGTACATAGCATTTAACTCTACTGAGCAGAGGGTGCGCTAAAGCGCACAGGATTAAGGTACGACCTACAGGCCAATGTCTCCGCCGGAAAGGCAGCGCAAAAGACATCACGCCGAAACCGGACATCATGGCAGTACCTGTTCCAACAAATAAAAACATATGGAATGAAAAAACGGGGAGATGGCGTAGTGTCATCTCCCCAAAACATATCGCCCGGGCGGCGGGCCTGGGTACTATAGGCAAATTTCACATCCCACGCATCTTTCATCAACTTTCGCAAGAAACTGGTCTTTCTCGAAACTGTGTGAAATATCATTTGTGATCAAAGGAGAAATATGGTACAATGAGTAAAACGCCCTGCGTTTAACTCTTCTGAGAAGAGAGTGCGCAAAGCGCACGGGAACACGGTGCAATGAGTAAAACGTGAATTGGCAGTAAATTAAATACGACAGGAGGATGGGACTATGAAACTGATGTTTATTGGTGCGGACCATGAAGTGACTGGCAGCTGCCACTATCTGGAAGTGGGAGGCAAGCATATCCTGGTGGATTACGGTATGGAACAGGGGGTCAATGTATTTGAGAATATGCCTCTGCCCGTGGACGAGGCGCTGGTCGACTATGTGTTTCTGACCCATGCCCACATTGACCACTCGGGTTTGCTGCCCTTATTGTATGCCAAGGGTTTTAGGGGCCAGATCTATATGACCCATGCCACTGCCGATCTGTGCAGCATCATGCTGCGCGACTGCGCGCATATTCAGATGGCCGAGGCGGAGTGGAAAAACAGAAAGGCCAAGAGAAGCGCATCCCAGCCCGCCATGGAGCCGCTTTACACCATGGAGGACGCGGAGGGCTGTATCAAGCGGATCGTTGCCTGCGGCTATAATGAGGAAATTCATGTCACGGAAAATATTAAGATCCGTTTTACAGATATCGGCCATCTGCTGGGTTCGGCCAGTGTGGAAGTGTGGCTGACGGAGAGCGGAACCACGCGCAAGCTGGTATTTTCGGGAGATATCGGCAATAAGGATCTTCCTCTGCTCAGGGACCCCCAGCCTACGCGTGAGGCGGACTATGTCATTATGGAGTCCACTTACGGAGACAGATACCATGACAAGGACCGGCCGGATTATGTTGCGGCGCTGGCTCAGATTCTGCAGGAAACCTTTGACCGGGGAGGCAACGTGGTAATTCCCTCCTTTGCGGTGGGCCGTACCCAGGAGATGCTGTATTTTCTCCGCAAGGTCAAAGTGGGACGTCTGGTTAAGGGACATGAGGATTTCCCGGTTTATGTAGACAGTCCTCTGGCCGTGGAGGCTACGAATATTTTCCAGGAAAACCGTATGGAATGCTTTGACGGCGAGGCTCTGGAATACGTGCGTGAGGGTATCAATCCCATATCCTTTGCCGGGCTGCGCCTGTCCATAACCAGCCAGGAATCCATCGCCATCAATTTTGATACAACCCCCAAAGTGATCATCTCAGCCTCTGGCATGTGCGAGGCGGGCCGCGTCCGCCATCATCTGAAACATAATCTGTGGCGTCCGGAGTCCACGATCCTTTTTGTGGGATATCAGGCTGTGGGAACTCTGGGGCGGGCCATTGTGGAGGGAGCAAAGGAAGTAAAGCTCTTTGGGGAACCTATCGAGGTGCGGGCCTCCATCAAAAAGCTGGCGGGCATGAGCGGTCACGCCGATAAGGACGGACTGCTGGAGTGGGTGAATACCTTTGAGGAAAAGCCTAAAAAGATTTTTGTGGTACACGGTGAGGACAGCGTGTGCATGAATTTCACGGAATGTCTGAAAATAGAACACGGACAGAGGGCCTATGCGCCTTACAGCGGAACGGAATTCGATCTGATAGCCAACAAGTTTACCTACGAGGCGGAGCCTGTTCCCGTCAAGAAGAGAACCACAGTGGCGACTGGCGTATACGCCCGTCTGGTGTCTGCAGGACAGCGTCTGGCGGCGATGATCGCCAAGTGCGACGGCTGGACCAACAAAGACTTGGCAAAGCTTGCGGACCAGATCAACTCGCTGTGTGACAAAATAGAAAAATAGAGGGTTGATGGAATGAGCGTAGCGGACAATATATTTATTCACATGTGCAGGGATATTCTGGAAAACGGTACCAGCACGGAAGGGGAAAAAGTTCGTCCCCACTGGGAGGACGGCACTCCCGCTTATACTGTTAAGAAATTCGGAGTGGTGAACCGTTATGATCTGTCCAGAGAATTTCCGATCATGACTCTGCGCCGGACTGCTCTAAAGAGCGCCACCGACGAAGTACTGTGGATATGGCAGCAGAAATCCAACAATATCCATGATCTGCACAGTCATATATGGGATGAATGGGCAGACGAGGACGGTTCCATAGGCAAGGCGTACGGCTATCAAATGGGTGTAAAGCATCAGTATCGGGAAGGTATGATGGACCAGGTGGACAGAGTGATCTACGACCTGAAACACAATCCTTTCAGCCGTCGTATCATGACTAATATCTATGTGCATCAGGATCTTCATGAGATGCGCCTGTACCCCTGCGCTTACAGCATGACGTTCAATGTGACCCAGAGACCGGGGCAGCAAAAACTGACGCTGAATGCCATTTTAAATCAACGTTCTCAGGATGTGCTGGCAGCAAATAACTGGAATGTGGTGCAGTACGCGGTGCTGGTGCATATGCTGGCGCAGGTATGTGATATGCAGGTGGGAGAGCTGGTACATGTGATCGCTGACGCCCATATTTATGACCGCCATGTGCCGATCATCCGGGAACTGATCGCCAGACAGCCCCATGAGGCGCCCACTTTCTGGCTCAATCCCGAGGTGCGTGATTTTTACAGGTTTACCCGGGAAGACGTAAGGGTGGAGAATTATGTGACCGGTGAACAGATCAAAGACATACCCATTGCCATTTAAGGAGAGAGTAAGCCAATGAATATAATCGTAGCTGTTGATAAAAACTGGGCTATCGGCAACAGAGGAGATCTGCTGATCCGGATACCCAACGACCATAAGCATTTTCGGGAGGAGACTACCGAAAAGGTAGTGGTGCTGGGCCGTAAGACGCTGGAGACTTTCCCGCAGGGTATGCCCCTTAAAAACCGTACCAACATCATTTTGACCCATGACTCTGAGTATGGGGTGAAAGACGCTGTTATCGTCCATTCGGTGGACGAATTGCTGGAGCAGTTAAAAGCTTATAACGGGGAGGACATCTATGTCATCGGCGGTGACAGCGTATACCGCCAGTTGCTGCCCTACTGTGATGTGGCCCATGTGACCAAAATAGATCATGCTTATGAGGCGGATGCGTACTTTCCTGATTTAGACCAAGACCCCCAATGGGAGATCACGGCAGACAGCGAAGAGCAGACTTATTTTGATATAGCTTATCAGTTTATTAAGTATGAACGCAAGAAATGAGGATTCCGCACAGTTGGCTGAAACTTGTGGAAGGAATGGCACGGTCAGACATGTGTGATCTGAGTGTGTCAGGTATAAAGTCACGAAACTTGAAATGGAGGATGAAACCATGGTGATTGTTCGAGATAACTACTCGGTGCAGCTATAAATCCTGATAGCAGGTTGCATCGAGGTTAATTAATTTATTGTGTTATCAGGTAGCTGTGCCGACTCGTATGAAATGTAAACCAATAATATTTATTGTATTAAATACGATAAGGAGTAGTTATGTTATGGAGAGAGAAAAGCTTTTGAAGCAATGGTTACAGGAAGAGGAGGCGGCCCATATCCATGGGTGGGATTTTTCTCATATAAGCGGAAGATATCAGGAGGAGCAGGATCTGCCCTGGAGCTATGAAGAGATTGTCAGGAACTATCTGAGGCCGGATGTAAAGATGCTGGACATTGATACCGGAGGAGGGGAATTCCTTTTGTCTCTCGGGCATCCCTGTGAGAATCTGGCCGCTACCGAGAACTATCCCCCAAATGTGGAGTTGTGCGGGAAGAAACTGTTGCCGCTTGGAGTTGATTTTAAGAGGGCGGACGGAAACAGTTCGCTGCCTTTTGGAGACGGGAGCTTTGATGTGGTCATAAACCGTCATGGAGACTGGAATCCGGACGAAATATGGCGGGTGATGAAAACGGGCGGAGTATTCATCACTGAGCAGGTGGGGACCGAAAACGACAGGGAACTGGTTGGGTTACTGCTGTCAGACGAGCTACCCTTTCCGTTTCCTGGGCAGTATCTGGATATTGCCCGAACGACTTTTCAGGACAGAGGCTTTTCCATCCTGAAAGCGGAGGAGGCGTTTAGACCTATAAAGTTTTGGGATGTGGGAGCTTTAGTCTGGTTTGCCCGGATCATTGAGTGGGAATTTCCGGGGTTTTCCGTAAGAGGCTATCTGGACAATCTGTACCGCGCCCAGGAACTGCTGGAGCAGAAGGGTGTAATAGAGGGGAGGATTCATCGCTTTCTTCTGGTTGCGCAAAAGTAGCTTGTAAAAGTAATCCTTTTTCGTGTTGACATTCAAGGGGAAAGGTTTATAATATACAAAAAAGATTTGTGCGAGGCGTTGCGCTGCAGAGCTTTAGATAAGAAAGGATGAGGGTTTGAGATGGAGAAGAAAAACATTGACTGGAGCAATTTAGGCTTTGGATATGTGCAGACAGATTACAGATATGTATCCAACTTTACCAAAGGAGCGTGGGATGAGGGCGCGTTGACGCAGGACGCCAATATCGTGCTGAATGAATGCGCAGGCGTATTGCAGTATGCCCAGACGATCTTTGAAGGACTTAAGGCATACACCACGGAGGACGGACATATCGTAACGTTCCGTCCCGACCTGAATGCGGAGAGAATGATGGATTCGGCAGCCAGGCTGGAGATGCCGGTATTTCCCAAAGAGAGATTTATCGACGCCGTGACCCGGGTGGTGGCCGCCAACGAGGCCTATGTGCCTCCCTATGGCAGTGGGGCTACTCTGTATCTGCGGCCTTATATGTTCGGTGTGAATTCGGTTATCGGTGTGAAACCTGCGGAGGATTACCAGTTCAGACTTTTCTGTACCCCTGTGGGCCCTTACTTTAAAGGCGGTGTTAAGCCGTTGACCATCCGTGTCAGCGATTTTGACCGGGCAGCGCCCAACGGTACGGGACATATCAAAGCGGGACTGAACTATGCTATGAGTCTGCATGCCATTGTGTCCGCTCACCATGAGGGATATGACGAGAATATGTATCTTGATCCCGGGACCCATACCAAGGTAGAGGAGACGGGAGGCGCTAACTTCCTGTTTGTGACCAGGGATAATAAGGTGGTTACGCCCAAGTCAAATAGTATACTTCCCTCCATCACCCGCCGTTCACTGGTGCATGTGGCCAAAGAGTATCTGGGTCTCGAGGTGGAGGAGCGGGAGGTATTGCTGGAAGAGGTACAGGATTTTGCGGAATGCGGTCTGTGCGGTACGGCGGCGGTGATTTCTCCTGTGGGTAAGATCGTGGATCACGGCAGAGAGATCTGTATGCCCAGCGGTATGAACGAGATGGGCCCTGTCACACAAAAGTTGTATGACACGCTGACCGGCATTCAGATGGGGCGCATTCAGGCTCCAGAGGGATGGATTCATGTAATCCGGTAAATAATGTGGTTATAGTGCGTCCGATCTGTGAGGAGAGCCTTTCGGATCGGACGTTTTTTTAGAGAGAATGAGGAAATTGGCAAAAATGACTGTACAGAAAAGGCGTGTGCGTTACGGCAGATTGGCAGGGATACTGTTGGCTATGATACTGGCGGCAGTCTCTCTGTGCGCCTGTGGCAGGGAGGGAGAGTACTCCCGAGTGGTCTTTACTACAGGCCTTGGCAAGGACGAAGTGTTCCGCATCGGCCGCAGCTCCTGCGCTCTGCCGGAGTTTATGGTATATCTGGTGAATACACAGAATCAGTATGAGAACGTATATGGGGAAGAGATCTGGAATGTGGAGCTCGGCGGTATGACCCTGGAGGACAACGTAAAGGACACCGTGTTGGCAAAGCTGGCCCAGATCAAGACCATGTGCCTGATGGCGAAGGAGAGAGAGATGGAGCTGGATGAGGAGGAGCTGCAGCAGGTGACTGCCGCGGCGGACACCTATTTTGCTTCTCTCACGGAGCATGAGCGTCAGGTCATAGGGGTAGATCGGGAGACTATTCTGCAGATGTATACGGAGTATGCCATGGCGGAGAAGGTATACAACCAGATCATAGAGGGAATCAATCCGGAGATCAGTGACGACGAAGCTCGCACAATCACTATTGAGCATATTCTTATCCGCACCTATACCACGGACGGTACCGGCAAACGCATCGACTACCCGGATAGCATGAAGAAGGAATGCTATGAGCAGATCGCGGGGCTGCGGGAACTGGCGGTAAGCGGAGAGGAAGATTTTGCAGAGCTTGCGGCAAAATACAGTGATGACCAGAACCTGCGGTATTCTTTTCGCAAGGGTGAGATCGACGCCACGCTGGAGGAGGTTGCTTTCAGGCTGGGCAGCGGTGAGATCAGCGAGGTGGTGGAACTGGATGGCGGCTATCACCTGATACGCTGCGTCAGCACATTTGACCGGGAGGAGACGGACGCCAATAAAGAGAAGATCGTGGAGGAGAGAAGGGGCGAGGCATTCGGACAGGAGTATGAGGCGTTTGTGGATACTTTGGCGCGCAATATGAATGAGCAGCTGTGGCAGCAGATTGCGCTGATTCATGACGAGGAAGTCAAAACGGATGACTTTCTTGAGACATACCTACGATTTGAGAGACAAAATAACAGTTAATGAAAATTTTAGAATTATAGCAAGTGTGAAAAAATGCCGTAAATGCGGCGTTTTTTTATGCGCTGTTAGCACTCAGACCAAATGAGTGCTAATTTTGTATTGACATTTTCGGGACGGAGATTTACACTTATCATTAGCGGCAGGGAAAGCGTTTCTCTGCAAAGGAAAAGAGAAAATAAAGAATAAGAAAAGGATGTGGTAAGTATGGCAGCGAAAAGCGGCAGTTTGTCAATCAACAGCGAAAACATTTTTCCGATCATCAAAAAGTGGTTGTACAATGACCACGACATTTTTTACAGGGAGCTGATCTCCAATGGATGTGACGCCATCACCAAGCTAAAGAAACTGGATATGATGGGGGAGTACGCTCTGCCGGACGACTATAGGGCCAGGATGGATGTGGTAGTCGATCCCGAGAACAAGACATTGACCTTTACCGATAACGGATTGGGTATGACCGCGGATGAGGTGGAGGAGTATATCAATCAGATCGCTTTCTCCGGAGCCACCGACTTTATCGAGAAGTATAAGGATAAGAGCAATGCGGACCAGATCATCGGGCATTTCGGTTTGGGTTTTTACTCTGCGTTCATGGTGGCCGATGAGGTGCATATCGATACCCTTTCCTATCAGGAGGGCGCCACCGCGGTGCATTGGGAATGTGACGGCGGCACGGAATTTTCCATGGAGGATGGGGACAGGCAGGAAGTGGGAACTACGATCACCCTGTTCTTAAACGACGGCTGTCTGGAGTTTTGCAACGAGTATAAGGCCCGTGAGGTTTTGAAAAAATACTGCTCCTTTATGCCCACCGAGATTTACCTTTCCAAGGCGAATAGCCAGGAGACACAGATCATCAAGGCGGATGAAAAGCTGGAGGACGACGTGGTGATCGAAGAGATTCACCCGGAGGTCAAGGAGCCCCAAGAGGGTGAGGAGGAGGCGCAGCCCGAGGAGGAAAAGCTGAAGATCAGAAAGCGTCCCGAACTGGTCAACGAGACTGCGCCACTGTGGACAAAGCATCCCAACGACTGTACAAAAGAGGAATATCTGGCATTCTACCGCAAGGTATTTCAGGACTACAAGGAGCCTTTGTTCTGGGTACACCTTAATATGGACTATCCTTTCAATTTAAAGGGTATCCTGTACTTCCCCAAGATCAATATGGAGTATGAATCTATCGAGGGAACCATTAAACTGTATAATAATCAGGTGTTTATCGCGGACAATATCAAGGAGGTAATACCGGAATTCCTCATGTTGCTTAAAGGCGTTATCGACTGTCCCGATCTGCCTCTGAACGTATCCAGAAGCGCGCTGCAGAACGATGGATTTGTAAAGAAGATCTCCGAGTTTATCAGCAAAAAAGTGGCGGACAAACTCTCCGGTATGTGCAAAACCGAAAAGGAGGAGTACGACAAATACTGGGATGATATCAGTCCCTTTATCAAGTTCGGCTGCCTGAAGGATGACAAGTTCTGCGAAAAGATGAACGATTATATCCTTTTCAAGAATCTGGAGGGCAAGTATCTGACTCTGCCGGAGTGTCTGGAGGTGAAACCCACGGATGAGGAGACACCGGAGGCCGATTCGGCGGAGAAGTCCGGCGGTGCTGCGGATGAAAACCGTGAGGCGCAGAGCGGCGGCGCAGCAGATGAGAATGGCGGGGCAGTTCAGGGCGGCGATGCTGCAGATGAGAATGGCGAGACAGTTCAGAGCGGCGGCGCAGTGGACGAGAACGGACAAAAAGTAGAGGCCGAGATTGTATCGGAGGAGCCTGCGGAAGGACAGAGCGAAGGCGAGGATACTCAGGAAGAATCCGAGGAGGAAGAGAAGAAGGAAAAGATTATCTACTATGTGACGGACGAACAGCAGCAGAGCCAGTATATCAATATGTTCAAGGCCGCCAAGATGGACGCTGTGATCCTGACCCACAATATCGATCAGCCCTTCATCTCCCAGCTGGAGTCCAAGAACGAGGGTGTCAAGTTCCTGCGCATCGATGCGGATCTGACAGACACAATGAAAGCCAAGACTTCCAAGAAAGCCGAAAAGGAGATGGAGGAGCAGGCTGAGGCAATAGCCGCCATTATGAAGAAGGCCCTAAAGAATGACAAGATCACCGTCAAGGTAGAAAAATTGAAGAATAAAAAAATATCCTCCGTGATTACGCTGTCCGAGGAGAGCAGACGGATGCAGGACATGATGAGGATGTATTCCATGAACGGCATGGATATGGGCGGTTTCGGCGCGGAGGGAGAGACTCTGGTACTGAATGTAAATCATCCGCTGGTCCAGTATGTGGTAGAGCATCAGGACGGCGAGAATGTGGAGATGATCTGCGAACAGCTGTATGATCTGGCTAAGATCCAGCATGCGCCGCTGGCGCCGGAGGCAATGACCAAGTTTATCGCCAGAAGCAACGACATCATGCTGTTGCTGGCAAAGTAGTGAAAATAGTATATTGGCGTTAACAGAACAGGAGACGGCTGCGTTTTGGGCCGTCTTCTTTTTTGATCCGCGTCTCTATACTCAAAAAGTAATCTGCGCAAAAAGTTCTCATTTCAGTAGAATTAAATTTATATTTATGATATGATTTATTTCGTGGCTCAAGATAGATAATCATGGCGCAAGCCAGGCAAAGGAAAAGAATCATGGAACAATTACGCTTTATCATGCAGTATATCAAAAGGCATAAATGGCATTATGTGGCAGGCATTATCACGTTGTTTGTGGTGGACTTTGCCAATTTGTATATTCCCAGGATCACAGGCACTATCACGGATGGTCTTACAGATCATACTCTGGACTGGACGGGGGTAAAGACCTGTTTGCTGGGGCTGTTGATGCTGGGGCTGACACTGGCGCTGGGACGTTTTCTCTGGAGATATTTTCTGTTCGGGTCTGCCAGAAAAATAGAGAAAGAGCTGCGGGATGATATGTTTGCTCATCTGGAAAAAATGAGCGTGGACTATTTCAATGAGAATAAGACCGGCGACCTGATGACCCGTTTTACCAGCGATTTAAACGCGATCCGCATGGCCATCGGTATGGCGGTTATCTCTGCTTTTGATGCCACGGTGATGACGGTCATGGTCATCGGACAGATGATGGTGTATGTCAATGTAAAGCTGACGCTGTTGGCGTTGATTCCCATGGTGGTGATCTGCGGAGGCACGATCTATTATGGCAAGATCATCCATGCCAGATATATGGAGCGTCAGGAAGCGGTGTCGGATCTGACAGACTATGTGCAGGAAAGTTTCTCGGGCATCCGGGTTATCAAGGCTTTTGTCAGGGAGCAGGCGCAGCTCAGGACTTTTACGAAAGCAAATGAGAGAACCCGGGAGAAAAACTTGAATCTGGTGCGCCTGCAGGCGGTGGTCATGCCGCTGCTGGAGGTGTTTATCGGCATCAGCAGTCTGGTGACGCTGATCTATGGCGGATATCTGGCCATCGTGGGAGAGATAACGCTGGGCCGTTTCGTGGCGTTTCATCAGTATGTAAACATGCTGGTATGGCCCATGCTGGCCTGCGGAGACGCCATCAATACCTTTGCTCAAGGCGGGGCGTCCATCAAGCGCGTGCAGGCCGTCATGGAGCAGGAGCCGGGTGTGCAGGATATGCCGGATCTTTTTCGTTCGGAGAGAGCATCGGAGACTTGGCGGGAGCAGGAGATTCCGCTGACCGGCCAGATTACATTCTCCCATTTGACCTATACCCACAAAGGGGCGCCGGCTCCTGATCTCCAGGATATCTGCCTGGAGGTTCCGGCAGGGACAACGCTGGCCGTCATCGGGCGCACCGGCAGCGGCAAATCAACGCTGGTGAATCTCATGCTGCATCTGTACAACACGGAGCGGGGCATGATCCTGCTGGACGGCAGGGATATCAATACCATCCCCCTGTCGTCTCTGCGGAGACAGATCGCATATGTGCCTCAGGATAATTTCCTGTTTTCCGACACACTGAAAGCGAACATTGCCTTTGGAGTGGAAGGACAGGATATGGAGCGGATTGTGGCGGCCACCACAGCGGCCTGCATCCATGACAGCATCATGGAATTTCCGGAAGGATACGATACGGTGGTGGGAGAGCGGGGCGTCACGCTCTCCGGCGGTCAGAAACAGCGCAGTTCCATAGCCAGAGCGCTGATGAAGGACGCTCCCATACTGATATTGGATGACGCTCTGTCCGCTGTTGATACGGACACGGAGGAACAGCTGCTGCGCAACCTTCATGAGAATCGCCGTGGCAAGACTACCATCCTCATTGCCCATAGGATCTCCACGATCCAGCATGCGGATGTGATTCTGGTTCTGGAGGAGGGCCGGGCAGCAGAGGTGGGTAATCATGCCCGGCTCATGGAACAAAAGGGAATCTATTACGAAATGTTTGAAAAACAGCAGCTGGAGGCCGCCATGGGTGAGCAGCGAGCGGCGCTGCACAGAGAGTATGGGGACGAGCTTCCTCAGAATGCTGGCGGTCAGGCCGGGGAGTATGTGCAGGCTGAGGGACATGTGCAGGCTGAGGAGCGTGTTCAGACCGCGGGAAAGGGGGCCGAGTAATATGCGCAGATTATTGACATATCTTAAGCCTCACAAATGGACGATGACAGCAGCTACAATTCTGGTGCTGTTCATTATCGTGGTGGAGCTGTACCGTCCGATCATCATAGGGGATGCCATAGACGACCATATAAACGGATATTATAAGCCTTTTCTGAAAACGACACAGGAAACCGAGGGAGCGGTTCCCTATGGGGATATCTGGCTGGTTTGGGACAGTGAGGAAATGCGAACGCTACAGGACTCCAGCGTCTATATGTATTACCAGCTTTTTCTCTATAAGGATAAATACTATATGGCAGAGGGGCTTACCGCCGCCGAGAGCCAGGCATTGACCGAGGGCAGCCCGGAATTGATCGAGTCCTATGTGGATGCGGGGGCCAGTTGTCTTGACAGAGAGCAGTTGAAAGCTCTGCGCCATTATGATTTCACCGGGATTTTATTGGCGGCGGGACTGTATCTGCTGATGATGGCGCTGGGGTTTGTGCTGAACACCGTGGATACCTGGATGCTGCAAAAGATGGGACAAAACATTATCTTCCGCATGAGAGAGCAGGTATTTTCCCATATTCACAGCCTGTCTCTGAGCTTTTTTAACACCACACCCGTGGGCAAGCTGGTGACAAGAGTCAGCAACGATACCGAGGCGGTAAATGAGCTGTTTACCACGATCCTGGTGCGTCTCTTTAAAAATGTGGTGAAGATCCTGGGCTATGCGCTGGTGATGCTGTCCATCAGTGTGCGGATGGCCCTGGTGTCTTTTGCGCTGCTGCCGGTGGTGGGTGTACTCACCTTTGTATTCCGGTTTTATTCCCGTAAGGCTTACCAGATTACCCGCAACAAGATCACGGAGCTGAATACTTTTTTGTCCGAGCATATTTCCGGCATGCGGCTGATCCAGGTGTTTGTGCGGGAAAAAGAAAAGTATGGGGAATTTGAGAATAAATCCAGAGAGCTGTTTCGCGCCAACTGGCGGGAAGTAATGACCTTTGCGATCTTCCGGCCCAGTATCTATTTTCTGTCCATCATCGCCATGGTGATCGTAATAGGGACCGGCAGTTATTCGGTGTTGGGCGGTACGCTGTCTCTGGGCACGCTGTTCGTGTTCATCACCTATATCAGCTCTTTCTTTGAGCCGATTCAGGAGCTGGCGGAACAGTTTGGTACGCTACAGTCTTCTTTGGCCTCGGCGGAGAAGATATTCTCCATTCTGGATGAGGAGCCGCAGATCGTGAATCCTCCCCAGCCCATGGAAGTGAATATCCAGGGCCGCATCGAATTTAAGCATGTGTGGTTCGCCTATGAAAAGGAAGACTATATATTAAAGGATGTAAATTTTGTGATCCGTCCCGGGGAGAAGGTAGCCTTTGTGGGTGCCACAGGGGCGGGCAAGACATCCATCCTGAATTTGATCGGACGGTATTTTGATATACAAAAAGGTGAGATACTGATCGACGGCGTGGATATCCGGCAGATCGATAAGGCCGTGCTGCGCAGGGCCATAGGTCAGGTACAGCAGGATGTGTTTCTCTTTACAGGGGATATCAAGGGCAATATCTCTCTGGACAATGAGTCCATCAGCCGGGAAGATGTGATCCGGGCGGCCAGGACCGTCCATGCGGATACTTTTATCGAGAAGATGTCCGGGACCTATGACGCGCCGGTGACGGAGCGGGGCAGCACCTTGTCCGCAGGGCAGCGGCAGCTCATATCCTTTGCCCGGACTCTGGCCTACGAGCCGAAGATTTTGGTGCTGGATGAGGCCACCGCCAATATAGACACGGAGACGGAGAGCCTGATCACCCAGGCCCTGTCGGTACTGATGAAAGATCGGACCACGATCATGGTGGCCCACCGTCTCTCCACGATTCAGCATGCGGATAAGATCATCGTGCTGCACCACGGGCGCATCCGGGAATCTGGCAGCCATCAGGAGCTGCTGGCTCAGAACGGATTGTATAAAAAGCTCTATGATCTGCAGCTGGTGGAGGAGTAGTTCTGCAAGGATCGTTCCAATGAATGCGTTTTATGGGCGAAGATTGATGCCAACGCGGCGCGCATATGCGAGAGCTGTGCAATGAAAGCATCCCATAGGAGAAGATTGGTACCAACATGGCGGCGCGGATGCGAGAGCCGTGCAATGAAAGTGTCCCATAGGCAAGCGCAGACGCAGCAGGGAACTATGGAAACTGCTGACGCAAGGATAGGAGTCTTACGTATGATAGAGCGTGTAATAAATAATTTTAGTCTGGAGCAGATATGTAAGTCCGGACAATGTTTCCGCATGTATCCCACAGAAACGGGCAGATATAGCCTGATTGCGGACAGACATTATCTGCAAGTTGAACAGAGGGATGGGAGAACGGTCTTCTATTGCGAGCGGTCGGAGTTTGAGAACTATTGGGAGGCATATTTTGACTTGCAGGCGGATTATGGCTTTTATATGGGAAAGATTATCCCGGAGGATTGCTATCTAAATGAGGCGGCTGAATTTGGCAGCGGCATCAGAATACTGCGTCAGGACCTGTGGGAGATGATCGTTTCCTTTCTGATCTCCCAGCAGAACAATATTCTGCGGATTCGCAAATGCATTGAGAATATCTGCGGCAGCTATGGGGAAAAACTGGTAGGTTCTCAAGGGGAGGAATACTATGCCTTTCCCACTCCCCAGACGTTGGCGGCTCTGGAGGAGGATGCTCTGATGGCCTGCAATCTGGGCTATCGCAGTAAATATGTGGTACGAGCAGCCAGAAACATTGCGGACGGTCAATGCGATCTGGAGAATATCCGGCGTCTTCCCTATTCAGAGGCCAGGGAGGAGTTGCTGAAACTGTACGGCGTGGGAGAGAAAGTGGCAGATTGCATCTGCCTGTTTGCCCTGCACCACTTGGAGGCATTTCCGGTGGATACCCATATCCGGCAGGCCATGGAGAACCACTATAGGCAGGGCTTTCCCTCGGAACACTATCAGGGCTGTCAGGGAGTCCTGCAGCAATACATATTTTATTATGAACTTGCCGGAGGAAAATAGATGATCTTCCCTGTGCTGCCAATACCGGCTGCTATAACATACTTGTAAAACCGGAAAAGAAGGAACCGGAAAAGAAGGAACCGGAAAAGAAGACTAAATCAGGATTGACACATTTTATATAAAGATATATAATGATGTTACAACGGATAGAGAAAACAGTAGATTCGCATTTGAAGGTGCGGAATCTATGTTTTCTCTTTTTTGTTTTTGGTGATAAAAGGCAAAGAGAATTGCGCCGCATGATGGTGTCCTCAAAAAGCGGGACGCTGAGAAGGAGGAGAAATTAAATGAGAGAGCAGACACTGCGCAGTATTTTCAAGCATCTGCCATCAGAACAGGAACTGTTGGGCAGGATCGAAGAAAGGGAGGATCTAAGTGAAATATTTGAAACATGGAGCGGGGAACAACGACAGGAATATCTGGACAGATGTACCGGCAAAAAAGGTTTCAATATTCTGTATGACGCATATTTTAAGGAAGTGATGAATCCCGAGTATGACCCATCTAGGCTTGAGTCTTTTCTGGAGGTAGTCATTGGAGAAAAAGTGAGGATTCTAAAGGTTTTACCCAATGACAGCGTGCGTCTGGAAGATGAGAACACATTGTTGGTGACAGATATTGTAGTGGAACTTGAGGACGGTTCCATAGCCAATATAGAGGTACAGAAGATTGGCTATAGGTTTACGGGCCCGCGCTGCTCCTGTTATCTGTCTGATATGATGCTGCGGCAGTACAAGAGGATTCGGGCCAGGAAAAAGAAGGGATTCTCATACGGAGACATCAAAAAAGTATATCTGATCGTTCTTTATGAGACATGCCCGAAAGTTTTACGGACTATGCCGGATACATACCTGCATCGGGCCAGACATGTGTTTGACACCGGGCTGGATATGGATTTATTGCAGAGATGTGTCTTGGTTCCCCTTGACATTTTCAGAGAAACCATGCAAAATAAACCTATCAAGACGCTGTTGGAGGCATGGCTGACATTTCTGGGAGAGGACAACCCGCAGCGTCTGGCGGAACTGTTCAAGGCGTTTCCTCAGTTTATTGCAATGTATGAGACGCTGTATAGCATGTACAAGGACATGGTGAATGCAATGGGATTCTTTTCGGAAGAACTGCGGATAATGGATCAAAACACGGTAAAGTATATGATCGATGAAATGGATGATGAAATAAAACACCTGGAGGAAGTGAAGAACCAACTGGAGGGAGAGAAGAACCAGCTGGAGGAAGTGAAGAACCAGCTGGAGGGAGAGAAGAACCAGCTGGAGGGAGAGGTAAACCAGCTGGAGGGAGAGAAGAACCAACTGGAGGGGGAAATACTCCGGTTGGAAAAGCGAAATACACAGTATCAGGCTGAAATCAAAAAACTGTCGGAAGAACTGCAACGGCTGAAAGACAGTCAGCAATAAACATTCTAAGGAGCCTGCAAAGGGAGGTACCATATGACAAAAAAGCAACGGGCGTTGAGGATCATTGAAAGACTGAAGGAAGAGTATCCTCAGGCAGAGTGCTCTCTGGATTACGATCAAGCATGGAAACTGCTGGTCAGCGTACGGCTGGCGGCACAGTGTACGGACGCCAGAGTCAATGTGGTGGTGGAAAAACTGTATGAAAAATTCCCGGATGTGGAGGCATTGGCCCAGGCCCCCGTGGAGGAGATCGAGAAGATCGTGCATCCCTGTGGCCTGGGCAACAGCAAGGCCAGGGATATCAGCGCTTGCATGAAAATGCTGCGGGACGAATACAGCGGTAAAGTGCCAGATGATTTTGACAAGCTGCTGGCACTTCCGGGTGTGGGCAGAAAGAGCGCCAATTTGATAATGGGGGATGTATTTGGCAAGCCAGCCATCGTCACGGATACTCACTGCATCCGTCTGGTGAACCGCATGGGGCTGGTGGACGGTATCAAAGAACCCGCCAAGGTGGAAAAGGAACTGTGGAAGATCGTACCGCCCGAGGAGGGAAGCGATTTCTGTCACAGGCTGGTATACCATGGGAGGGAAATATGTACTGCCCGGACTAAACCCTATTGTGACAGATGCTGCCTACAGGATATCTGTAAAAAGGTAGGGGTGTAAGCCTTATTTTATACAAAATCCGAAATAGCCCTTTTGCTCTATGTTGAACAACAGACTGTAGGGGGGATATTCCTTATCAAAGTTTCTTACCAGCTGTTCAAAGGTGAGCATGTCCACCTTTTGCAGCTGGTATTTGTCAGGCAGCACAAAGTGGCTGCTTATGCAGTCCATAAACTTTTGGGAGATGGATTTGATGGCATAGACCACCGTTTTGTCGATACGGTTGACCTGTTTGCCCAGCATACCGCTAAGTACTCGGAGGATCATTTTTTCCTCATATAGTAAAAAGATCTGCAGCGGCTTACCGTCCTGATTACGGTAACTCAAACGATAACAGAGTGCTGTGCCGGCGGAGAAATCTTCTCCGCTGTAATGCTGGCTTACCAGCTCCGCCCGTACCCGGTATAGATACAGAAGGGCCTGAGATACAGCTTTTTCCAGAGATTTTAACTCATCATCTGATTTGCTGTGCACCCATTTATTGGAGGTTTTGCCGGCGATGGCCCGGTCCTCTATCATAATGTGGCCGTTCAGCCAGCCCACGCAGATTCCGAGAAAATGGTGAACCGACTCTCTGGAATAGTTCTCCTCTTCCAGTTCCCGTTCCAGAGCGGGCAGAGTATTGTCACGCATATTATCGTGCAGGCGTTTGTGCATGGCATACCCCTCGTAGCCGATGGACTGCATGTAGTCCTCTTCGTCTGCAAAATGTTTCAGAGTATAGCTCTTAAAATATTTTACGCCTTCCCGGCATGCGTGTTGCTGCTTGGATTCGTCTTCGTTGAGGTCGAGCAGCTTGTCGATAATGGAAAAGAGCCGGCGATGCTGTCGGTCAACATTCTCTACACCGATATTGAAACGGTCATGCCACTGTACAATGCTCAATGTTTGGACTTCCTTTCTGCACATGCGTTTTTCAACTATAAATTTAACATATTTTCCAAAATTGCACAACAACATATATCTTAATAAATCTTGTTACAAATATTTAAAAGTATTGACTCTCTCCTTTGGAAATGTCAATTTAATCGGTTGCACTGTCTTTTTCATTCTTAATAAGCCGCACTACCTTGTCCGTAAAGCTTTAGGATAATTGCCTGACCGCAGATTGTAACGGGGCATTGTTCGTAAGGCTTGTCACGCCATGCGTTGATAGCGGCATAGCGTATGGGGCGGTGCGTGGTTTACAGTTATATTCAAGGGGCAATAGAACTTTAGGCTATCGATCCGGAAAAATAACATGATGTATCAGTCACATAAAGTTCTCCCTTTTAGGAATAGTGTATCCCTAAAAACGCCTGAAAACGAGAGAATAAATATACATTGCAAATGGCAGGCAAATAATTTAATATGTAACATATAGTCCGGAAAATGCAGCTCTTTTCCATGTGCTCTAGTCCGGATAAAAGAAATAAGATGTCCTTATTATACCCCATATTTTTTCCTTGTATATGATTTGTGGGTACATTTTTCGACAGATGTTGTGGCGTTTTTGCCGGGCAGAAGAAATATATATTGGGGTTGCGGGACCGTGTTATAAGATTGCTGTATCTATAAAAATATAAGAAACAGATGAATTTAAAAAAGGAAAGATATGGTGGCTGGGAATGTGTATGCGGATATACATATGTGACGATGAACCACAGATGCTGCACGATATCGCTAAAAAGGTTACGGAATGTCTTCCGGGCAGTGATGCTCGGGTTTTTTCTTCCGGCCGGGAATTATCCCGCTGTCTGGGGACAGAGCCTTGCGATATCCTGCTGCTTGACATTGATATGCCGGACATAACCGGATTGGAGATAGCCGAAAACCTTGCGCCGGGGCCAGGAGCAAGACGCCCGCTCCTTTTGTTTGTGACCAGCCACGACGAGCTGGTGTACGACAGTCTTCAGTATCATCCCTTTGCTTTTCTCCGCAAAAGCCGTTTGGATAAGGAGATCAGTACTGCGTTGACGGACTGTATACAGGAACTGGAATATCGGGAAAAGCATTTTTACTTTCGGGCTGAGGGAAAACGGGTATGTCTTTTCCAATCAGATATTTTATACTTTGAGGCTGACGGCAACTACCTGAAACTATATGCAGCAACAGGACAATATCGATTTCGCAGCACGATCGCCGCTGTGGAAAACGCATTATCGGCCTGCGGTTTTATTCGCATTCACAAGGGATTTTTGGTCAACCAGGCGGCGGTCAGACTCCTGGGCGCGGAGGGGGCGGAACTCTCCGACGGCACGGTACTTCCCATCGGGCAAAACTATGCAAAAACGGCAAAAGAACAACTGTTGAGGTATATGAGAACATGAAAAAATACCGTCAAATACAAAAGGAACTGGCCGTGCAGGAGGAAAACTATCTGAGTCTTCTGGCGCAGAAATCAGAATTGGAGTATCAGCTCGCCATGCAAAGGGAAGAGGTGGCATACTCCCGAAAACAGGAAAGCGATATACGTTCCCTGCATCAAGGAGCACGCCAATTAAAGCATGATATGAAAAATCATCTTATGGTGCTGGCCTCCTATCTAAACAGCGGCGATTATGAGGCCGCGAAAATATATACCTCAGAGATATTGGATAAACTAAACACCATGCACAGCTATGTAGAAACCGGAAATTCCCTGTTAAATCATATCTTGAATGAAAAACTGGAACTTGCCAGAAGTTATAAAATAGCGGTGAGGGCGGAGATTGAAACGCTTTCTTTCTCCAGAATGCGCAGCATAGACTTTTCCGCGCTGCTGACCAATCTCTTGGATAACTCCATCGAAGCAAGCAAAGACGAACCTGAGGGGGAACTGTTGCTTCATATATTCCAAGAACGGGGATATGACGCGATCAGTGTCAAGAACAGGATCGGTAAATCCGTATTGGCGGAAAACCCTGCGTTACATTCCACAAAGGAAGACAGAGAGCAGCACGGAATCGGCATCGGGCAGATCAGAGATATCGTTGCCGCCTATGACGGTATCTGTGACTTCTATGAGAAAGAAGGTTTCTTCTGCTCCCGAGTGTTTATCCCACAATAGGTACTGTTTGTCCCATCCCCTTGCATTTTTCAAATGCAGGGGGTATTTTGTAAATGAGGAAAAGTCTATGATTTTTTTTGAGCATGTCAGTAAGTTCATATTGTCTGACGTAAGCGTTCATATTCCGCAGGGGGCCGCGGTGGGTCTGATCGGTCCTTCCGGCTGTGGTAAAACTACTTTTTTAAAGTTGGTCTGCGGTCTGCTGCGACCCACTGCGGGATGTGTTCACACCATGAGACTTATCCCTGAGAAGAACCGGCGGAAAATAGGAAGTATGGCAGGCGCTTTCTTTGCCGATATCCCTTTTTTTCAGGAAACTGACACCGTGGAAAGTAATTTCAAGGATATAAAGATCATCCATCGGATAAGGGATGATGTTTTTGACAGAGAATATGCTGCGTTGGCGGAAAGGCTGGGCTTTGGTCCTTTTGCAGGAGAACCGGTGAAACAGCTATCTCTCGGGCAGAGGCGTCGGGCGGAGCTGGGCGCTCTTCTTCTGACACGCCCCAAGCTATTGCTGTTGGATGAAGCGGCCGAGGGTTTGGATCAGACAGCCAAAGACTGTCTGCGGGAACTCCTGCTAAAACGGCAGGCAGAGGGAGCTACTCTTGTGATAAGTTCCCACAATATGGAGGAAATATCTGCACTCTGTGACAGGATCTTGCTGTTAGACCACGGAAACCTGTGCTATTACGGGGACAAAGAGCTGTTATTAAAGCGCTTTGCGCCCACGGAGGAGATGGAAATAAGCTTTTCGGGGAGACTGCCGGATCTGGAGGATCTTCCTATAGCGCATTATGTGCTGAGGCAAAATAAACTGAAACTGACCTATAACTCCAATTATGTCACCTCCGCGGAACTGCTTGGCCATATTTTGGCGCAGACCACGATTACGGCGGTTACTATGCGTAAATCAGGTCTTTCGGATGCGATTCGCGGGAATCAACATAAGTAAATTGTTTGTGCGAGGCAATCCGGTTTGTATAAATAATACAGTATTGGTCCAGGCGGGTACAGAATATAAAACGCTATTCGTCCTGGCAAGGCGGGTATAGAAAAAACGCTATCAGTCCTGGTAAGGCGGTACAGAATATAAAACGCTATCAGTCCTGGCAAGGCGGTACAGAATATAAGACGCTATCAGTCCTGGCAAGGCGGGTACAGAATTTAAACAGTATCGGTCCGGGGCGGGCAGATACAGAACGAAAACAGGGAGGGGATAAACATGAGCTTGATTGAAGTAAACGAGGTGAGCAAAGCGTTCCGGGTAAGCAAACGTTCGGCGGGTATCCCGGGCATGCTGGCCAACCTGGTGGTTCCCAGATATGAAAAAAAACAGGCAGTAAATAATATCAGCTTTTCCATTGAGCAGGGAGAGATGGTTGGCTTTATCGGTCCCAACGGCGCGGGAAAATCCACTACAATCAAGATGCTGTCCGGCATCCTGTATCCGGACAGCGGAAATGTGCGGGTGGACGGGTATATCCCGTACAGACAGCGCAGGGAATATGTGGGGAACATCGGCGTCGTATTCGGTCAGAAATCCCAACTCCAATGGGATCTGCCGGTAATCGACAGCTTTGAGCTTTTAAAAGCGATCTATCGTATACCGGAGGAGGTTTACCGTAACAACCTAAACCGTTTTGTGGAGATGCTGGATATGTCCGGTTTTATCAACCAGCCGGTGCGTCAGCTATCCCTTGGACAGCGGATGCGGGCGGACATTGTAGCGGCGCTCCTGCATTCTCCCCGGATTGTCTTTTTTGATGAACCTACCATAGGCGTGGATGTGGTAGGAAAGGAAACGATCCGGAATTTCCTCTGCGAACTGAATGCAAAAGACCGGGTTACCATGCTCTTTACCACCCATGATATGCAGGATATCGAGAAAACCTGTAAACGGCTGATCATAATAGATAAGGGCTGTAAAGTGTATGACGGGTTGCTTTCCGGCATTCGCAAAGCCTATGGAACCACGAGACAGGTGGATGTGGAATTTGCCGGGGACTGTGCGGTAGCGCCAATAGAACATGTGGAAATCAAAGAGCTTGACGCCCCGGGCGGTCGGAAAAAGCGTTTTTTGTTCGAGAGCAGGGAGGTGCAGATCGACTCTTTGATGGGTTCTCTGTTAGCCCAATACGCGATTCGAGATCTCACTGTTTCGGAACCCGAAATAGAAGGGCTTATCCGAAAGATATATAACGGGGAGGTGGACCAATGACAAAGTTTTCTCCCTATTTTGCCTTTGCCCGAAAAAGTTTTCTGGGGCGGAGCGCCTACCGTTTTGATCACTTTATGGGAATCTTAAATACGATTCTTCGCATTTTTATATTCTGGGAGATTTACCAGGCCCTCTATGGCGGCAGAGCCGAGGTGGATGGGATTACCATCACAATGGTTGCCACGAACTTTATTCTGTCACTGGGGCTGGGGGCCGTATTTTATGTGAACGATTACTATCTTCCGGACCGCATTCAAAACGGCAGCATTGCCACGGAATTACTGTTGCCGGTGAACATCCACGGGAGAATGCTGGCAGACAATCTGGGGAATGCCCTGTTCCAGTTGCTGTTTCATTTTATCCCGGCGGTGGCGGTCTCCGTGGTTTTCATTAGAATTGCTGCGCCGGCAGAGCTTTCCATGGTGTTTTTGTTTTTACTCAGCGCTCTTCTCGGCTACGGCGTTTTATGGACGATCAGTTTTGCGGCGCAGATGCTCTCTTTTTGGCTGATCAATGTGTGGAGCGTCATGACGATCAAAGATGTGTTTGTCAATGTGCTGTCCGGCGCTATGATACCGCTTTGGTTCATGCCGGACTGGATGCAGGAGATTATCCGTTTTACGCCTTTTTCCTCCATCTATTTCACGCCGGTACAGATTTATCTGGGCCAGCTGTCCCTTATGGAAATACTGCGCGGGTTTTTGATCCAGACTTTGTGGATCGTCATTCTGTTTTCCGTTGGGCTGCTGCTCTGGAAAAAGGGACAGAAAAAGCTTGTTGTACAGGGGGGCTGACAGAATATGAAAAACGATACGGTATATATGGTGGGTGTTTACACCAGAACCATTATGAAATCCTGGTTTCAGTACAAGGTGGACGCGATTCTCCGCTCGCTTACCGTCTTTCTCAGAGAGGCAACCGGAATCTTCGTAATATATTTTACCCTGCTGAAATTTGATACCCTAAATGGCTGGGACATTCAGGAACTGTTGTTTTTGTTCAGTCTCCTGTTTTTGACTTACGGAATCCTCATCGTCTTTTTTACCGGACTGCGGGACTTTGGGAAAACTGTCCGTAACGGCGGCTTTGACCGTTTTATTTTAAGACCCCGGGGACTTTTGTTTCAGATTATTTTTTCCAATGCGGACTGGTTTGCGGCTATCGGACACGGCGGTTTGGGAATCGTGCTGTTTGTGATATCGGCGGGAAACGTGGGGATCGTCTGGAATCTCCGCACCGTAATCTATTATATTGCGGCAGTCATAGGCGGCGTACTGATCCAGGGGGCGATCTTCCTGCTCCTGGCATCTCTGAATATCTATCTGTTGGAAACAAAAAGCCTAAAGGATCTTCTCTACTGGAATATGCGGAAGTTTGCGGGATATCCTGTCAGTATCTTTCACAAGGCCATCCAGTTCTGTATGATCTATGTGGTCCCGTTTGCCTTCATCAACTATTTCCCGGCCCAATATCTGCTGCGCAAGGAAGATATGGCCGGTTATCCGGCGGTTTATATGTACCTTACCCCCGTCATAGGCGTATGCTTGTATCTGGCGGCTTATGGGTTTTGGAGATACAGCATCCGGTTTTACAAGAGTTCGGGAAATTAAGACGTAACGGGTCTTCGGAAACCATCCGTTTGGAATCTGCGCGGAGCACAGAGAAAGATCCGTCTGCAAAAAAATACGAGGTCAAAGGAGGAGAAAACTCAGAGTGTATAACTTGACATCTCCATCCGCGTATGCTATGCTTAGTATAATTTGAATATCAAACTATTTGAAATTCAAAAGGAATAGACAGATAACACGGCTGTAGATTGGGCAGTATAGACAATGAAACAAAAAGTGTCTGTCAGAATAAAGGAGCATGAGTATGAGTATACGTATCGTAACGGATTCGGCATCGGATATTCCCCAGAACTACCGGGAGGATGTCACGGTTCTGCCGATGCATGTGTATTTTGGAGAAAAGGAATATTTGGACGGGGTAAATCTTTCTCACAGGCAGTTTTACGAGCTGTTGATCGAGTCAGAGGATTTGCCCAAGACCAGCCAGATTCCTCCCTATGAGTTTGAGGAAGTCTATGAGCGGGCAGTTGAGGCGGGAGAGCAGGTGATCGTCATCAATATATCTTCCAAGCTCTCCGGCACTTGCCAAAGTGCACGGGTAGCGGCGCAGGACTATGAGGGTCAGGTATTTGTGATAGACAGCCTTAACGCCACGCTGGGGGAGAGATGTCTGGTGGACTATGCCCTGCGGCTGAAAGACCAGGGCTGGGAGGCTGAAAAGATCGTGGAAGAGCTGGAGCTGGCGAAGGACAGAATCCGGCTGTTGGCTCTGCTGGATACGCTGGAATATCTGAAAAAGGGCGGCAGGATATCCAAGTCCGTAGCCATGGTGGGGGGTATGCTGTCCATCAAACCGGTAATATCCGTGGTGGACGGCGAGGTGGTTATGGTAGGCAAGGCCCGTGGTTCCAAGAACGGCAACAATCTGCTGGTGCAGGAGATCGAGAAAGCCGGGGGAGTGGATTTTGACATGCCCTATTATCTGGGTTATTCCGGTCTGGACGATCATCTGCTGCAAAAATATGTGGCGGACAGCAAGGCTCTGTGGGAAGGGCATGTAACTCATTTAGACAGCACTTCCGTGGGTGGCACCATCGGCACCCATGTGGGTCCCGGAGCCATCGCCGTTATGTTTTTCGCTCCTAAGGATTCGGGGAAATAGGAGGAGTATCGCTGAAGACCGCTGTGGCGGGAACGATTTCCGTCGCTTTGACAGCGCAAAAGAGAATGGGGGTTTGACCACACGGAAGGATGCCCCGTAAAAATGAATGAGCCGCCGCATTTGCGACGGCCCTGTTCATTTCTGTAACAAAGAGATTTTCTGTCTACACCCTTTTGGAAAAGTGTTGCTAGTGCATAAACTTGAAGTACAATGCCTATTCCTGCAAATAATCATTCACCTGGCAGCTTTGTAAAATAGGATTTAGACACCTCTTGATTTTAAGTATCTATCTTCATCTTCTCTTGCCTCAATGAAAGCTTTTTCTAAATCAATTTTGTAGTAATCAGCTAATCTCATAATTTGTGCAATTACATCCGCCATCTCATTGCCCACACGCTCGTCAACATTGGGCACTTCCCCTTCTAGAGCATAATATCTTTCTTTGATCATAACTTGTTTTGCCAATTCGCCGACCTGCTTTATCAGCTCAATCATAGCACCTTCTGCCTTCCACTCCCGTAACTCAATCATTTGAAATCTTTTAACAACCTCTCTGTACATATCTTCCATTTCTGCAAAAGTTTTACCCATAAAGAATACCTCCATAAAGTCTGTTTACTTAACATATTTTTCAAGAGTCGCCTGCACCGCGCCCACGCCTGCGGAGAGCTGGGCAAAATAATCTTTGACGGTGTCTGCCATGGAGATAGCGCACAGGTCCACGCCGAAGATCTTTTCGTTGGACAGCAGGGGATCTAAGCGGGAGAGATCCTTGGGAGCGCCGCTCAGCTCATAGCCCGCCACATAGGCGGAGGCGGCATCCAGCAAAGGATCGCTGCTGGGGGTAAAGGCGTTGCCCGCATCGTCCACCGCCATCAGATAGCGCAGCCATCCGGCGTAAACCAGCGGGATCAGCTTTAAATCCGCCACATCCAGGTCGGGGCGCTTTATATAGGCCTTGACCGTCTCCCCGAAACGGATGGCCAGTTTCTGAGAGGTGTCGGTGGCGATACGCTGAGGGGCGTCAGGCATAAAGGGATTGGGAATCCGGATGTTGACCACGGCGTCGATAAACTCTTTTGGGTCTAATATCCCGGGATCTACCACCACGGGCAGCCCTTCCCGGTATCCGATGATCTCCACAAAACGTTTCAGCAGCGGGTTCTTCATTTCCTCGGACACCAGCGTGTAGCCCAGCAGGCAGCCGTAGATGGCAAGGGTGGTGTGCAGCGGGTTTAAGCAGGTGCAGACTTTCATCTTTTCCACTTTGTCCACGGTTTCCCTGTCCGTGAAGATCACGCCGCCCTTTTCCAGCGCGGGCCGCCCGTTGGGAAAATGGTCTTCTATCACCAGATATTCACATTCCTCCGCGTTGACAAAGGGAGCAACATAGGTGTTTTTGGAGGTGATGGCGGCGTCCAGCCCCTCTATGCTGTCCCGGCTGAGCAGTTCTTCCACTTTGGAGTCCGGTCTGGGAGTGATCTTGTCGATCATGGACCAAGGGTAGGACACGGTTTTGGGGTCCCGCACATAGGCGGCAAATCCTGCCTCCGCCAGTCCGTTTTCACACCAGGCATCCGCGAAAGCCCAGACGGCGGCGGCCAGCTTGTCCCCATTGTGGGAACAGTTGTCCATGCTGACCATGGCGAGGGGCTGTTTACCGCTGATATAGCGATGATAGAGCAGAGATACCACCTTGCCCAGATAGCTGTCCGGCGCGGAGGCTCCATGGGTCCCGGGACCAATTTTATAGTCCGCCGCGATGGCGGGCAGCACATTGCCCTTGGCGTCCGTAAGGGCATAGCCCTTCTCCGTGATGGTAAAGCTGGCCATCTGCAGAGAGGGCGAGGCGAAGATCTGTTTTAAGCGGTCATATTGAGCCTGATTTGCGCTGTCCAGCACCAGGGATTCTGTGATGCTGCCCACGATGGTCTTTTCAACGGTATTATCGGCTTTAAGAGTGGCAAGGATGGACAGATTATCATGGGGCCAGTACATCTTTTCAACGATCTCATAGTCGAATCCCTCCACGGCGATCAGCCCGGTGTCCGCCGCCCCTGTGTTTAACAGATTCTGCAACACATTGCACTGAAATGCCCGGAAGATATTGCCCGCACCGAAATGAATCCAGGTGGGGGCCGCATCTGTGGCAGCCTTTACTTTCTCATAGTCAAATTCCGGGAGACGGTAGCCCGCATGTAAAAAGGACTCCCGTTGCTCCTGTATGCTTTTTCTTGTCAGTTCCATGATATGATATACCTCCTAATTAGAGTTCCGCATGATTCCTGCAAGTACCCAATACCGGATGCTCCATGCCTGACCGTACTGACGCTCAGCCATGGAGCAGGGCACTTTCCGGAATCATGCTGTTTTAGAGTTCCGCATGATTCCTGCAAGTACCCAATACCGGATGCTCCATGCCTGACCGTACTGACGCTCAGCCATGGAGCAGGGCACTTTCCGGAATCATGCTGTTTTAGAGTCCCACATGATTCCTGCTATACGTTTTTATGCTGTTTTTCAATGGCTTCCCACAGGCCGTTTAGATAGGTAGCGCCCAGCGCCCTGTCGTACAGTCCATAGCCGGGCATAGCCACCTCGTCCCAGATCATGCGTCCGTGGTCGGGGCGGATGGGTCCGGTAAAGCCGATATCGTACAGCGCCCGCATGATCTCGTACATATCGAAGGTGCCGTCGCTGGACAAGTGGGCGGATTCCTCAAAATCCGTGGGAGAGTTGAACTTCAGGTTCCGCACGTGCGCAAAATGGATGCGGCCTTTCAGGGAGCGGATCATATCCGGCAGATCGTTCTCCAGATTGGTGCCGTAAGAGCCGGAGCAGAAGGTCACACCGTTGTGCGGGTTGTCCACCATCTGCATCATCCGGAGGATGTTGGCCTTGTTGATGATGATGCGGGGCAGACCAAACACGCTCCATGCGGGGTCATCCGGGTGAATGGCCATATTGATATCATATTTATCACAGGTGGGCATGATGCGCTCCAGAAAATATTTCAGATTGGCAAAGAGCTTTTCATCGTCCACATCCTTATACATCTCGAACAGATCCTTGATATGGGCCATGCGCTCCGGCTCCCAGCCGGGCATAACGCTGCCGTTGGTATCTCCCGCTATGGACTCAAACATTTTCTCCGGATCGAGAGCGTCCACAGCCTCCTGGGTGTAGGCCAGCACCGTGGAACCGTCGGGCCGCATCCGGGCCAGCTCGGTGCGGGTCCAGTCGAACACCGGCATGAAATTGTAACAGACCATATGGATGCCTGCCTGCCCAAGACGCTCCAGCGTGGTGATATAGTTGTCGATATACCGATCCCTGTCCGGTGTGCCCACCTTGATGGCATCGTGGATATTTACGCTCTCGATGCCTGCCAGCGCAAGGCCCGCGTCCTCGATCTCTTTTTTCAGAGCCAGGATATCCTCCGTCTCCCAGACCTCGCCGGGGGCCGTGCCGTACAGGGTGGAGATCACCCCGGTCACGCCCGGAATCTGACGGATCTGCTTTAAAGTTACCGTGTCGTACTTGCTGCCGTACCAGCGTAATGTCATCTGCATAAAAATATCCCTCCTGTTAGTTTTTAGTGATGATTTCCTTTATTAAGTTAATTTCATTATAATGCAAATAAAAATGCAATAAAACACCATATATTGCTTGAAAAATTGTAAAAATTGCTCTATACTGTTTTGTGAATACTCATTTCATATAGTTTGTCCCCACCCAGGGGAATATCATACTATTATATGAAAAAACAATAAAAAAGGTCGCGGACCTGAGAGGATGTGAACAGGCAGTATGAGCGAGACGAAACTGCACCGGCTGGAAGCCACAGACGAACGGCAGTACATGATACATGAAGGCTACGAAATCTATGAGAAACAGGGTGCCCCTCTGGGCGCCATAGCTTTCCATTATCACAGTTTTTATGAGATCATCTATGTGCTGGAGGGGGAGTACTCTTCCATGCTGGAAGACCAGACCTATCATATGAAAAAGGGCGATCTGCTGCTGATCGACTGCAATGTGATGCACAAGTATCACTTTATCGAGAAAAAGCACGACACATCCAAACGCGTTATCCTGTGGGTGACCAGAGAGATGTTGCAGAGCCTGTCCGGGGAGGAGATGGACTTAAGCGCCTGTTTTAGGGGGCAGAGTTCCTGCGCCTATCATTTCCCTATCTATTATGAGGAGATGCTGCGGGGATATCTTCTGAAATTGGTCATGGCGGAGCTGCCGGACGTGTCCTCGCCCCAGGCCAAACGGGTGCTGGACCGGGGCTATCTGACCTTGTTTTTCGTCTACCTAAATATGCTGTGCAGCCGCCGGGAATACGGATTTTCCAGGGAAGACACGGTGTTTCATCCCATGGCGGCCCAGGTGGCAGATTATATCGAGAGACATATCGGCGAAGGAATATACGTGGAAGACCTGGCCAGGCAGGTGCATATGAGCAAATATCACTTCCTGCGCAAATTCAAAGAACAGACGGGAGTGACGGTGCACAATTTTGTGCTGAACAAGCGGCTGATCCGGGCCAGCGAGGAACTGTTGCAGGGCGTTAACATGACTCAGGTGTGGCAGAACGCGGGATTCTCGGACTATTCCTCCTTTTTGCGCAATTTTAAGCGTGCCTTTGGAATGCCACCGGGAAGGTATCGCAAAGAGATGCAATAATGAGCCATCTGATTTGTCCTCTGTACTACCTACTCTATGTCATGCCAAGAAGGTAAATGTAGATACTTCATGTCCGCTACGTTTCCCATCGGGCGAAAACGGGTTCGGACAAGAACGGTTATTCGTCTGGAGCATCCCGTGCCGGTTATGTTGTGAAAAGGAGTACAATTCGCTCCAAATTCCCGTTTTGTGAAAAAAGAATATGGACATTTCCCACAGGATATTGTAAAATATGAGCGGCGGCTGACTTTAATACCGCCTGGGACAGGAGGGGTTAGCGCATGACAACAAAAGAATGTTATGAAATGATGGGGGCGGACTACGAGGATGTGCTGGGACGTCTGATGAATGAAAAGCTTGTCAAGAAGTTCCTGTATAAATTTGCCGATGCCAAGGATATGGGGGAATTGCAGAGCTCTCTTAAGGCACAGGATTATGAGACGGCCTTTCGCATGGCGCACAACTTAAAGGGGGTGTGCGCGAATCTGGGCATTAAGAAACTGGGGGCGTCCAGCTCCGAACTTTGCGAGGAGCTACGGGGCGGCAAGTGTACCGACAGAGTGGAACCCATGATGGCGGCCGTACAGGCGGACTATGACATGACGCTGGCGGCAATCCGGCAGCTGCAGGACGGGGAAACCTAACAGAGGGGTTCTGCTGCCGGAAACATTGATAAAAGGTTGGAAAGGGTTTAAAAACAGTATGCAAAATACGGTATTGGTAGTAGACGATATGGAGATTAACCGGGATATCCTGACGGAGATCCTGGGAGGGGAATATCAGGTAGAGACAGCGGAGGACGGGCGAGTAGCCTTGGAGATGATCGAGAAGATGCAGGGAGAGCTGGCGGTGGTGCTGCTGGATCTCATGATGCCCGAGGTGGACGGCTTTGCGGTGCTGGATGTGATGCAGGAGAAACACTGGATCGAAAAGATTCCGGTGCTCATCATCAGCGGCGAAACTTCCGTCAAGGCTGAGAGGAAATGCTTTGACTATCATATTTCCGATTTTATCCGCAAGCCCTTTGACAATGCGCTGGTGAAAAAGAGAGTAAAGAACGTGGTCAGTCTGTTCCAGTATCAGAGAGATCTGGAGGCCAAAGTACATGAGCAGACCGAGACGCTGCGGGAACAGAACCGGCTTTTGAAACTTCAGGCCGACAGGCTGAAAAAGAGCAACACCAACATTATTGAAATCTTGGGTACCGTGGTGGAGAGCCGGGACTTTGAGAGCGGAGAGCATGTAAACAGGGTTAAAGGATATACCCGTATACTGGCGCAGTGCCTGGCCGAGAAGTACCCGGAGTACGGACTGGATCAGGAGATGATCGATGTGATCGTATCCGCCAGCGCCTTACATGATGTGGGTAAGATCGCCATACCCGACAGTATTTTGTTAAAGCCGGGCAGGCTGACGGACGAGGAATTCGCCTGCATGAAGACCCATACCACCAGAGGCGGTGAGATCCTGCAGAATATCAGGAATACATGGGATGAGGAATATGGAAAGATCAGTTATCAGATCTGTCGCCATCATCATGAGAAATATGACGGACGGGGATATCCTGACGGGTTGGTGGCAGACGAGATACCCATTGCGGCTCAGATCGTGTCCATTGCGGATGTATATGACGCTCTGGTAAACGAGAGGGTTTACAAGGACGCTTTTCCCAAGGAAGAGGCGTTCCGCATGATCACAGAGGGCGAGTGCGGTCAGTTCAACCCCAAGCTGTTGGAATGTTTCCGCATGGAGCGCAAGGCATTCGAGGAATTGAAGATCTCTTACGATCATATGGACAACGAGTAGAGTACGGAGTACCATTAGACATTGACAGCAAGGGCAGTCTCCTGCCGGACGGGAGATTGCCTTTTTACGCTTGCGGTATGCAAAGAGCGGGGGTATGACATGAACGGAAACAGGATAGAGCAAAACGGACAGGTTCGGGATGCCTATGAAAAGGCGCATGAGGTGTTGGCAGAAGTGCGGACAGTGATAAAAGGGAAGGACGACTGTGTGGAGAAAGCTTTTTGCGCCATACTGGCGGGAGGTCATATCCTGATCGAGGATGTGCCCGGCGTGGGTAAGACCACCCTGGCCGTGGCTTTTTCCCGGGCTATGGCGCTGGAGACCCAGAGAGTGCAGTTTACGCCGGACGTACAGCCCTCGGATATACTGGGTTTTTCCATGTACCACAAGGAGTCCGGCACTTTTTCTTATCACCCAGGTCCCATCATGTGCAATCTTTTCCTGGCGGATGAGATCAACCGAACTTCTCCCAAGACCCAGTCGGCGCTGTTGGAGGTCATGGAGGAGAACTGCGTGACGGTGGACGGTGAGAGCCACCCGGTTCCCCGCCCGTTTATCACCATGGCCACGCAGAATCCCAAGGGCAGCGCAGGCACACAGTTGCTGCCGGATTCCCAGCTGGACCGCTTTATGATCAGCATGCATATGGGATATCCGGATATACAGGACGAGATCGAGATCGCCCGCGGGAAAAGTATGCGCGTGCGTCCACAGGAGATCCGTCCGGTACTTGCGGCGCAGGAACTGCTGGCGCTGCAAAATCTGGTGGAGCGGGTATTCATACATGATAATATCTATAAATATATCGTGCGGTTGGTGGACGCTACCAGGAACAACGGCTATGTGGAGCTGGGAGTCAGCCCCAGAGGGACCATAGCCTGTACCCGCATGGCCAGGGCCCGAGCTTTTATCCAGGGAAGAGGCTATGTGATACCGGAGGATGTGGCGTCGGTATTTCCCGATGTGACAGGACATCGGATCGTATTGAACACCAAGGCCAGAGTGGCCCATGTGGCGGCGGAGGCAGTGCTGGAGCAGATTCTGCAACAGGAGAAACAGCCGGTTTCCTACACAAAGAATCCGAGGTAGTTATGATAGGTTATCTTTTGGCATTGATACTGTCGGCAGGGGCCGTCTACATGGCAATCCTCTACGAGAGCACGGCGTTCACGCTGTTGGGCTTTACGCTGCTTTTTCTGATGATACTTTCCATCGGATACCTTTTCTATGAAAAAAAGAGCCTGCGGGTAACCATGAATATGCTGCCGGCTTTGGCGGACAGACAGAAACCAATATATGTCAGTGCCCGGGCAACTCACCGGTATCGGGGCTGCTATGGCAGGATCATGATACAGGTTTCTATTAGCCGGGAAGGACAGAGAGCCCGGCATTGTAAATGGCTGCGGGAAGAATATGAAAGAAATTCCGGGGAGCAGAGTTTTTCGGCGTTGCTGTCCGTTACCCAGGCGGGCAATTATGAGATCCGGCTGAGAAAAATAAGGATATATGACCTGACGGGGCTGTTTTGTGTGGAACAGCGCAGGGCGGTGAGAGGAGAACACGCCATGCTGGCCGTGCTGCCTCCGGTCTATCTGATGAGAATAAGGCTTTCCGAGGCCGTCCGAGGCTTTACGGGAGACGCGGAAGTGTACGATTCTCTGCGCAGCGGCATGGACTCCAGCGAACTGCTGCAGCTGCGGCCCTTTCAGAACGGGGACAAGCTGCGGAACATTCACTGGAAACTCAGCGCCAAGGCGGACGAGCTGCTGGTGCGGGTGAACAGCAGGCCCAGGGGCTGCCCGGTGGCCGTCCTGGCGGAAACCGCCGGAAGTTTTCAGGAAACCCGGCTGCAATGCGCGGTCAGCCTGTCCTTTTGCCTAATGGATCTGGATTGTCCTCACTATGTGGCATGGTACAGCAGTCATCAGCAGGATGTGGTAAGGATGCGTGTGGATGATGAAGAAAGTTTTTATGAGACTTTTCTGCATCTTTTGCGGGAGGAGGGCAAGAACCGGGTGGGCTCCACGGACATACAGTCGCGCTACCGGGAAAAATACGGCGGTGAACCGGTGCTGCATCATATCCGGGTGACCGCGGGCCCTTGTATCCGTGTGGATGAGCAGGAGGCCGTGAGCCTGAAAGCCTCCGCGCTGGAGCGGGAGCTGTCGGAGCTGGAACTGCTGTTGTAAGGAAAAGGGCGTGGGAGTATGCGGAAGAACAAACCCGTGGTTCACTGGCAGATAGGACAGGGAGCCGGTAACATGCGAGACAAACGAATGACGGGAAGATCCCTGCTGTTCTATATTCTGTACTCGACGGCTCTCAGTATGCTGTCTCTTTATGCTGCCTGCCTTATGGGGGATGCGTTCGGTCTGCCCATGGAGGGGATATGGCCCGTGGCTCTGTGGGTGGCAGCGGGATGGTGCCTGGCGATAGTGACATGGAACGAGGCCATATACGCTTGGGGAAAGAGGGTGCTGCGCCTGCTGGGAAACATAGTCCTGTTTATAGTATTATATTGGATGGATTGGATCTGGTGGTGGATCTATTCTTATTCTTATGAGGAATACGAGCAGATATATGCTGCCGGTATGAACGGGATCATGCTGCGTTATATGGAGATGGTAAAGGAATATTATGCCATTGACCGTCCTCTGCCCGATGTGACCGCAGGTACGTATCCTCAGCAGCAGTGGGCCTGGTTGATGACCTGGGTGATATTGGCGGTGCTTTTACAGGTGTTTTCCGGATTGCTGCGCAAAAGAACAGTAATGCTCTTGCTGCCCGCCGCTGCGCTGGTCATGGGGCTGCTGGTGGGTGTAACCCCCGGGTGGCCGGGGATGGCCTGTATGTTTGCCGCGGGGATGCTGAGTCTGTATATGGACCGGCACAGGCATTTTCGACCGGTTCCGGCGCTGCTGCTGGCAGGAATGCTGGCGCTGTTGCTGCCGTTGACCGCGGCGGTGATGAATGGCCCGGCGCTGCGGCTGAACCAGTCCCATGACAGGCTGCAGACATTTCAGCATGATGTGGAACGGGGAATCCGGGAGTATGGCTGGCAGGCGCTTTTCAGGGCGGAACAGGACGGTACCGTGGACAACCGCCAGCCTGTATATGAGCACATAGAGATGATGACTGTAACAGTCAATCAAGTGCCGGACACCAATATCTATCTCAGAGGATATTGTGGGGCAGGATATCGGAGAGGGCGCTGGGACAGCGCGGAAAAGGCGTTTGACAAGGCTTGCCGGGGGCAGGGGCTGGACAGCGGGGAGGCGGCGCTGCTGCTTGCCCGGCTGTGCGCTCCCAACGATGGCGGCGGGATAGAATATGAACTGCGGTATACGGGAATGAAAGGCCGTCAGGCCTATCTGCCATATGGGGCGGACCCGGAGACGCTGGGGGACCAGTGCCGGGTCAGCGGGGACTATGTGGTGGAGAAACCGGGAAGTATGGAGGAACTCACTTTTTCCGGGTATGCGCCCGGTGTCCTGGCTGCCAATGGCAGAGGGGGCTGGGATAAGGAAACGCGGGAATTCTATTCTTGGTATAACGGGTATGCGGCAAAACAATATTGTGCAGTTTCAGGTGATTATCCCGAATTGACTTATGTGGTCGATCAAATAGTCGCCTCCGATGACTACCGGGTTCTCTGGGAGAGAATACAGTCGAAAGAGGTCGGAAACAATGAAGCCAGGCTGGCGCTGGGCAGCATGGTAGCCGAACGGCTGAAAAGTCTGGCCCGCTACAATATAGATCCGGGTCCCCTGCCCGGAGGCGCAGACCCGGTGGAATATTTTTTGGGTGAGAACCGTCAGGGCTACTGCGCCCATTTTGCCAGCGCCGGAGCGTTGTTGCTGCGCAGATTGTCGGTACCCGCCCGGTATGTGACCGGCTATGTGGTGCAGCCCGATCAGTTCCGGCGCAGCCGATATGGTTATCGGGCCAGCGTCCGGGATGACACCGCCCATGCCTGGGTGGAGATCTGGCTGGATGACGTGGGCTGGACGCCTGTGGAGATGACTCCCGGATATGAGGAGGCGGATAGGGTCCTGGCAGGGCAGGTCGTGCCGGAGTCGCCGGAGCGGGAAGATCCGCTACAGCAACCCGATGCAAGCGGAGAACAGGAGCCGGAGACATTGCCGGTTCCCACCGCCGCGCCCACAGAGAATGAAACAGGCGGCGGGACGCACACGGCCAAACCGGAAAGCCCGGCAGACGGATCGGGAGTTCCGGGCGAAACCGGTGTTCCTTCCGGAACTCCGGAGGGATGGGGGTTTGCGGGAGAAGGCGGCTGGGCCGTATTCGGGCAAAACGGCAGTCTGCGGGTAAGTCATGTGGTGCTGACAGTTTTGGGGACTTTGGCGGCAGCAGGCATGGCGGCGTTCGCCGTATCCCGCCTACTCCGCCACAGAGAGGCACGCTGGCGGAAAATTGTGCATGACATTGAAAATGGAGGCGCAAGGCGGGCGGTGCGTACGATCAACCGTATGCTGTACCGCAGGCTTCGGAGAAAACGGGCTGGAATACTGTCTGTCAGATCGGACGAGGAATATCTGGCGGCGCTGAAAAGCAAATATCCCGGCGAGGAATGGGACAGTTATCTGGAAGTAGTCAGAAGGGCCGTCTATTCCAGGGAGGAGATCAGCATGGAGTCGGCCGGAGCCTGTTATGCCATACTCAAACGCGTATGCGCCCGTAAGACGCCGGAATGAGGAGGGCATCAAGCAAAAAGACCATACTCAAACGCGTATGCGTCCGCAAGACGTCAGACGCTGAGCACATATGCCTTGAAACGCATATAGACATAAGTAATCAGGCACAGGGCAGCAGGCAAAGCGTTGAGACCCGCATGCACACATAAGACGTAAGAAAAAGAGACAGAATAACAGAAGGAACTTTAAACCAACATGTCACCGGAAAGTTTTCGGCCACATGTCCGAACCATATTCAGGAGGAAACCTTGAGCGATCAGGATAAGCAGGAAGAAATAGACGCCTTGGAGAGACAGCGGATACAGCGGCGGCGGGAGCATATGGCGGCCATGCGCCGGAAGAAGGGACAGCAGGAACTGTTTCGCAGATGGGCGCCGGTGATCGCAGTGGGACTGGCTGTGTTGGCGCTGGCGATATGGGGATTAGCAAGGCTGATCGCAGGCCCGAAGTCTTCGGAGATGCCGAAATCCTCCCCGTCCCGGGCATCGGGAAAAAGCGTGCAGTTATTGACCGCCCGTGGGAAGAACGGTCTGATAATGGGAGAAACGGCGGGGGGAGGAACTGCGCCGGGGAATGATATAACGGGAGTCCCTTCAACCGGAGAAAACGTAGTCCAGGGAAGTTCAATGGATGGCTCCCAAAACGTAGAGCCTTCGGAAGAGGGAATCGGACAGGATATACAGGAACCGGAGACAGTTCCCTTTACTCCCCGGATTACGGAGCATGTAGTGGGCTTTCCGGAGGAGGGGAGAGGCGTATACAGCACGAACGGCGTGCTGATGGATGCGGAATCCGGGGAGGTCATAGCCGTCCGGGATGCGTCCCAGCGGATCAATCCGGCGTCCATGACCAAGATACTCACCCTGTTGGTGGCGGCAGAACATGTGGAAGATTTGCAGGACAGCTTTGTCATGACCATCCAGATCACGGATTATGCCTACCGGCATGACTGCAGCATCGCGGGATTCGGCGTGGGGCAATCGGTGACGGTGGAAGAGCTGATGTACGGAACCATCCTGCCCTCCGGCGCGGATGCCGCGCTGGCTCTGGCGGAGTATGTGGCAGGTTCCCAGGAGGCTTTTGTGGAACTGATGAATCAGAAACTGGAACAGCTGGGGCTGTCTGATACCGCCCATTTTACCAACTGTGTGGGTTTGTATGACGAGGACCATTACTGCACGGTGTACGATATGGCTGTGATCCTCAAAGCGGCGGCGGACAACGAACTGTGCCGCAAAGTTCTCTCGGCCCGTACCTTTGCCACCTCTGTGCCCAGCGAGCAGCAGCCGGAAGGGATCTTGCTGTCCAACTGGTTCCTGCGGCGCATTGAGGACAAGGACACCCACGGGGAGGTACTCTGTGCCAAGACCGGATTTGTGAACCAGTCAGGCAGCTGCGCCGCCAGTCTGGCTGCGGACAGTGAGGGAAGAGAGTACATCTGCGTAACCACCGGCTCCATGAGCAGTTGGACCTGCATCTACGACCATGTGGAGTTGTATCAGGCATTTTTAAAATAGAGCCGAAGTATAGAATCCAAAGCAGAGGAGGCCCCGGCGGGAAGACCGGGGGAGAGAGTATGCACAACGAATCGGAAAAGCAGAGACGGCTGCGTTTCAGACAGCTGGAACAATGGAAAAGGGTGGTATTGGAGTATGCGCTGATCACTGTGGCCATTCTGCTATTGGTGGTGGGTGTGTATTTTTTTAAGTTTCCCAACCACTTTTCCTTCGGAGGCGTCACGGGCGTGGCCGTGGTGCTGGAAGCATTGCTGAGTCACTCGGCGGCAACCTACACCTTTATCATCAATATGGTCCTTTTGGTGTTCGGATTTCTGTTTCTGGGAAAGGACTTCGGGCTTAAGACAGTCTATGCCAGCATACTTACCTCCGTGGGTCTGTGGGCCATGGAGAGGTGGTTTCCCATGACCGCACCCCTGACGGAGCAGCCGGTACTGGAACTGATCTTCGCGATCTTTCTGCCTGCGCTGAGCTCTGCCATCTTATTCAATATCGGAGCCTCGGGGGGCGGGACAGATATTTTAGCTATGATTTTGAAAAAATATACCACTTTCTCCATCAGCGTGGCTCTGTTTGTGGTGGATTTTGTCATAGTGCTGGCCTCCTGCTTTGTATTTGATATTCAGACAGGGCTTTTTTCCCTGACGGGGCTGCTGGCCAAGTCTTTGGTCATCGACAACGTGATAGAGAGTATCAATCTGTGTAAGGCGTTTATGATCGTCTGTGACGAGCCGGAGCCGATATGCCGGTATATATGTGACGAGCTGGGTCGCAGCGCTACCATCTACCGGGCGGAGGGTGCCTACTCCCACCATCAAAAGACCATGATCCTGACGGTGACAAGGCGCGGCCAGGCAGTGCAGCTGCGTAATTTTGTTCGCCGTAGCCAGCCCGACGCGTTTATCACGATCTTTAACTCCAGTGAGATTATCGGCAAAGGTTTCAGAGGTGTGAACTGATCGCTATGTCACAGGGAAAGCGGAAGGCTCATTGGAGGGAAAAAGAAAATTAGTTGTATCAGGGGAGGGGTGACAGAGGAGATATGGCGGAGAGAATGAAAATAGCCATCGTGGAGGATGAGAAAGTACATGCGGATTATCTCGTCCGCCTTTTGGAGTCGTGGTTTAAGGAGAATAGGGTGGATTTCTGCATCCGGGAGTTTCCTAACGCGGCGGCGTTTCTGTTCGAGTGGGAGCAGGACCAGGCCTGGAACGCCCTGTTTTTTGACATACAGATGCCGGGTCTGAGCGGAGTGGAACTTGCCAGAGAGATACGGAGAGAGAACAGGAGAGTAGCGCTTGTATTTGTGACGGGTATGACGGACTTTCTTCTGGAGGGCTATGAGGTGGAGGCTCTGCACTATCTGGTCAAACCCGTGGACGCGGCCAAGATATCCTCCTGTATGGAGCGTGTCTATGGCCGCTACATGGAGCAGGAAAAGCGGGAAGTGATCCTCACGGAGGCCAGGGAGATGGTGGACGGAGAGAAGAACAGGCGGATAACCCTGCGGCTGCTGCCGGAGGATATTGTGTATATAGAGGCTGCCGCCCATAACACGGAACTACATACGAGAGAGAAATGTTATATCGTCAGGGAGGGCATCAACGTGTGGAGAGAACGGCTGCCGCGGGAGACATTCTGCTTATGCCACAGATCTTATTTGGTAAATCTGCTCTATGTGGCACGCCTGGAGAAAGAGACGGTGTTTTTGGACGATGGGAGGCAGATTCCCCTGAGCAGAAAGTGCAATAAGGACGTGAATAGGGCATTTATCCGGTTTTACAGCGGACAGAGCACGGCGGAAGAGGAGCCGGGGGATTTTGGGGAAGAGGTTTGCAGGGAATGAACTATGGAGTGATCGTAAGCTTAATTGTGGGAGTGATCCTGCTCACGCTGCTGTGCTGCGCCTTTTTTATGCGGCTGATGAACCGGCAGATCTGGGCGTATCAGACGGATCTGGCGGAAAAGCATTATGAAGAAGTTGAGGATATGTACTGCCAGATGCGGGGATGGAGGCATGATTATAAGCATCACATCCAGACCATGAGGGCGCATCTAGCCTTGGGACAGTATCAGGAGCTGGGCGATTATCTGAGGGATCTGGATACGGATCTGACGGAGGTGGACACGGTACTGAAAACAGGGAATGTGCGGGTTGACGCGGTGCTGAACTCCAAGCTGGCGGTGGCAAAAGCCAGAGGAATAAGAGTGAACGCCAAGGCGGCGGTACCCCAGGGGTTGATGATCAATGAGGTGGATCTGTGCGTCATCATCGGTAATCTGTTGGACAACGCCATGGATGGCTGTGGGGAGACGGTAGAGACAAAGCGGTTTATACGGGTGTATATAGAGGTGCTGAAGGAGCAGCTTTATATCTATATATCCAATTCCATGGCGGATCATATTCGTAAGGAAGGCGGGCAATATCTGTCCACCAAGCGGGGCAATCACGGTTTCGGCTTAATGAGGATCGACAGGGTAGTGAAAAAATATAACGGATTCTTAAACAGGCAGCATGAAGAAGGCGTTTTTGCTACCGAGATCATGCTGCCGCTGCCAAAGTAAAGCCGTTCGTGCACAGAAGAGGACCTTTTGTGCACTTTTTTATTCTCTTTTTTTACGCTGTGTTACAATTTCCGCGTATTCAAACAAAAGTAAGGGAGGCTTTTTTATGGAGGAGATCAGGCAGAGAAATGACTCTATAGTGCGGAACGCGTGGTTCCTGGCAAAAGAAAGCTGGAAATGGGACAGGAGGATATTGCTGTTTCTGGGGATCACCGTGGTGACGGGGACTCTGCTGCCACTGTTCGGGATCTATCTGCCCAAAGTGGCGGTGGATCTGCTGACCCGGAGGGCAGACCCTGTGCGGGTACTACAGGTGCTGGGCAGTATGGTGGGAGGGCTGCTGCTCCTGCAGGGCCTGCACGGCTATCTGTCAAAAAGGGCATATTTCCACCACAATGAGTGCAGGAACACATTTTTTATCCAGAGGCTGTTTCTGGTATCGCTGCAGTGCAAGTATTCCTATGCCGAGGACGGGGAATTCTATAAGCTGTACCGGCGGGCCATAAACGCGGTGCGCAGCGGGGATGCCAGCGGTACTTCCGTATTTTTTGACCAGATACCCAGAGTGGTGACGGGAGTGGCCTGCTTTTTCCTGTACTCGGGTATACTGGCACAGCTACATGTTCTTGTGATCGTGCTGCTGCTCCTGACTTCGCTGGTGACATATTTTTTCCGGCGCAGGGAAAATGTCTGTTATGAGCGAACCAGAGACGAATATGCCCAGGCGGAGAAAAAACTGTATTATACCATAGGGGAATGCGGAGAGAGCCGGACGGGTAAGGATGTGCGGGTCTATAATATGAAGGGTTGGCTGACGGGTCAGATCCGGAGATTCCAGGGAGAGGAAAGGGAGATTTTGAGGACCCGCCGCAGAAAGGAGTACGAGACCCACCTGGTAAGCTGCGGGCTGAATTTTCTCAGAGACGGGTTTGCCTATGTCTACCTGATCGTACAGACCGTGCAGGGAAATATAGGGATGGGAGACTTTATGCTGTTTTTCGGAGCGATCACCGGTTTCTCCACATGGATCACCGGTCTGGTGGATCAGATGAGTATGCTTAAGACCGCCAATGTGAAGATGAACGATCTCCGTTCCTTTCTGGATATCCCGGCGGAAGACGCGGACAGCGGGGAGTGCCGGATACCGGATCTGCCGGAGGGGGTGGAGATAAAGTTTGAACATGTCAGCTTTGCCTATCCGGGCAGTGATAAAAAAGTTATCTCCGATTTGAGTTTTCATATTCGCAAGGGAGAGCATGTGGCGCTGGTGGGATTGAACGGAGCCGGGAAGAGCACGCTGCTCAAGCTGATAATGGGTATGTACGAGCCTGCCGGCGGTAAGATATGGATCAATGGCACAGACATCACAAAACTCAGGAAGAGAGATATTTACAGGCTCTACTCCGCCGTGTTTCAGGATACCATGATCCTGCCCGCCATGATAGACGAGAATATTGCCCTGAAACCGAAACGGGATGTGGACAAAAAGAGGGTGGAGGAAGTGCTTGGTCTGGCGGGGCTTAAGGAGGATTTTTCCCAGAGAGGCATCACACTGGACAGCTATATGACGGATCGGCTGGTGGAGGACGGGATCTATCTGTCCGGCGGACAGGAACAGAAGTTTTTGCTGGCCAGGGCGCTGTACAAAGACGCGCCGGTGCTGCTGCTGGATGAGCCCACGGCGGCGCTGGACCCGCTGGCCGAGCAGGAGGTCTACGAATCTTATCAGAGGCTGTGCAGGGGCAGGACCGCGCTGTTTATCTCCCATCGCCTGGCCAGTACCCAGTTTTCAGACTGGATCATGTTTTTGCAGGACGGACGGATCATAGAGCAGGGGAGTCATGAGGAACTGCTGAAGGCGGGCGGAGAGTACGCCAGACTGTATGAATTGCAGAGTCATTATTACAATCAGCCGGAGGATGAGCGTATGGGAGAGGAGGCAGGCTATGAATGTGAATAGCAAGGATATAACGGAAAAGCTTACATTTCGGGAAAAGAGGGCAGTGGTGTCCCGGCTGCTCCGGGAGATTCATCTGTTGGCTCCCTCTTTTATAGCAGTCACTGTTGTAAAGCAGCTGTGCAGCGTTTCCGTAGGATATATCGGAATCTATCTCTCCACCATGGTACTGAACGGGCTGCAGGAGGGAGTATCCGCTGAGAGCCTGATCCGTAAGGTGATGCTGTGGATGTTGGTCACGCTGGCGCTGTATATACTCACCGGGAAACTCTCAAACGAGAGTGAAGTGATCAAGAGCCATTCCTGGGAACTGCTGGACGCCAGAATGGCCGTCAAGAATATGGAGATGAATTATCCCGATCTGGACAGTCCCTATGTCAACAAACTATACAGCCGTATGGAGGAAGACAATCGGTGGGGCAGCGGGATCTACGGGGGGTTTGACAATCTTGAAAAGCTGTGCTATCAGGCTTTCAACGCGCTCTTTGCGGTGGGAATGCTGATCCCTGTGCTGCACCAGCTGTTCACACAAAAAAGTCCGCTGACAGGCGTCTTTTTCGCGGTGCTTGTGCTGGCGGTCTTCTGTAACGGCATGGGAGAGCGGTATTTTGGCAAAAAGATCACCGAGTATATGGCCCTGTGGACCAATGACAAGCCTGAGGACACCAATCTGATGTGGTATTACGCGGTGTATGACGGGGTCTCCATGGAGAACCGCAAAGATGTGAAACTCTATGACGCGCTGGATCTGCTGAAGGAGTATACCTTTGTACATGGCATGAAATTTTTGAGGTACAAGGACAATCTTGTGGCGGGCGCCAGCGGACGCAGGGAATTAATAGTCAATATCTTAAATGCCGGAGTCAGAGGCATCTGCTATCTGTTTCTCACGCTGATAGCGGCGGGGGGAGGGATTGCCGTGGGTATGCTGATCCGGTATGTGGCCTGCTTTGAGAGGCTGACCAATTCCATACAGAATATGCTCCACGATGCCCAGGCGTTTCTGCTGGTCGCCCGCAGGCAGAGCACTCTGTTTGAATTCTTGGATATTCAGGGAAGTTTTCATGAGGGGACCCTTCCGGTGGAGAAACGAAGCGACAACGAGTATGAGGTGGAGTTCTGCGACGTTTCCTTCCGGTATCCCGGGCGGGAAGAGTATGCGCTGCGTCATTTTTCTCTGAAACTCAGGATCGGAGAACGGATGGCGGTGGTGGGAAAGAACGGCTCGGGAAAGACCACTATGATCAAGCTGCTCTGCAGATTATATGAGCCCACTGAGGGGGTGATCTACTTAAACGGAGTGGATATCCGAAAATATGATTACAGCGAGTATATGAATCTCTTCTCGGTAGTGTTCCAGGATTTTTCCCTGTTTGACTACTCGATCGCGGAGAACGTGGCGGCAGGAGGAAAGTATGATGCCGGAAAGGTGCGGGAAAGTCTCGTCAAGGCCGGTTTCGGAGAAAGGCTCAGCGGATTGCAGGAGGGTATCGATACGCTGATGGGCAAGGAATATGATGAGAGAGGCATCATTTTTTCCGGCGGGGAAAGGCAGAAGATCGCCATCGCCAGAGCACTGTACAAGGATTCTCCTTTTATTCTGCTGGATGAACCCACGGCGGCTTTGGACCCGGTTGCGGAGTACGAGGTATATTCCGCTTTTGACGAGATGGTGCAAAACAAGACCGCCATTTATATCAGCCACAGGCTTTCATCCTGCCGCTTCTGCGATGATATAGTAGTGTTTGACAAGGGGCAGGTGGTGCAGCGGGGCAGCCACGGGGAACTGATGGCGGAGCGGGAAGGACTGTATCATGCTCTCTATATGGCCCAGGCACAGTATTATGAGAAGGATGCGGGAAAAAAGGTATGTCCACAGTAAATAGGGATTTTGCCAAATTTTTCTGATGTTTTGCCCACGGCGTCAGTCTTTTGCGGAGATATAGCGGTTTTTCTCCTTCACGGCCCCAGGATGCTCATATGGGGAATGGCAGCCCCTATGTCTCCGGAAATTTTGGCCATACAAAAATCCCGGACCTGCACCAAACGCTAAGCCCGGGATTTGGAGTTGGTCTTTGACCAACTCCGGTTGGCCAGAGGCCAACACTTCAAGGGGAGGATTTAAGTATTATTTTTATCTTCCGTACTTGTCAAAGGAGGGGGTCCGATGACAGTAATAGTATGTCCGCCCTTTTTATGTTTATACACATGATCTGAAATTTTTTATGATATTCTGTATACCTTCATATAAAGATCTCCAGAGCATAGCGCGTACAAATCGAAATTTACAGCGCGTCTTTTGGACAGTTTTTTACACACTCAAAACAAAGAATACATTCTGTGCCGTTCTTCCTTTTTCGGGAATTGTCTGTAACATCTACTTCCATTGGACACACGCTTTTGCATTTACCGCAAGATATGCATTTGCTTTTGTCACACTTAATTCGGAGCAGCGAAAAATAACTCATGGGTTTTAAAAATATTGTCACAGGACATATGTATTTGCAAAATGCGCGGTTATCCTTAAAGACAAGAGCTAATGTGATCCCAACGGCATAGTATATAATATTTCCTATGATAAACGCCCAAAACATTATTTCCTCCATGTTACCGACATGCGCAAGGAACAGCGCGGAAACAAATATAAGAGAAATTGTAAATGTGATATACCTTATCCACCCAATCTTTTTTCCAGGCGTCTCAGAAATTTTGTATGGGAGGAAATCGAGCACCATTGCCGTCCAACAGGCATACCCACACCAGCCTCTGCCAAAAAACAGCGGTCCAAAAATTTTCGCTACCGCATAATGTATTGTTGCGGCTTCAAACACACCTGTAAAAAGATAATACCAAAATCCCTCAATCTGCATATTTTCGCCGCAAATGAAACCCAAATATACCAACATATATAGTCCGACCAAAAGCTGCGCAACTCTGCGGGCATATCTGTATTTTCTGATAAATAGAAATATGCCGAAAGAAACAGATATTCCGATATAGCTAAAGTTAAACAAATAAAAGATATCGTTCTGAGTCAACCATAATGTGATGGCAACGGTTTCAAATACGGCCAGCATAACCAGCGGTAGAAAATTTTTTTGCATTCCGTTCCTCCAAGATACAAATTTTTGATTTGTATTTTACCCGTTGTCCTCAGACGCGGCTGTCTGCTCCTCCTGCCGAGGGTTTCCGCCTAAGTCCAGGTCCGCCATGGTATGTTTCCCCCGCAGTTTCCCGTACATCCAGATATAGATCCAGATCAGAAGGGGAATGGACACGGTGCCCACCAGACATGCCTGGAACAGTCTGCCGGAGCTGTCCCGGTCCAAGATCGCCACGATCAGCGTGACCAGGTACAATGCGGCCAGCAATATAACTCCGGCCAGAGCTACCACCTGGCGGGAAGTTATTTTCTTTTTGGAACCGTCATTTTTCTTTTCGCTCATAAAAAAGTATCCTCCATAAATAATACTCCAATATTTCTTAATATAATTAATTTAAGAATATCCTGCCACAGTTTGGCGAAGGATGCAAGATATAAAATGGGAATTTCACGTTTTTGTTGCGTTTGCGAGAAAATTGTTATATACTTATCGTGTACAAGAAAATTCCGGAGCATATTTCGGACAGAAAGGTATGGTTAAGAGTTATGGCATTGTTGGAAAAGTGGAGAGAGGTCGCTTATAACGAAGAACTGGGCACAGAGAAACTGAAACAGCTGTGGAACGCCTATTTCCAGGAGGAGAGAGAGATCTACACGCAGCTGCTGAAAAACCCGGATGAAGAAGTGAAGGGAACGGTCAAGGAGCTGGCCGATAAATATGATGTGTCGCTGATGACGATGACAGGATTTCTGGACGGCATTAACGAGAGCCTGGTAACACCCAATCCCATAGAGGAGATGGAGGAGGACACGCCTGTCAGCCTGCAATTCGACAAAGAACTGCTATACAAAAATATGGTAGCGGCAGACGCGGACTGGCTGTACAATCTGGAGGAGTGGAAGGAGATCTTTGACGAGGACAAGCGTAAGGCGCTGTACAAAGAGCAGAAGTCTTCCACAACCATTGTCAAGGATGCCAAGGTATATCCCAACGATCCCTGCCCCTGCGGAAGCGGTAAAAAATATAAAAAGTGTTGCGGGCGGTAATTTAGCAACAGCTAGGCATAAGATAGCAAAATCACGACTAGCGCAGCCGTTTCTCAAAGTGATATAATATAGAAAGAGATTCAGCAATATAAGAATAGAGGTCTATTCTTAAAATATATAAAGAAAAGAGGAAGAGAATATGCGTTTTTTTATTGATACCGCAAAGGTAGAAGACATTAGAAAGGCTAACGACATGGGTGTTATCTGTGGCGTTACCACCAATCCTTCCCTGATCGCCAAGGAAGGCAGAGTTTTTGAAGAAGTCATCGCTGAGATCGCGTCCATCGTTGACGGACCCATCAGCGGCGAAGTGAAAGCTACCACCGTGGATGCGGAGGGTATGATCGCCGAGGGCAGAGCTATCGCCAAGATTCACCCCAATATGGTGGTAAAGATTCCCATGACTGCCGAGGGTCTTAAGGCATGTAAGGCTTTGACTGCCGAAGGGATCAAGACCAATGTCACCCTGATCTTCTCCGCGAATCAGGCTCTGCTTGCAGCGAGAGCAGGCGCTACATATGTATCTCCTTTCCTGGGCCGTCTGGATGACATCAGCCAGAGAGGCGTGGATCTGATCAGAGAGATCGCAGATATCTTTGCCGTGTGTGATGTGGACACCCAGATCATTGCCGCAAGTGTGCGCAATCCTGTTCATGTTACCGACTGCGCTTTGGCAGGCGCGGATATTGCCACGGTGCCTTACGGCGTAATCGAGCAGATGACCAAGCATCCTTTGACCGATGCCGGTATCGCCAAGTTCCAGGCCGATTACAAGGCAGTGTTCGGCGAATAATCGAATGTTTTTTCAAGGCCGGAAGCCTTTGCGCTCCGGCCTTTTTTTATTTTGCAGCCATGAAAAACTTTCCATTATATTTTCTGTGATGACGCTAATACTAAAACCAAGATAAGCGATGACAAATCACTTAAACGGCAAGGTTTAGAGAGAACCAGCGGAAAGCCAGGATAAGTGAGTGTCTCACTTATCTTGGAATATAGATTGTAAACAAAACAAGAAAACCGTAATGGAGGTGAAACAAAATGACAAGCAGATCTAATAGAGTGGAAGTTCCCGAGGCTAAGGCAGCCATGGATCGTTTCAAAACCGAGGTTGCATCCGAGCTGGGTGTGAACCTGAAGGAAGGTTACAATGGCGATCTGACCTCTAAGGAGGCCGGTTCCATCGGCGGCGAGATGGTTCGTCGGATGATCAAGAAACAGGAAGAGCAGATGAAGTAAGACGCTCTGACAGACAGAAAGGGGTTGCCGCATAACGCGGCAGCCCTTTTTTGATTTCCCGGCACTTTATGTTGAAAATCCCAGATTAGTATGTTAAGATAAATGAGACAAGAAATTACTGGAAAAGGAGCAGGACGGGCGATGGAACAGTACAAACAGGAGTTTATCGAGTTTATGGTGGACAGTAAAGTGCTGAAGTTTGGAGAGTTTATCTTAAAGAGCGGCAGGAAATCTCCGTTTTTTATGAACGCGGGCGCATATGTGACAGGGGCGCAGCTGAAAAAACTGGGAGAGTATTATGCCAAAGCCATCCATGACAATTACGGAGATGATTTTGACGTGCTGTTCGGTCCGGCCTACAAGGGAATTCCCTTAAGCGTGGCAACCACCATCGCCTACAGCGAACTGTATGGCAGGGAGATCCGTTATTGCTCTAACCGCAAGGAAGTAAAGGACCACGGGGACGTGGGAATCCTGCTGGGCAGCAAGCTGCAGGACGGCGACAGAGTCGTGATCATCGAGGATGTGACCACCTCCGGCAAGTCCATCGAGGAGACTTTTCCGATCTTGAAGGAGCAGGCGGATGTGCAGATCAAAGGTCTGATGGTTTCCTTAAACCGCATGGAAAAAGGTCTGGGCGGCCGGGTGAGCGCGCTGCAGGAAATACGGGAAAAATACGGTTTTGAGGCCTGCGCCATCGTCTCCATGGGGGAAGTGATCGAACATCTGTATAACAAGCCTTTCAGAGGGGAAATACTGATTGATGACACACTGAAAGAGGCAATAGACTCCTATTACGCGCAATACGGTGCATAGAGGGACTCGGACAATGCAGATTGTGTCCGAAGCTGCGGCTTTGGACGCGGGAAAGGCAGGACAGCTGATATGGAAGAAAAGGTATACAAGGTAATGAGGGGAGCGGGAGCGCTAAACATCACATTGGGCGTGATAACGCTGGTCCTGGGACTGGTGAGCGGGATACTGCTGATCGTTGGCGGCGCCAAGCTGCTGGCCGGTAAATCTAAGATCCTGTTCTGAGTTTTCAGGTGACTTTTGGCTTTACGGCAATTCAATGATACTATAAACGTCAATGCAGAATCCGGGGTACATCCCGTGTTATGCTTGAAGAGGTGATTATGTCACAAAAAAAGAGTTATATGTTTACTAACCGCAGGCATTCGAAGAAAGCGATTATGTCTACGGTTTTTGGTGTTTTATGCACCGTATCTATGATGATCGTGATCGTTATGTCCTATATTCGCGACGGGAATATTCCCGCAGGCTACGGTTTCACAGGATTGTTTGCCGCATTTTTATCTCTGGCAGGACTGATGCTGGGAATATTTGCTGTGAGGGAAACGGACAGATTTAAGTTGTTTGGCTGGTTGGGGATATTGCTCAATGGCATCGGCCTGGGGATTGTGAGCGGCGTTCTCTATGTGGCAGCATACTTGTAACGGCGTATATGCCGTTATTGACTTTCCCTGCAAGATCGACTGTCCGGCTCAGCCGATGGAGTCCTGAGGAGGCGCGGCAAAGCGCGCAGAAGATAAAATCCGGCCGGATATTTTGACTACATTATTTTAAGAAGAAGGGGAGAAAAACATGATGGAAACGGAAAACAGAGAAGTATTGCAGGAGAGATACGTGCTTGCAACGCAGCGGCTGAGAGAGATCCCGCAGGAGTCGGTGGGACATCCGGCGCTGGATGAGTATTTTACGAAAATGGCGGCATTCGAGGAAACGCTGGCAGGTTATTACACTTTTGTGAAACAGGGAGGCATGGAGACTGGCACTCTGGAACAGCTCCGGGATTGGAACCATAAACTATACAGCGATATTCTGCCGGAGAATTATGGACAGAGTTGGGGTAACCCCGCCTATGCGGTGGCTAAGATGGACGAGCAGTGGGGGCGGCTTCTCACCTATGTCTATAATGTGCTGCGCGGCAGCATCATGCCGGCGGCGGAGGGAGATTTGGAGGAGCTTGTGATCCGTATGGAGCTGTTGGTGGAGATCTACGGCGTTTTTTCGAGCGTTTGGCAGGAGGAGAAACAGCTGCCGTCCTATGAGACTGTACGACAGATCGTGTACTGGCATAACAGCGACTACTCCGATATCCGGTCGGAGAAATCTGTCAGAACCATGGTCTGTACGGAGAACAATCCGGTAGTGGATATCATTATGGACGCGGATCTCACGGATGTGCGCTATCTGTACCGTTACGGTCTGTATGTGACGGAAAATGAGATTGAGATAGCCAGATTTCTTGCAGACCTTCCCCAGGAGACCATCGATACCATGGCGGATACATACACCGAGGGCTACCGGATCGGCTTTGAAGTGACAGGAAAGGATTTGTCCATAAAGAAATCGGTGGATCTATATTATCATATCGGTTTTGAACGTATGATGCGCAAGGCGGTGAATAATTTTGCCGCCATGGGCTTAAAGCCGGTGGTACGCGGGGGAAGACTGGAAGGAGCAAAACCTAACAGACAGTACGCCTACGATCACAGAGAGGACCAGGGGCTGATCTGGGACAGGGCGCTGCAGCAGCGCAAGCTGGAGGTGATGAAGACCGCCTACGAGCGTTATAAACAGGAGGCCAAAGGATACGCGGGTCCCGCGGTGGTTGAGATCTTCGGAGAGGAGCCTTTCTCGCCGGAGAGCAGACCCCAGGCTATTAAATTGTCTCCCGAGCAACAGAAGATGTGGGTGGAGTACAGCAACAAGAGCAATGAGCTCTACGCCCAGTATATCCCTATGCCCGAGCGCAGTTTTACCATTATCTCCTTCCCCACGCCGGAGATTGGTGAGGATTTCCGGGGAATCTTCGAGGATACTGTCAGGGTCAATACGCTGGATTATATACAGTACCGCCGGATTCAGGAGTGCCTCATCGAGTCCCTCGATCAGGCGGACCATGTGGAGATCAAAGGCATGAACGGCAATGTCACCGATCTGTCAGTGAATCTGTGGAAATTGCAGGACCCGGAGAAAGAGACGATCTTTGAGAACTGTGTTGCAGATGTAAACATACCGGTGGGAGAAGTCTTTACCTCCCCGGTACTGTCGGGAACCAACGGCGTACTGCAGGTATCCAGAGTATATCTGGACGGCCTGGAGTATAAAAATCTGTCCGTTACTTTCAAGGACGGTATGATAGCGGACTACAGCTGTGATAACTTCCCGAATGCCCAAGAGGGAAGAGATTATATCAAGGAGAACATACTGCATCACCGGGACACTCTGCCCATGGGCGAGTTTGCCATCGGCACCAATACCACCGCCTACGTGATGGCCCGCAAGTGGGGGATCGAAGACAAACTGACCATTCTGATCGCGGAGAAGACGGGGCCTCACTTTGCTGTGGGCGACACCTGCTATTCTCACGAGGAGGATGTGGTGGCATACAATCCCAACGGTAAACGGATCGTGGCCAGGGACAATGAGAAGTCCCGGCTGCGTGACACGGAGCCTTCGGAGGCCTACTTTAACTGCCATACAGACATCACATTGCCTTTTGACGAGTTGGGAGAGCTGACTGCCGTGAAAAAGGACGGAGGCAGGATTCCCATCATCGAGAAGGGCCGTTTTGTGCTGCCGGGCACAGAGGCGTTAAATGAGCCTCTGGAACAGAGAACGGAAGATAAATAAACGAAAATTAAGAAATGGGCGACCACAAAATATATAAAAAGCCCTTGCATAGCGCTACTAAATCTAGTAAACTATTATATAGAATGTCATGAACAGACGGAGGAAAACAGTATGGCAAAAGTCGGTATCGTTATGGGCAGCGACTCGGATATGCCCGTTATGGCTAAAGCAGCGGATGTGTTGGAGGAGTTGGGTATTTCTTACGAAATGACGATCATCTCCGCCCATAGGGAGCCGGATGTATTTTTTGAGTACGCCAAAGGCGCGGAGGAAAAAGGGTTTAAGGTGATCATTGCGGGGGCGGGTATGGCCGCCCATCTGCCGGGCATGTGCGCGGCGATCTTCCCCATGCCGGTGATCGGCATTCCCATGCATACAACCTCTCTGGGAGGCAGGGATTCCCTGTATTCCATAGTGCAGATGCCCTCGGGCATTCCGGTGGCCACCGTGGCGATAAACGGCGGTGCCAACGCGGCCTTGCTGGCGGCCAAGATATTGGCTACCTCCGATGAGGAACTGCTGGGAAAACTGAAAGAGTACAGCGAGAACCTTAAGGATCAAGTACAGGCTAAGGATGCCAGGCTCAAGGAGCAGGGGTATAGGGCATACCTGGAGGGGATGAAAAAATAATCTGCATGAAGCGATACCTGACAGAGAGAATACATAGAGTAATGATTTACATGGAGAAAGGCGGAGTACGAGATGGATTATAAGACAGCTGGCGTGGATATCGAAGCGGGCTATAGATCGGTAGAATTGATGAAAAAGTATGTGAAGGAGACCATGCGCCCGGAGGTGATGGGCGGTCTGGGTGGATTTTCCGGCGCGTTTTCATTAGATGCCATCAAAAATATGGAGCATCCGATACTTTTGTCCGGTACGGACGGCGTGGGTACCAAGCTGAAACTTGCCATGGTACTGGATAAACATGACACCATAGGGATCGACTGCGTGGCCATGTGTGTGAACGATGTGGCCTGCGCAGGGGGAGAACCGCTGTTTTTCCTGGATTATATTGCCTGCGGCAGGAATTATCCGGAAAAGATAGCCGCCATCGTAAAGGGCGTAGCGGAGGGCTGCAAGATGGCCGGCGCCGCGCTGGTGGGCGGAGAGACCGCCGAACATCCCGGCATGATGCCGGAGGACGACTACGATATCGCGGGTTTTGCCGTGGGAGTGGTGGACGAGAAGGATCTGATCTCGGGGGAGAATGTCAAACCGGGAGATTCCCTGGTGGCCATCGCGTCCTCCGGCGTACATAGCAACGGTTTTTCTCTGGTGCGCAAAGTGTTTGACATGTCGGCAGAGAGCCTGAATACCTATTATGACAACCTGGGGCAGACGTTGGGAGAGGCGTTGCTGACGCCCACCCGGATCTATGTGAAAGCCATGAAATCCGTCAAAGACGCAGGAGTGACCGTCAGAGGATGCAGCCATATCACAGGCGGCGGATTCTATGAGAATATTCCCCGTATGCTGCCCGAGGGGATTAATGCCCATGTGAATACCGGCAGTTATGAGGTTCCGGCTATTTTCCGGCTTTTGCAGGAGAAGGGCGGTATCGCGGATCAGATGATGTACAATACTTACAACATGGGTATCGGCATGCTGCTGGCGGTGGACGCGGCGGATGCGGATAAGACCGTGGCAGCCATAGAGGCGGCGGGCGAGAGGGCCTGGATCGCGGGAACCTGTGTGGCAGGGGAAAAGGGAGTGACCCTATGCTGAAGATCGTAGTGTGCGTATCCGGCGGCGGCACCAACCTGCAGGCCATTATGGACGCCATAGACAACGGAAAGATCACAGACACAGAGATATTGGCAGTGATCAGTAACAACGCGGGGGCCGGAGCGTTGGAGAGGGCAAGGAATCGGGGCATACAAGCTATCTGCATGTCCCCCAGATCCTATTCTGACAGGGAGGCCTTCGACCAGGCTTTTACCGACAGGATCAGTGAGCTCGCGCCGGATCTGGTGGTCCTGGCGGGTTTTCTGGTGAAGATTCCCCCTCAGATGGTGCGGGCGTTCAGCAACCGGATCGTCAATATACATCCGTCTTTGATCCCCTCCTTTTGCGGCGTTGGCTATTACGGTCTCAAGGTGCATGAGAAAGTGTTGGAACGAGGGGTCAAAGTCACCGGCGCTACGGTACATTTTGTCAACGACGGTATGGACGAGGGACCGATTATCGCCCAGAAACCTGTGATGATAGAGGAGAATGACACCCCGGAGATTTTGCAGAGGCGGGTTATGGAGCAAGCTGAGTGGATATTGCTGCCCCAGGCCATCGATGATATTGCCAATGGCAGGTTGGAGATTCGGGACAACCATGTATACAGGCTTTGAAGGCCTGTGGGTTTCACGGTGGGCGGGTATCCCGCATCGGGAAAGGACAGTGTGAGATGAAGGTATTGATCGTAGGAGGCGGTGGCAGGGAACATGCCATTGCGGTCAGCATGAAAAAGAGCAGCAGAGTGGAAGAGATATATTGCGTGCCGGGTAACGCAGGCATCGCTCAGATCGCGGAGTGCGAGCCTTCCATCGGCGTGATGGAGTTTGACAGGATCATTGCTTATGCCCGGGAGAAAGCGGTGGACATGGTGTTTGTGGCACCGGACGATCCTCTGGTGGGCGGTCTGGTGGACGTTCTGCAGGCGGCGGGATTCAGAACTTTTGGCCCTGACCGGAAAGCGGCCATATTGGAGGGCAGCAAAGCATTTTCAAAGGATCTGATGAAAAAATATAATATTCCCACAGCGGCCTATGAGATCTTTGACGATCCGGAGAAGGCGCTGCAATATCTGGAGACCGCCCCAATGCCCATCGTGCTGAAGGCGGACGGTCTGGCACTGGGCAAGGGCGTGCTGGTCTGCGGGACTCTTGAGGAGGCTCGGGCGGGCGTGAAAGAGATCATGGAAGATAAACACTTCGGCAGCGCGGGCAACCAAATGGTGATTGAAGAGTTTATGACAGGCCGGGAGGTTTCCGTGTTGTCTTTTGTGGACGGCAGGACGATAAAACCCATGACCTCCGCCCAGGATCACAAGAGGGCCAAGGACGGAGATCAGGGATTGAACACAGGCGGCATGGGCACTTTTTCTCCCAGCCCTTTCTATACGGATGAAGTGGATGCGTTTTGCAGGAAATATATCTATCAGCCCACGGTGGACGCCATGGCGGCGGAGGGGAGACCCTTTAAGGGAGTTATATTCTTCGGACTGATGCTTACGCCTCAGGGGCCTAAAGTGCTGGAATACAATGCCCGTTTCGGCGATCCGGAAACACAGGTGGTACTGTGCAGGATGAAGAATGATATCATGGATGTGGTGGATGCCTGCATCGACGGAACGCTGGATCAGGTGGATCTGGAGTTTGAGGACAACGCGGCGGTCTGCGTTGTGCTGGCCTCCGACGGATACCCGGTTTCCTATAAAAAAGGGTTTGAGATACGGGGGCTGGAGAACTTTGAGGGAAAAGAGGATTATTACTGTTTCCATGCCGGCAGCAAATTTGACGAACGGGGCCGGGTGGTCACAAACGGTGGCCGGGTGCTGGGTGTGACAGCCAAGGGCGCTACGCTGAAGGAGGCAAGGGCAAAGGCCTATGATGCCACCGGGTGGGTTGATTTTGACAACAAATACATGCGGCGTGACATAGGCAAGGCGATAGAAGAGGCATAACGGCTATCGCAGGGGAATCTTGTGATATGCGGAAAGAGGTGGGGTATGGATTTTTTGGAAAATGACAGATACCATGTGCCGCATACTTGCGAAGAATGTGGCGGCGAACTGGTCTATAAAGGGGTAGGGGAATACCGCTGCGAGCAATGCAGCGCCGTGGTCTATGACGATTACGGGAAGGTGAGAATGTATGTTGAGCAGCATCCGGGAGCGACCATAGCGGAGGCGGAGGCCGGTACAGGAGTGCCACACAAGGTGATACGCCAGCTGCTCAGAGAGGAAAGGCTGGAAGTGGCGGCAGGGTCCCGCACGTTTTTGACCTGCCGGGGATGCGGCGCATCCATACGCAGCGGCGATTTCTGTCCGCAGTGCGCGGCGAAACAGCCCAAGACAGAGGACCCCAGACGGAGCAGCATAAAGAGAGACATGATGGGTGTGGCAATAAACGATACTTCCGGACAACAGGGAGCCAAGAGATTTACTCGGGATAAATAAGGAGTAGGAAGGATTGCATATGAGAGAAACAGGTAAAGTACGTATTCAGTTAAAAGCTCTGGCAATGGTCGCGGCGGCGGTTATGGCGGTGGTGTTGATGTTCGGCTTTATGACCATCGTCAGCCATGCGGAGGAGGTAACGGTGACGGCCTCTTCGGTAAAGATCCGGGCCGGAGCGGATGTCAACAGCGGGATGATCGGCGGCGCTATGGCGGGAGACAAATTGCAGGTCACGGGAGAGGTGACAGGCAAGGACAACTATACCTGGTATCAGGTCACAGGGCAGTTTGAGAATGGAGCGACCACCGGCTATGTCCGTTCTGACTGCGTGAGCAAGACCGGCGGCACAGGTACGACGACACCTTCGGCTCCCACCACAACGACTCCCACCACGCCGGCTACTACTCCTTCTACGGATGTATCTGCCGTGCAGCCCGTCACTGCCAAGGTGACGGGCGAGCAGGTGCGGGTGCGCTCCAATGCCTCCACCTCCGGATCTGTCGTGACCATGGCAAAGAGAGATGTTGTGCTCACGGTTACAGGCACTGCCCAGGACAGTGCTAACAACACCTGGTATCAGGTGAGTTTCAGCGATGCAAACGGACAGGTGACGGGATTTATCAGAAAGGATTTTGTGTCTCTGGAAGGTGAACTTACGCCTCCCGTTGTGGACCCTGTAGAGCCTGACCCTCCCGTTGTGGACCCTGTAGACCCCGTGGAACCCGAACCTACGCCAACGCCGGTACAAAAGGATTATGACACGCAGTATTTTGAACCGGGTGAAGATGAAGTGGGGGGCTGGTATCTGCTGGATTATTCTTCGGGACAGAGATATCTGATCACGGGTCTGTTTGAGACAGCCAAGAAAAACCAAACGTCATATGAAGAGGGGCAGGCTCAGCTAAAAACCATGCGGATCATCATGATCATATTGGTGGGAGCGGTGATCCTGTTGGCTCTTACCGCTACACTGCTGTTCTTTAAGATCAGGGATATGATGGATGCCGCCTATTTTGAAGAGGTGGAGAAAGAGACCATCCGCACCAGGCAGGGGCAGAGGAGTAGCGGAAAAGCCAGTATGCCCACAGTGGGAGCGGGAGGGAACCGCACGTCCGGTTCCAGGCCCTCCGGCCAGAGACCGTCGGGCAGTCAGCCTCAGCAAAGGCCGTCGGGCAGCGGTCAGCAGAGACCGTCGGGCGGCCAGGCTCAGCAAAGGCCCATGGGAAACAGTCAGCAAAGACCTGTGGGCCAGAAACCCAGACCGGCAGGAAACGGTCAGCAGGGCAGGCCGACGGGACAGGCGCGGGGAGCACAGCAGGAGAGACCTGTCTCCAGAGAGCAGCAGAATACTTCCAGGCAGGCCAGGAATTTTGTGGCGGATGATGACGAATTTGATTTTGAGTATCTGAACTGGGACGGCGAGGAAGACAACTGATAGAAGGATACATAAAAATACAAATGAGGAACCCTGGGGGGCTGAGAAACCCTGACGGGTTCCTCTTAAATTTCTGTAAAATCCCCAATTATTTCGATTCCTTTACTTTGCAAAATACAACTGTTGTGTTACAATGAGTAAATACGCAAATGTGCATAGTAGTGTGGAAAACACTGGTGGGAGGTAGATCATGTATGGTGATAGAGATTGATTTTAACAGCGATGAGGCACTATATCTACAGCTGCGCAATCAGATCATCCTGGGGATAGCCACCGCACAGTTTCGAGAGGGAGATTCATTGCCCAGCGTCCGTCAGTTGGCGGACTTGGTGGGTATCAATATGCATACCGTCAACAAGGCCTACACTGTACTGAAACAGGAGGGCTATGTGAAAGTGGACAGGCGTAGGGGCGCTGTTATAGCCGTAGATGTGGACAAGCTGCGCACCGTCGCCGAATTAAAGAAAGAACTTCGGGTAATATTGGCGAAAGGTTGCTGTAAAAATATTACCAGAGAAGAGATGCATGCGTTAATTGACGAAATCTATGAAGATTATGGAGGACTGGTGTGATGCAGTGTGGGTTTACGGAAAAGGCGGAAGCCGCGCTGAAATATGCGGAGAGATGCGCACGGTCCCTGAAACAGGGATATGTGGGAACAGAGCATATTCTGGTGGGGCTGCTTAAGGAGGGCACCGGTGTGGCCGCCGGAGTGCTGGAGGACAACGGTGTGTCTCTGGAGCAGGTAATGAATATGATCCGGGATCTTATCGCTTTTGAGGGAGGCACAGCTATAAAGGAACGAGAGGGCTATTCTCCAAGGGCGGAAAAGATTCTGGAGGAGGCTCACCGGCAGGCGGAGCGTTTTGGGCAGTCTCACACAGGTACGGAGCATCTTTTGATGGCTCTTATCAAAGAGGGAGAGAATGTGGCGGTGCGTCTGTTGAACACTATGAGCGTCTCCGTCCAGAAGATCTATGTGGATGTGCTCACTGCCATCGGCGCGGACCCCAATCTGTATAAGGAAGACCTGGGCAGAAAGCAGGGAAAAGGCAGTAAGACGGCTACGCTGGATCAGTACAGCCGGGATCTGACTGCCCTTGCCAGAGAGGGCAGACTGGACCCCGTGATCGGGCGGGAGGACGAGATCCGCAGGGTGATACAGATCCTGAGCCGCCGGACCAAGAACAATCCCTGCCTGATCGGCGAGCCGGGCGTGGGCAAGACTGCAGTGGTGGAGGGATTGGCGCTGCGCATTGTGGAGGGTCAGGTGCCCTTTACGGTGCGGGACAAGCGGGTACTGACGCTGGATCTGTCCGGCATGGTAGCGGGCAGCAAATACCGCGGTGAATTTGAGGAGCGGATTAAAAAGGTGATCCGTGAGGTCATCGCCGCAGGCAATGTGATCCTGTTTTTGGATGAGATGCATACGATCATCGGAGCAGGCGGCGCGGAGGGAGCGATAGACGCGTCCAATATTCTGAAACCTTCCCTGGCCAGGGGAGAGATTCAATTGATCGGTGCCACTACGATCTCCGAATACCGCAAATACGTGGAGCGGGATGCCGCGCTGGAGCGCCGGTTTCAGCCGGTGAGCGTGGAGGAACCCACAGAGGAGGAAGCCGTCCGCATCCTGGAGGGTATCAAAGAAAAATATGAGGCACATCATCTGGTAAAAATCAGCCAGGAGGCTGTGGAGGCGGCAGTGCGTTTATCCGGCCGCTATATCAATGACAGGAACCTTCCGGATAAAGCCATCGATCTGATCGATGAAGCCGCGGCGGCAGCACGGCTGCAGACTACGAACGCGCCGCATAGGCAGCTGGAACAGCAGGAGTTGTTACGGCAACAGCGGGAACTGGACAGAGAACTGGAAGAGGCTGTACGGCAGGGGGACTTTGGAAAGGCGGGAGAAGTAAAGCAGAGCCAGGACCAGGTGATGCGGAAACTGGAGCGCTTAAAAAAGCGGAGTGCAAGAACCGGGGAGGAGCCCCGGCTGGAGATCGGAGAGAATGAGATCGCCGCGGTGGTTTCCATGTGGACAAAGATTCCGGTACAGAAACTGGCGGAGAAAGAGAGCGAGCGTCTGCTGAAACTGGAGCAGATACTGCACAAACGCGTGATCGGCCAGGAGGAGGCGGTGAAGGCCGTGTCCAGAGCCATGCGCAGGGGCCGCGTAGGACTCAAGGACCCTGCCCGTCCCATAGGTTCATTCCTGTTTTTGGGCCCCACGGGCGTGGGAAAGACCGAGCTGAGCAAGGCGCTGGCGGAGGCAATGTTCGGTTCGGAAAACGCAATGATCCGGGTGGATATGTCGGAATATATGGAGGGGCACTCCGTGTCCAAGATGATCGGTTCTCCTCCGGGCTATGTGGGCTTTGACGAGGGTGGGCAGCTCAGCGAAAAAGTGCGCCGCAATCCGTACAGCGTAGTGCTGTTTGACGAGATCGAGAAAGCGCATCCGGATGTGTTTAATATTTTGCTGCAGGTGCTGGATGACGGTCATATCACCGACTCCAAGGGCAGAAAGGTCAGCTTTAAAAATACGATCCTTATCATGACATCCAATGCGGGCGCGCAGCGGATTGTGGACCCCAAAAATCTTGGTTTTGCCGCCGATAACAGCCCGGAGCGGAATTATGAAAAGATGAAATCCGGGGTGATGGAGGAGGTAAAGCGCAGTTTTAAGCCGGAATTTATCAACCGGATCGATGATATCATCGTGTTCCACCAGTTGAATCATGAGAATATGAAAGAGATCATTCAGCTGTTGTCCGGCAGTCTGTGCAGGCGCTGCCAGAACCAGATGGACATCCGTCTGTCACTGACCGGCGCTCTGAAAGAACATCTGGTAGATAAATACGCCGATCAGAAGATGGGCGCCAGACCATTGAAGCGGGCTATACAGTCTGTTGTGGAGGACGCATTGGCCGAAGAGATCTTAAGAGGTAATGTACGCCCCGGAGATACGGTATCCGCAGGCTACAAACAGGATAAGGTGACATTTACAGTCAAAAATGGTAAAAAAGATGGCACAGGCAAAGAATAAATCGGTTTTTTATTGTCAAAACTGTGGGTTTGAATCCACAAAATGGATGGGGCAATGCCCCGGCTGCCGGGAATGGAATACCTTTGTTGAGGAAGTCGTAAATGCGGCTTCCTTAAAAAATATGGGAAAAAGTCAGGGGAGCAGAAACAGCCAGACGCCGGTAGTGCTGGCAGACATTACGATTCAGGAGGAGGACCGTCTTAAGACACGGATCACGGAACTGGACCGGGTGCTGGGAGGGGGTATCGTGCAGGGGTCTCTGACGCTGGTAGGCGGCGATCCCGGAATCGGAAAATCTACGCTGCTGCTGCAGACATGCCGCCGACTGGCCCAGAACGGACAGAAAGTGCTGTATATCTCCGGGGAGGAATCCCAGGTACAGATCAAGATGCGGGCAGACCGCATCGGAAACTTTTCGGAGAATATGCTGTTGCTGTGTGAGACCAATCTGGACGGCATTGCGGAGGTGATACGGCGGGAACTGCCCAAAGTGGTCATTATAGATTCCATTCAGACCATGTACAGTGAGAATGTGTCCGCCGCTCCGGGCAGTGTATCCCAGGTCAGGGAGTCCACGGCGATCCTGCTGCAACTGGCAAAGGGTATGAATATTTCCGTATTTATTGTGGGACATGTGACCAAGGAGGGAACGGTGGCGGGCCCCAGGGTGCTGGAACACATGGTGGACACGGTTTTGTATTTCGAGGGAGACAGGCATGCCTCCTACCGGATTCTCCGGGGGGTTAAGAACCGTTTCGGTTCTACCAACGAGATCGGAGTATTTGAGATGCGTCAGGAGGGTCTGGTGGAGGTACACAATCCCTCCGAGTATATGCTGGACGGCAGGCCGGAAGGGGCCTGCGGTTCCGTGGTAGCATGTGCCATGGAGGGTACCAGGCCGCTGCTGCTGGAGATTCAGGCGCTGGTCTGCCACACCAATTTCGGTATTCCCAGGAGACAGAGCACCGGAACGGATTTTAACCGGGTGAATCTGTTGCTGGCGGTGTTGGAGAAACGCTGCCGCATGGAGCTGTCGGCATGTGACGCCTATGTGAACATTGCCGGAGGCATAAAGATTCAGGAACCTGCCATAGATCTGGCCATCGTGCTGGCGGCGCTCTCCAGCTTTAAAAACCGGGAGATCAGCCCCAGGCTGGTGGCTTTCGGAGAGGTGGGACTCTCCGGAGAGGTGCGCAGTGTCAGTATGGCGGCCCAGAGAGTAGCGGAGGCCCGCAAAATGGGATTTGACACCTGTATCCTTCCGGCGGTGTGTATGAAAGGCTTGAAAAGCGACGATACGATGAAACTGATCGGGGTAAAAACAATACAGGACGCAGTCAACGCGGTGCTGTAGTTATTACAAAAAAAAACCTGAGATATTGACTACTCAATACCTTCAGGTTTCTCTCAGCAGGGGGAGAGGGGATCGAACCCCCGTTAACGGTTTTGGAGACCGCCGCACTACCGCTGTACTATCCCCCTATAGGTGTTGCTTTTCACTGACGAAAGCTATTATAACACACATGCCATGACTTGCGCAAGTATATTTTTGTGAAACTTTGCGAATTTTTTCGCGATAGCTGTTTTGCGTCCTTTCCCTTATATCTTGAAACGGGATTTGGCAATTACCTAATAAAACATATTATAACAGGAGGAAAAACATGAAATCGGAGATTAGAGAATGGGCTGTTAAGCTGGCGCAGTGCGCCGGGCAAAGTGTGGAACAGGCGAAGGAATTTGCCGGCGGGATAGAGAATTCCCCAGAACTGTGCGAGGAGCTTGAACACTATTATGAGCATCAGAGTCTGTTGTGCAAATACCAGGTGGCGGGATTCACCATTGCCGATGTTCTGGTGTGGCAGGTGGACCATTTTAAGGCGTTCCTGGACAGACCGGACGAGATGAACCGCTATGACCAGGACAGGCTGCTGTGGAGCGCGTTCTACACCATGCTCAGGATGCAGGAGCATCCGGAAGAATATCAGCGTAAGATGCGGGAGGAGACGGGGACAGACTACGCCGGAAAGTACTAGGGGGCCATTTTGGCCTCCAGGAATTGCCGGCACTCCTCCCAGGAGGTACCGGAAAATTTGTCCTTATATAAGCGTATTACTTTTTTGTCCCGAAGGACAAGCCATACCTTGTTATCCTTCTCCTTTATGCGGACGATATCGCTGTAGGGAATGCGGTAGCTGGTGGTTGCTTTGACGCCCTCATCGGTGGAGAATATCTCATTTTCCTCAAAATAGACGGTTCTTGTCCAATCTTCCCCACCATAATTCTTTGCCAGAAGGCTGTACTGCCTATGGGAGAAAAGGAGATCGCGAAAAAAGGCCCGATAGATGCAAAAAAGAGCGAATACAAAAAGAAATTCCATTTGCATGGTGAAACATACCGCTGTGATCAGCAGGGCAAACCCAACCCAAAAGATACTGAAATAAATTTTCGGGGGCATGCGTACAGCCTCCCATAGCCAAGTCTGGCATAGTTTGCGTGTGATCTGAAATTCATTTTTCATCTCTGTTTCGTACCTTTCTTGATGCGTTTTTTAAAAAGAAAGATAGCGACATAGCCGCTGGGGAAACAGCGGCTACATCTTGTGTAAAAGGGGAATTATTCCGAAATGTTTATGGTAATTACCAGTTCAGCTTTTCAACTGAACATCTTTAGTATACACCCGGATTTGAAAAATGTCCAGTGTTTTTGAAAAATTTTTTAGAATATGTCACATCATGTCGGAAATTGCCTTCTGTAATACTCTACTTCCTGCTCGATGGTCTCGGGAACCTGGGTTCCCTCGTTGCGTAATTTCTGGCACAGCTTGTTCAGATGATTCAGGTGTTGCTGGCATTGCACGTCATGACGGCGCAGCAGCTCACCGTACAGCGGATTGCTCTGTACCTTCTGGCGTACCTCATAGGAGAAAGGACAGTAGGTAAAGAGAATCTGCCTTGCGATCTTGTTGAGCCTGGGTGAGGCGGAACTTTCCAGCATGATCCACAACAGATAGTCTCTGATAAACATTTCCTTGAAACTGTTCTTTGCGCCCATAAGGCTCTGCCGAATCCTCTCCTTGGCTTCCGGAGTAAGATCGTTGTTTTTCTTGTAGAACTGGATATAGTCAAAGTATTCGCTGGTCAGGGAACGCTCGGAGAGATCGTTCCAGCGGGCACCCTGAACGCGCTTGCACATCTCCCAGCGGTAATCGCCCACCAGACGTATGGTGGTGGCGTACAGATCTTCCATATGGAATATGGACAGCATCATACGGGAGGGAGTAGTACGTTTCCGGCCTTCGATCTCCTGCCATGTGACACCGCGGATTCCGGCATTTGGCATCAGGATCATGTCAGGCAGACATTCCACATGTATAGTCTCTTTCTGTGCCACGGGGCTGTCCATATTCAATGACTCTCTGTAAAAAGCAGAGTAATCTATGGAACGGATCTTGTCTAGCACGGAGCGGATGGCATCGGCTGTCACATAACAGGAGGCCGGCTCCTTAAGTATATTGTCCGAGGCGAAGATGGGGCAGAAAGTGGTGACCCGGCCATATGTAATCTTGTTCACTGTGGGGAACATATTGGCCAGCTCAAACTCCACCTTGCGCATGGGATTGTCCGTAAGATCCTGCAGTTCTTGTTCAGACAGCTTTCCGCTGGCCTTTTGCTTGTGCAGATAATCTATGTAATCCTCTCCGAACTCGTTGCGGCTGGGCTGTTTTTTCCCCTCGTAGATATTCTTTATCCAATTGTAAAAAGTGTAAACTCCGTCGCCGTTCATATCATCCGGCCCGCTGACCAGCTTGGACAGATACAAACTGTTGGCGGTACCGGCCAGGTCTTCGTCCACATAGCCGAAGGTAAGGAACAACTTGACGGGCAGCGGCAGTGGCGCATCGGCAGTCAGGCTCTTCTTCAGCACATGGGTGTACAGGGTATAAAAGCCCTCTGTCAGCTTGCGGCGCAGCCGGCACGCATGTTCGTCCGAGGAAGATTTGTCGGAGAGCTGTTTGTAGTCGTCCACATTCTGGCGGAAAGTGGAGGAAGTCTCGATATCGGCGGCGGCGTATTCCAGGATTGAGGACAGGGAGCCGGCCAACTGTTCGTGTACCTCCGCATGGGGGGTATCGGAAGAAACGGGCTGCTTGGTACCCAGTCGCAACATATTTTCACGGAAACCCTGCAACCGCGTGGCGAGCTGCGGTTTGTCCAAGGCAGCGTTGCTGGTGATGGTGGATATCACTCCCTGTATGGCGGTGTAGATATCTGCCGTGTCTGCGGAGGCCTGAGCTACCTGATAGAACAGGCTGGTATAACAGGAAAGCAGGTCTTCTCCCTCCTGGCTGATATAATAGTGCAGCAACTGTTCCTGATAGTGCCGCTGCTCCTCCAGAGACAGGAAAGTCTTGCGGAAGTCCAGGCTGGCTTTGCGCAGAAAGCCGGTGACAACGGCGGGTTCTCTGGCCACCGATGCCGATGGGTTGGAGGAAAAGATCTGCAAAAGCCCCTGATAAAAGTCGGTAAGCCACATATCCGGGGTCTCCATTCCCACATAGGTAGTGATCTGTTCCAGATCAGCCAGCTCCTTGGCAGTGAGCTGGTACTGTTGGCAGAACGCCCGGTAGGCGTTCAGATGTTCGTGGAGTCGATTGTAGAGGTTGCCGCAGGTCAGAGCGGATTCCTCGCAGTGGTTCAGCATCGTGCACATCTGCCTGAACGCGGAGATCACGGACAGGCTGGCAAGATCGGGATTCCTCTCGAACAGATCCTGCAAAGCCTCAGGATTGGGCAGAGGATAGTTCATGATATGAACCGCCTCCACGGTTTCGTAGGCCAGAAAATGAACTTCCGAACAGATCTCGCAGATACCGATCATGTCGCCCTTGCCGATCAGGTATTCCCCGGTGGGAGAGTATACCCGCACGCTGCCGCTGGTGATCAGATGGAGGGCGGTCAGAGGCTGTCCGGCCTTGTAGATCGTTTTGTTTTTGGGTAGATCAATAAATGGCATAGTCAGTCAAGCTCCTTCTTCAACGGTGTCCCCGAACATAGGGGATCGACGCGCTTTTCCTCAATTATACTCTGATTGAAAAAAATAAACAATACGGTATCGCTGGGAAATTGGTTTCATTTTTATTTTATAAATTGTTCGGTTGACAAATAAATTGTTTTGACATAAACTGTTTATGCTTAAACAGTTTGCTAGTGAACAATGTGGGAGGCTTGACTGTTACAGCCCCACATGCAAAGGCAGTTGCGCGATTGCCTGATAATTTAAGTGACAGAAAGGAGTCGTATGGACGGGGGGAAAGGTAATTCGGATATGGGGCACAGGGTCCGCAAGCTTGATAATATGCTTAAGAGAAATATGCAGCTGGCGCTCAGCAGGCAGGACGTAGACGAGGTGACAGCCATGAACGGCTTTATCATTCAATATCTGCATTGCCATGCGGATCAGGCGGTCTACCAGAGGGATATTGAGCGGGAATTTAGGATAGGCCGCTCTGCCGTGACCAATATTTTGACCCGCATGGAGGAAAACGGCTTTATCTATCGGGAGACTGACGGCGGTGACGCCAGGCTCAAGCGTCTGACCCTGACGGAGAAGGGAGAGAGACAGTGCCAGATGCTCCGCCGTACCATAGAGTGGCTGAATCGCAGGCAGATGGACGGCATTACTCCGGAGGAAGAGGAGAGTTTTTTCAAGGTTCTGGAAAAGATCGAGGGGAATGCCGGACGGCTGGCGGCTGTGATCCTGGGAGACGATGATTCCTGGATCGGGGAGATCCGGCCGCAGGAAAATCCGCAGGGGGAAAATAAAAACTATAGAAAGGAAAAAAAGTAATGCTGAAAACATTAGGAGCGCATATCAAGGGATTTGTGAAAGAGTCTGTTCTCACCCCGGCCTGCATGATCGGCGAAGTGATTATGGAGATGGTCATTCCGATGCTGATGGCGTCTATAATCAATGAAGGGGTGGAAAAAGGAAATCTGCGTCATATTTATCTGGTGGGAGGTCTGATGGTGCTGGCGGCGCTGGTGGGTCTCGCTTTCGGAGTGGGCGGCGGCGTATTTGGTGCCAGGGCGTCTACAGGCTTTGCCAGAAATCTTCGCAGAGCCATGTATGAGAGGATACAGACTTTCGGTTTTGCCAATATTGACAGGTTCAGCACGGCGGGGCTGGTGACAAGGCTGACCACGGATGTGACCAACATCCAGAACGCTTATCAGATGATGCTGCGCATGTGTATGCGGGCACCGGTTAGTCTTGTCTGCGCAATGGTCATGTCCTTCTGGATCAGTCCCAGACTGGCCAGCATTTATCTGGTAGCGGTGCTGTTGCTGGGAATCGTGCTGGGGATTATCGTAACCCGGGCTATGAAATACTTCGGCCAGGCTTTTCCCAAGTACGATGCCTTAAATGAGAGCGTACAGGAAAATGTGTCCGCTATCCGGGTGGTCAAGGCCTATGTACGGGAAGATTATGAGAACGAAAAATTTAAGAAGGCCAGCGGCGGTATCTATAAAATCTTCTGTAAGGCGGAGGGCGTAGTGGCCTGGAACGGGCCGGTTATGAATCTGACCGTTTATTCCTGTATCATTCTGATCAGCTGGATCGGGGCGAAACTGATCGTGGGCGGTTCGCTGCAGACGGGTGATCTGATGGCTCTGCTTACCTACTGTATGACGATACTGATGAATCTCATGATGCTGTCTATGATCTTTGTGATGATGACCATGTCGGCGGCCAGCGCCAGGCGAATCTGTGAGGTGCTCACCGAGGAGCCGGATCTGAGCAATCCCAAGGAGCCCGTCACGGAGGTGCCGGACGGCAGCATCCGGTTTGACCATGTGTCTTTCAGTTATAAGAAAGACGCGGATACCCCTGTTCTCAAGGACATCGATCTGGAGATACACTCGGGCGAGACCATCGGCATCATCGGCGGCACCGGCAGCGCCAAGTCCAGTCTGGTGAATCTGATCAGCCGTCTCTACGATGTTTCCAGTGGGAAACTGTCGGTAGGCGGCGTGGATGTGCGGGACTATGACATGGAGACGCTGCGCAACCAGGTGGCGGTGGTGCTGCAGAACAATGTGCTGTTCTCGGGAACCATCCTGGATAATCTGCGCTGGGGAGACTTAAACGCCACCGAGGAGGAGTGTGCGCACGCCTGCAAGCTGGCCTGCGCCGATGAATTTATCCGCAAGATGCCGGAGGGCTACAATACTTATATCGAGCAGGGGGGAACCAATGTGTCCGGCGGTCAGAAACAGAGGCTATGTATTGCCAGGGCATTGCTCAAGAAACCTAAAATACTGATACTGGACGATTCCACCAGCGCGGTGGATACGGCTACGGACGCCCGGATTCGCCAGGCTTTTGCCCAGGAGATCCCCGGCACTACCAAACTGATCATCGCCCAGCGGGTGTCCAGCGTGGAACACGCGGACAGGATCATCGTCATGCATGAGGGAGAGATCGACGGATTCGGCACCCATGAAGAGTTGTTGGCCACCAACGAGATATACAGGGACGTATATGAATCACAGACCGGTGGCGGCGGTGATTTTGACGAGAAAGGAGGGATGTGATATGGCGGAGGAAAAAAGAGTTATCAGAGGGCACGGCCCCGGTGGGGTCAGGGGGCCCAGACCTAAGATTGAGAATCCCGGCCGACTGTTAAAGCGTGTACTGGGCTATACTTTTAAGGATTATGCCATTCACTGGATCGTGGTGGTGATCTGTATCGTGACCACCGTGCTGGCCTCCTTACAGGGAACGCTGTTTATGCGGACGCTGATCGATGAATATATCGCGCCCCTGCTGCTGCAGCAGAACCCTGATTTTGCGCCCCTGGCAGGCGCGATCGGCAGAGTGGCCTGCTTTTACGGGCTGGGTGTGCTGGCATCCTTCACACAGTCCCGGCTCATGATCTATGTGGCCCAGGGGACTATGAGGAATCTGCGCAACGATCTGTTCGGAAAGATGGAGGAATTGCCGATACGGTATTTTGACACCCATGCCCACGGTGATATCATGTCCATCTACACCAACGATATAGACACCATGCGGCAGATGGTCAGCCAGAGCATACCGCAGCTGCTTTACAGCGTCATAAGTGTGTTGTCCACGCTGGTGGCTATGCTGGCACTGGACATTCCCCTTACGCTGGTGACGCTGGTCATGGTGGGGGTGATGATGCTGGCGGCTCAGAAAGTCGGTTCTCTGTCCAGCCGGTTTTTCCTGTCTCAGCAGCGCGATCTGGGAGCGCTGAACGGATGTATCGAGGAGACCATGACCGGGCAGAAGGTGGTGAAGGTATTCTGTCATGAGGAGGAAAGCCTGAAACAGTTTAACGAGCTGAACGACAGGCTTTGTGACAGCGCTTACCGGGCCAACAAGTTCGGTAACGTCATGGGTCCCATCAATGCGCAGCTCGGAAATCTGAGCTATGTGGTGTGCGCGGTGGCAGGCGGCCTGCTGGCTATCACAGGGATATCCGGTCTGTCTCTGGGAGATCTGGCGGCGTTTCTCACATTAAACAAATCCTTCAGCATGCCTATCAACCAGATTACGATGCAGTTCAGCAGCATTGTTATGGCGCTGGCCGGAGCGGACCGTATTTTCAGGCTTATGGACGAGACGCCGGAGGTGGACGAGGGATATGTGGAGCTGGTCAACGCGCAGAGAAACCACCTTCAGGAGCTTGAGGAATCCGAGCAGCGTACGGGTCTGTGGGCGTGGAAACATTATCACAGGGACAGCGATACCGTGACCTATACGGAGCTGAAAGGGGACGTGGTGTTTGACCATGTGGATTTTGGGTACACGGACGAAAAGATGATCCTGCACGATATCGTGCTGTATGCGCAGCCCGGGCAGAAGATCGCGTTTGTGGGGTCCACCGGCGCGGGGAAGACTACGATAACCAATCTGATCAACCGCTTTTACAGCATTCAGGACGGCAAGATTCGATACGACGGTATCAATATCAACAAGATCAAGAAGGATGATCTGCGCCGGTCTCTGGGGATCGTGCTGCAGGATACGCACTTATTTACCGGTACCGTCATGGAAAATATCCGCTACGGCAAACTGGACGCCACCGAGGAAGAGGTGATGGCGGCGGCCAGGCTGGCTAACGCGGACGGATTTATCCGGCGTCTGCCGGAGGGCTACAACACCATGCTGCACGGTGACGGAGCTAATCTGAGCCAGGGACAGCGCCAGCTGCTGGCCATCGCCCGGGCCGCCGTCGCGGACCCGCCGGTGCTGATCCTGGATGAGGCCACCAGCTCCATCGACACGCGTACAGAGCGCATCGTGCAGGACGGTATGGATAAGCTGATGAAAGGAAGAACCACCTTTGTGATCGCCCACCGGCTCTCCACGGTGCGCAATTCCGACTGCATCATGGTGCTTGAGCAGGGTCGTATCATCGAGCGGGGCACCCACGAACAGCTGCTGGAGGAAAAAGGAAAGTATTACCAGCTGTATACGGGCCTGAAGGCATAAAACGACATTTGCCCCCGGAGGAATTCCGGGGGTTTTACTTTATTCTCCCCTATTCTGGCTTTTTTTACAGAAAACTCTTTGCATTTTCAAAAATGGATGGTATACTAAATTATATATAGCTTTTTTGAGGAGGTTGGTAGTATTGAAACAGGTATATATGCGCGAGTTAGCGGATCAGTACAAGGAGGCCTTGACGCCTCTTCTGCGATACTTGCCTTGGTTTGAGGAACATGCGGGCCGTAAGACGGGCTCCTCTTATGACGGAAGTCTGGACGGCAACAACACGATGTCGTTTCCGGTATATGACAGTACTTTACTCAGCTTTGTAAAGGAGGCGTCCAAGTCTTCCTTTATGAACCGGAATTACGCATACATATATTCCCGCAAGCGGATCAAAACTCCGGAGGACGAGCGGAAAGCCATCAAAGCCGCCACGATCCGGGAGTGGGATGTGCTGGGCGGCATTCTGTCCAAGTATGTGCTGGGGGGGAACGCCAAGGCATATCTGTGGACCCAGGCCGTGCAGGAGAGTATTTTCTATCTGGTATTGGATAAGATGCGGGAGATCGTGGAGTATTGGGACAGGCATCTGGAGTAGGTGAACGCGGCGCCAGGGGGAATCGGAGTGTTCGACGCCACGGGCATGGGGAAACGCTGTATCATGGGCAAATGTAAGAGTGGAGAGGCAGATGGGAGAGAAATCGCTACAGAAGAGGAAGTATATTTTGGAGACGGCTCGCCGGGTCTTTATGGAAAAAGGCTATAAGAGAGTGACCATGAAGGATATCGTGGAGGCCTGCGATATCAGCAGAGGCGGGCTTTATCTCTACTTTAACAGCACTGCCGAAATCTTTCTGGAGGTGCTGAAACTGGAGAGCGAGGAGGCGGATGACGTATTTTCGGACAGTATTACCGAGGACGCCACGGCTGCGGATATCCTGACTCTGTTTTTAAAAGAGCAGAAGAAAGAACTGCTGCGGAAAAAGGATACTCTTACCCAGGCCACCTATGAGTTTTATTTTGAGAACAGTCTGACTAAAAAGGACAATATTCTGAAGAAACAGTTTGATTCGGCAGTGAAGATCATACAGAAACTTATAGAGGCCGGCGTGGACAACGGTGAGTTTTACTGTGAGGACAGCGAAGGGACAGCCCGCAATATCATGTTTGTGCTGGAGGGACTTAAGATCAATGCGCAGACTATCGGCATTACGGCGGATATCGTTGACCGGGAATTTCTGTATATACTGACTGCCCTGGGAATGGAAGAATAGAGAGCATGCTCCTGCCTGTGGCGGTGGGAGCATATTTTATGATAGAGAAAGGGGAGGACCACAGATGATAGAGACGATCGTTTCGCTGGAGCTGCCGGTGGGAGAACATCTGGCCATCCGCAGGAACAGGATCTGTTACAGAGAAGATATCCGGTCTCTGGGGCGCGTAGCCATCGTGTCCGGCACCCATGGCGATGAGTTGGAGGGACAGTATATCTGTTACGAAGTGGCCAGGCGCATTGCGGAGCAGCCGCAGCATCTGGTGGGCGTGGTGGATATCTATCCCGCGCTGAACCCGCTGGGGATCGATCTCGCCAGCAAGGCTCTGCCTGTCATTGATATGGATATGAACCGGATGTTTCCGGGTAGCAGGGACGGCAATGCCATGGAGCAGATCGCGGCGGCGGTGGTGGATGACCTGATCGGGGCCGATCTGTGTATCGACGTGCATTCCAGCGATATTTTTGTGCAGGAGATTCCCCAGGTGAGGCTCAGCGAGGAATTTGCCGGGAGAATGCTGCCCTTTGCCAAGCTGATGAATGTGGATGTGATCTGGATGAACGCCACCGCCACGGTGCATGAGGCCACGCTGGCCCATTCCCTGAATATCATGGGGGTTCCCACGATGGTGGTGGAGCTGGGACAGGGGAACAGCATCAACATCTCTTATGGGAATCAGGTGGTGGACGGTATTTTCAATGTGATGCATGAGATGGGGATTTGGACGGGGGAAGTGCCGCCCTCGCAGCTGCCTGCCATCTCCAGCGACGGCAAGGTGGAATTTATCCGCAGCGAGGTGGAGGGAATATTTCTTCCCAGGAGCAAGCACAATCATTTTGTCTGTGTAGGCGAGCTTATCGGAGAGATCGTGGACCCTATGACGGGACAGGTAAAGAGCCGGATCGCTGCCGGCAAGGACGGGCTGCTGTTCACGCTGCGCAATTATCCGGTGGTCTATGAAGGGGATCTGCTGGCTCGGATACTGACGGGCATTATGTGAGACCGGTACTTCAGAAAGGAAACGTATATGCATACTCATGAGATCTATACGGTGCATTCCATCTATCGGGAGGATATGAAGATCGTGGGCTACACCTTCGGACAGGGGGAGCGGTCCGCCTGTATCGTGGGAGCCCTGCGGGGCAACGAGATACAGCAGATGTATGTCTGTTCCCAGCTGATACAGGCGCTGAAAGAATTGGAGAACAACAATTGTATCAGCACCGGCAAACAGATTCAGGTGATCCCTGTGGTCAACAGCTACGGCATCAATGTGGGACGGCGCTTTTTCGGGGTGGACAACAGCGACTTAAACCGCGCTTTCCCCGGCAACTCTTACGGGGAGCAGGACAGGAGGATCGCCCACGCGCTGCTGGAGGATATGGGCAGCTATATCTACGGGATACAGTTCGCCTCCTTCTATATGGAGGGGGAGTTCATGCCCCATGTGCGGATGATGGAGACCGGCTACCAGAACACTTCTCTGGCCAATCTGTTCGGACTGCCCTATGTGGTGGTGCACAAGCCCGCGCCCATTGACACGGGTACGCTCAACTACAACTGGCAGGATGAGAATACGGCGGCCTTTTCCCTGTTTACCAAGACCAACCGGGAGATCGACGAACCCAGCGCCAGACAGGCGGTGGCGGCGGTGCTGCGGTTCTTAAAACGAATGGGGATCATCCGCTATGACAGCCACAGCGGATATATCAGTCATGTGCTGTACGAGCAGGATCTGTCGGATGTGTACGCGGGCCACGCGGGGATCTTTTTGGGGCTGGTGCGTCCCGGGGACGATGTGCGCTACGGCCGTCCCATGGCGGAGATCATCGATCCCCAGGAGGGGACCGTTCGGGAGACTATTCTTGCCCCTACGGACGGGATTGTGTTTTTTGCCCATACTAAGGCGTTGATCAATCAGGGGGATATTGTTTACAGACTGGTGCATAGATTGCATGAGTAGGTAATAAATGCGAGTGGAGATTTGAGCCGGAGCTGTATCTGGTACGCTCTACAAACTATAGGCAGTTATACGGTTGCAATCTGACCGCGCATATATTAAAATAATCTTTGCTGGAAAAGGGGGAAGGGGCCTCCTATGGGATACACAGGCCCCCTCCCCGGAAACGACCGGCAACCCCATTTTTTAAAACTATGGAGGACAAATCATGGGAAAAGTGAGACGTATCTACGTGGAAAAGAAAGCCCCCTACGCGGTAAAAGCCAGGGAGCTGAAAGGAGATCTGAAGAACTATCTGGGCCTTGACAAGGTGGAAGAAGTACGGCAGTTCATCCGCTATGACGTGGAAAATATTTCCGACGAGATATTTGCCGCCGCCTGCAGGACGGTTTTTTCCGAGCCGCCGGTGGACGACCTTTATCAGGAAAATATTGAGATACCCGAGAAAGGGCATGTGTTTTCCGTGGAATTTCTGCCCGGACAGTTTGACCAGAGAGCCGATTCCGCCGTGCAATGTATACAGTTTTTAAAGGAGGACGAGCAGCCCATTATCCGCACCGCTGTAACATATATGATTATCGGCGATCTGCGCGGGGAGGAGATGGATCGGATCAAGGCATACTGTATCAATCCCGTGGATTCCAGAGAGACCGATATGGTAAAACCGGATACGCTGGTGACGCAGTTTCAGGAGCCGGAGGATGTGATCGTCTTTGACGGTTTCGCGGGTATGCCCGAGACCGAGCTTAAAAAGCTTTATGACTCCCTGCGACTGGCCATGACGTTTAAGGATTTTCTTCATATTCAAAGGTATTTTCATGATGACGAGAAGAGAGATCCTTCCATGACGGAGATACGGGTGCTGGATACCTATTGGTCCGACCATTGCCGCCATACCACTTTCTCCACGGAGCTTAAGGATGTGGAGTTTGGGGAGGGCTATTACAGAGATCCCATTGAGGCTACCTATCAGAGCTATATGGATACCAGAGCAGAGATCTTTGCCGGCCGACAGGATAAGTTTGTATGTCTGATGGATCTGGCGCTGATGGCTATGCGGAAACTGAAAAAAGACGGAAAGCTGGCGGATCTGGAGGAGTCCGATGAGATCAATGCCTGTTCTGTGGTGGTTCCTGTGGAGATGGAGTACGAGGATCATAAGGAGACCGAAGAGTGGCTTGTATTTTTCAAGAATGAGACCCACAATCACCCCACGGAGATCGAGCCTTTCGGAGGAGCGGCTACCTGTTTGGGCGGCGCCATCCGCGATCCCCTGTCCGGCAGAGGATATGTGTATCAGGCCATGCGCGTGACCGGGGCGGCTGATCCCACCGTGCCTGTGGCGGATACCTTAAAGGGCAAGTTGTCTCAGAAAAAGCTGGTGAGAGGAGCGGCCAGCGGCTATTCTTCCTATGGCAATCAGATCGGTCTTGCAACCGGTTTTGTGAAAGAAATATATCATCCTGACTATGTGGCGAAACGTATGGAGATCGGCGCGGTGATGGGCGCCGCCCCGCGGAAAAACGTGATCCGCGAGACTTCCGATCCCGGGGATATCATTATCCTGCTGGGAGGCCGCACCGGTCGTGACGGCTGCGGCGGCGCTACCGGCTCTTCCAAGGTACACACGGAGCAGTCCATCGAGACCTGCGGAGCGGAAGTGCAGAAGGGCAACGCGCCCACGGAGCGCAAGATACAGAGGCTGTTCCGCAGGGAGGAAGTCAGCAGACTGATCAAGAAGTGTAACGATTTCGGCGCGGGCGGCGTGTCCGTGGCCATCGGCGAACTGGCTGACGGACTGACGGTGGATCTGGACAAGGTGCCCAAGAAATACGCGGGTCTGGACGGCACGGAGCTGGCGATCTCCGAGTCCCAGGAGCGTATGGCAGTGGTGGTAGATCCGAGGGATGTGGATGCATTTCTGGAATATGCCGCCCAGGAGAACCTGGAGGCGGTGGCTGTGGCTACGGTGACAGAGGAGCCTCGCCTGATCCTGAAGTGGAGAGGTAAGGATATCGTCAATCTGAAAAGGGCCTTTTTGGATACCAACGGCGCCCATCAGGAAACAGGAGTTAAGGTGGATATCCCCGATGAGAAAGAGAATTATTTTGACAGATATGCCATAGAGAAAGTGGGAGAGCTGGCGGAGTCCGGCGATATCAAGGGAGCCTGGCTGACCATGCTGAGCGATCTGAACGTGTGCTCCCAGAAGGGGCTGGTGGAGATGTTCGATTCCTCCATCGGCGCGGCCAGCGTGTTGATGCCCTACGGCGGTGTGCATCAGCTCACCGAGACTCAGGCGATGGTTGCCAAGCTGCCTGTACTTGCGGGAAAGACCGATACCGTGACGATGATGAGCTACGGCTTTGACCCCTGTCTGTCCTCCTGGAGCCCTTACCACGGAGCCATCTATGCCGTGGTGGAGTCCATGGCTAAGATCGTGGCAAACGGCGGCGACTATAAAGGGATACGTTTTACTTTCCAGGAATATTTCCGCCGTATGACCGAGGACCCGGCCCGCTGGAGTCAGCCCTTTGCGGCCCTGCTGGGCGCTTATGACGCCCAGATCGGTTTCGGTCTGCCCTCCATCGGAGGTAAGGACAGCATGTCCGGTACATTTAACGATATAGACGTGCCTCCCACGCTGGTATCCTTTGCTGTGGATATCGCCAAGCATGGGGATATCGTGACGCCGGAGCTGAAAGCTCCCGGCAATAAGCTGGTACGCTTTGCCATAGAGAAGGACGACTTTGACGTGCCCATGTACGAGGCTGTGATGGATCTGTATGACGCGATCCATCAGTTGATGCAGGAAAAGGTCATCGTGTCCGCCTATGCGCTGGATGCCAGAGGTGTGGCGGCAGCTCTGTCCAAGATGGCGTTCGGCAACGGACTGGGTGTGACGGCAGAGGACAATGTGGACAGCGAAGATCTGTTCTGCAACGGACTGGGCGATCTGCTGGTGGAGATTCCGGCGGATAAAATGGCGCTGCTGGAGGAGAGAGAACTGGATTACATGGTGATCGGCACAGTGACCGCGGAGCCTGTATTCTGCGTGGGACAGACCCGGATCTCCTTGGAGGAGGCTCTAAGCGCATGGACAGCCAGGCTGGAAAAAGTATTCCCCACCAAAGCGGTGACGGGCGCGGAGCCGGTGGATAGCAGAGTATACCAGACGGAGAATATCTATGTATGCAGGCATAAAGTAGCCAGACCCACTGTGTTCATCCCCGTATTTCCGGGTACCAACTGTGAGTATGACAGCGCCAAAGCCTTTGCCCGGGCGGGCGCGGATGTGGTGACCAGGGTATTCAGGAATCAGAATGCCGCCGATATCAGAGAGTCCGTGGAGGAGTTCGAGCGGGCTATCGGCCAGGCGCAGATCATCATGTTCCCCGGCGGTTTCTCCGCGGGAGACGAGCCGGACGGCAGCGCCAAGTTCTTTGCCACAGCGTTCCAGAACGCCAGATTGAAAGAGGCGGTGATGAGACTTTTAAATGAGAGGGACGGCCTGGCGCTGGGCATCTGTAACGGATTCCAGGCGCTGATCAAGCTGGGGCTGGTGCCTTACGGCGAGATCCTGGGGCAGAAGGAGGACTCTCCCACCCTGACTTATAATACCATCAACCGGCATATCTCCAAGATGGTGTATACCAAGGTCGTGACAAACAAATCCCCCTGGCTCCAGGGAGCGCGGCTGGGCGCGACTTATTGCAATCCCGCCTCCCACGGTGAAGGCCGCTTTGTGGCTCCGAAAGAGTGGATCGACAAACTCTTCGCAAACGGTCAGGTGGCGACGCAGTACGCGGACCCTCAGGGCAATGTGTCCATGGACGAGGAGTACAATATCAACGGCTCCTACGCCGCTATCGAGGGTATCACCTCCCCCGACGGCAGGGTGCTTGGCAAGATGGCCCACTCCGAGAGAAGGGATACGGCTGTGGCCATGAACATCTACGGGGAGCAGGATATGAAGATATTTGAGAGCGGCGTTAAGTATTTCATGTAGTGCAGTGAATGCTGTCCCCAGGCATATTCGGATATCCTGTGAGAGCAATTGGGGTAGCGCCATAAAAGAATAAGGTAAGTCCAAATGACCTTGTAGGGAGAGAGAATCCTTTCTATGAGGTCATTTTTATTAGGGGAGAGGGGGAGAAAAACGTTGAAGGATAAGGGGCGTGTTGGGTATCAAGTGTGCATACGGCTTAAATCAGCGGCGAAGGAATCTGGTAACAGGGTATTAGTCAGTGTTAGCTGACTCAAATATAAAATATTGTAACGCAATAAAATAAACTATAGTATAATATGGATAACATGGAAAAGATGCTGTTGACAAATATCTAGATATGATTCATAATAGAACTATCAAAACTGCGCAGAATGATAAGAACAAGAATATGATAAAAGGCGGTACGTCTAATACATATTTAGAAGAGCAAATTAATGAACCTAAAATTTGTAGTGTAAAGGAGGAAAACATGAGTAGAACAAAAAAAGTGATTGCAACTATGTTGATGGGTGTATTGGTGCTGGGTTTTGCTGCAACGGCATATGCAGAGGAAAATGTAATGCGGGAACCCACACATACCCATGCGTTTAGTGTTCCCAGCTATTCCTGCTACAATTCTGCTACAGGGAGTACTCATCCATATGTGTCCGGCTATGAAGTGGACAGTAAAGGAAATACTACACCGGTATATTCGAACTGTACGACGGTGGTGTATTATTATAAGGGACTTTGGAAGTGTGCCTGTGGCGCAACTAATGGGTATGACTATAAAAACGAAGTAGTGCACACTGCATGCGGATTATAAACCAATTCGAAAAGAGGAATCGCAGATATGCTTGTATATAATAGACGAGTGGGACTGACAGTAATTTTTTCTTTAATCTGCATTCTTATGATGGGCTGCGGGGATTCCTCGCAGCCCATACAGGAAACCGAAACACGAGAGCAGCAGACATCTTGGGAAGATGAGAATAATGCGGACCTCAAGGATATGTTCTCATACAGCATCACGGAATCCGTGATACCCTCTTCAGAGGATGCCCTGACGCAGGATATCCTCAGAGGTGACAACTGGGTGGCCAGAGAGAAGGAAAGCCTCTTTTGGGATGGGAGTTTCTACCGTTTGTCTGATCTTTTCGAGATGGTTGAGGAAAAAAATATTTTTGTGGGAGCTTGTATTCAGGTGCTGGCTCCGCCTTATGAACAATGGGAAAGTCAGGCAATTTTTTATCATGAAGATGACAGTAACAATCTTCGGGCAGATGCGCTGGCTGGTGTGACAGAAGACGGTATTCTGCTGAGAATGCTGTCCTGGTCCGATGAAAAACCCCGTCTTACCCGTCTTGCGCAAGACGGTGGTCTGGAAGTTTTGATGGAAATACCCGGAGACTTTGCGGATGCGCTCTGGTATCAGGATGGCGGACAGTTATGGGCTCTTTCCGGCGGCGGGAGAACTCTGACGGCGTTTAATGATGCAGGACAGCAGGGAACCGGTCAGAATTTAACGGGCCGGGTGATAGGGCTTCTGGAGAATCCCCAGAGCGGAGAGACAGTATGGTATGGCTTTGAACAGGGAGAGCTGGTGTTGTGGGATAAGCCGGGGGGACAGGTGCAGGTCCGGGTCACGGATCAGATAAACCAGTATGAAGATTTCGGAATCGGCTATTCTGCGTCAGGAGAGTTGTTTTTGGCAGATACTGATCGGGTATGGGCCTACGATGGGCAGACAATCAGTGAAATTTTTTCTTTTTCGGATAACGACTATTCCCCGGAGGAGATATACGGACTTGGTTTTCGTGAAGACGGAACCACACTTATTTTGGTCATGCAGGATGGGGAAGAGCGTCTATTGACGGCAAAAAAGGTTTCCGGGACGGATATGGCAGAGAAACAGGAAGTACTTATCGTAATAAACAACGCGAATCCCGGGCTGGAGAAACTGGCCGCCAGATACAACAGGGAGAGCGGGGAGTACCGTGTAAAGATTGTCTCGGCGACGGAGGAGGCGGAACCTGAAGAGTACCGCGCGCGCGTCCAGATGGAGATGGTCGCGGGGGGAGGACCGGATCTTTTGGGGGATTGGACGGTTAATATCAGTGAGTGTGTGACCCAGGGATACCTGGCACCGCTGGATGAGGCGGTAGAGGACAGGTCTTTATTTTTGGAGAGCGCGTTTGCCACCGGAGAGACGAACGGGGAGTTGTACGGGATTCCCTATAACTGTTATCCCTATTTTCTGGCTGTATCCTCCGGACTCATGGATGCCGACTCATGGACGCTGGATCAGATGTATCAGGCGGTGGGAAATTCTCCGGCAGAGATGATGGAGGCGGATATTGACGGCGTGAATATCATCATGAGTTACGGTCTGCATGACGAGGGAAATAAGGCCTTTATCGACTGGGAGAAAGGGGAGAGCCATCTGACGGAGAGACCTTTCCTGGAATTGATGGCCTTTGCAAAAGAATACGCGGACCGGGGAGGATATCCCCGCTCGGAAGTTGGGGAGCGCCTGGGGGACGGACAGATTGCCGGAGCGGTGATCGTACTGACCACTCCGGGGATGCTAAACAGAGCCCAGGGATGTTTTAACGGGGAGGCAGTATGTATCGGGTATCCCAGAGAGACGGGGGCAGGTGTTTATATGGAGACTTCCCGGCTCTATTTGAACAGAAATGCCGGAAACCGGGAAGGGGCAATAGACTTTCTGCGATACCTTCTCTCTGAGGAGGGGCAGCGACAGTATATGGAGTATTGCTCCTGGATGTACCTGCCGGTGCGCCGCAGTCTGCTGCAGGAGAGTCTTGAACGGTATCAGCAGGATGTAAAAGTTCCGCCGGTACAAAGCCATGACGACAAGGGTATATACTATGAATTGAGTGAATTGGATGAGGAGCAGATAGAAACGTTCTGGAGGATATTGGACAACGCTGTTCCCGCTGTGTTTAAGGCGGATGATATCTGGTCCATTGTGGATGAGGAGTTACAGCCCTATTTTAACGACGCGCGCAGCGCCGAGGATGCGGCAGCCGCTCTACACAGCCGGGTACAGGTATATCTGGATGAGCAGAAATAATTTAGAAAAAGTTTTGCAGTGTTTAGCCTGGTGCGCTATAATGAGGATACAAGGTTAATTTCTGCGGACTGAGAGTAGATGATTAGTAAAGAATGGCCTTGAAGTGGGAGTCCCCTCCCACTCTGAGGCTGTTTTTTTGATTTAAGGAGGTCAAGATGGTACTGGGAGCATTGGAAGCGGGCGGCACCAAGATGGTGTGCGCCGTCGGAAACGAACAGGGACAGATATTGGAGCGGATATCCATTCCCACGGTTAGTCCCAAGGAGACTATGCCGCAAATGATAGCTTTTTTTAAGAAGTATGATCTGGATGCTCTGGGCATCGGGTGTTTTGGCCCAATCAATCCGGTGGAGGGAACGGCTACTTACGGCCATATTACCACCACTCCCAAATTGGCATGGCAGAACTATAATATCGTGGCGGCCTTTGAGGAGGCGCTGGGATGTCCGGTGGGATTTGACACGGATGTGAACGCCGCAGTGCTGGGGGAAGTATCCTTTGGCTCCGTGCGGGGGCTGGACAGTTGTATCTATGTGACCGTGGGAACCGGCGTGGGAGTGGGAGTCTTTGCGGGCGGCAAATTGCTCCATGGGATGATGCATCCGGAGGCGGGGCATATTCTGTTACAGCGTCATCCGTCGGACACCTATGAGGGAAAATGTCCCTTCCACAACAACTGTCTGGAGGGTCTGGCGTGCGGTCCCGCCATTGAGGAGCGCTGGGGTGCTAAGGCGGAGACGCTTGGAGATCGCGAAGAAGTATGGGAGCTGGAGGCGTATTATATCGCCCAGGCCTGTGTGAATTATACGCTGGTCTATTCTCCAAAGAGGATCATTTTGGGCGGTGGTGTCATGCATCAGGAACAGATCTTTCCGCTGATCCGCAGACAGTATCAGGAATTGATGGCCGACTATGTGATCACACCGGAGTTGGAGAATTTAAACCGTTACATTACGCCTTGCAGTCTGCATGACGATCAGGGCATATTGGGTTGTCTGAAACTGGCAATGAACGCGCTGGAAAAGTTTTTGACACAGGCGTTGCGGGCTCAGTGTGTAACCAAATGATTATTTTACTGTCTATATAATTGTGAAAGGGACCCGAGAGGATGATGGAGGACAGCAGGATCATTGATCTATATTTTGAGCGTTCCGAGGAGGCGATCACCCGGACGGCGGAGAAATACGGCCGTCTGTGTCGCAGCATTGCCATGCGGATCGTGGGCAGCTATGAGGATGCCCAGGAGTGTGAGAACGATACCTATGTGGCCGCGTGGAACGCGATACCTCCTACCAGGCCCAATATCTTATCCGCTTTTCTGAGCCGGATCAGCCGCAATATCGCATTGAACCGTTATGAGTACAACAGGGCGGGCAAGCGCAACGGCCAGTTTGATCTGGTGCTTGATGAGCTGGAGGAGTGTCTGGCATCTTCCTGTTCGGTGGAGGATACTTATATCGCCGGGGAAGTGGCAGGAATGATTAACGCTTTTTTGGAAAAAATGAAGACGGAGACGAGAGTTATGTTTGTCCGCCGGTACTATTACGCGGATTCCGTCAAAGAGATAGCGGAAAGGCTGGCAATCAGCGAGAGTAAGGTTAAGACCACCCTTTTCAGGGTCAGACAGGAGCTCAGGGACTATCTGCAGGCTCGGGGCGTACAGGTGTAGACAGGAAGGACAGAAAAATGGGGACTATCAATAAAGAAGATCTGTTTCGCGAGATCGGAGAGATTGACGAAGCTTTCGTGGAGGAGGCGGAGCGTTTCAGAAGAAGACGCAACAGCGCGCTGTGGGTGCGGACCGTGGCCGTGGCGGCCAGTCTGGTATTTTGCGTAAGCCTGGGATACGGGGCGCTGATACTGAACAATGATTCCGATAACACGGCCAATATGGCGGGCGGAGTCATGGAAGAGGCTGAACAAATGTATTCCATGGCGGAGGCCGGCGGCGGACAAACCGATCCGGCCGGGCAGGAAAACTGTGTAGCGGATGAAGAGCCTAAGGCGATCCCGGAGGAGGAACCGGTAGAGAACTGCGTTTCCGTGTCAGTGGAAAGCCAACAGGACTGTGAGACAACGGACGGCATCCCTTCCGCATCGGGAGAGATGGAGGATGCTGTGTCAGGCACGGTGCAGGAGTTAGAATCCTGTCTTATGAAAGGGGAAACGGAATCGCTGACATGGGAGGCTGCCCGGGAAAATGCCGTATATGGCAGATATGTGGACGTTGAGCTGCCCGAGGGATACGAGTTTACCAGCGGGTCGCGTTCCGAGTCGGGACTGCGTGTGATCTGGAACAAGGGCACAGAGGAGATAAGCATAAGCTGCAGGCAGACCGATGAGTCGGTCAGCGACTGGCTGGTGGATGTGGACAGCCCCCGGGAGTATGATCTGGGACTGTATACCATCCCCCTGGCGGACAGCGTTCCTCAGGAACTGATACAAAAAGTGTCAAATGCCACTTTTTATCCGGAACAGATCACGCTCCGGATTGTAGAGGCAAGGTCATATCAGGCGGAGGAGCAAGGAGACGCGGCAGGGTGGCGCACCGATATCGGCATTCTGTACAGCGACAATGTGTTGGTGGAAATCTGCGGCAAAGGGCCCTCGCCGGAAGAAATATACGCTTTAATAAATCTGGAAAATTAATTGTGAGCGGAGGAATATTCTGAATTTTTTTAAATGAGCATTTTCCTATTTACGAAACCGGTCTTTTTAGCTATAATAGAAAAAATGAGTTGAGACGGAGGAAAAGATGGGAGCAGCGTACATGGATAAACAGATCAATATTCCGGTAAAGGCGCGCATGGCTTTCTATTCTCTTTTTTCCATGATGGTTTCGGCTCCATATATTGACATGATAAGCCAGTAGTTTTGTTACTGGCTTTTCTTATGTTTAGGTGTTCAGGGGTATGCGGTAAGGAGGTTCAAAAGAGCCTCAAAATAGGAGGATGAATATGAGTAAAAGAACGGACATTAAAAAGGTATTGATTATTGGCTCCGGCCCTATCATCATCGGCCAGGCCTGCGAGTTTGACTATTCGGGCACTCAGGCCTGTAAGGCGCTGCGGCAGCTGGGCTATCAGATCGTGCTGGTCAATTCCAATCCCGCCACGATCATGACGGACCCGGGGATCGCGGATGTGACTTATATTGAACCTCTGAATGTAAAACGCCTGGAGCAGATCATCAGCAAGGAACGTCCGGACGCGATACTGCCTAATCTGGGCGGTCAATCCGGTTTAAATCTCTGTTCCGAGCTGGCCAGCGCCGGGGTGCTGGACAAATATAACGTAAAGGTGATCGGGGTACAGGTGGACGCCATCGAGCGGGGCGAGGACCGCATCGAGTTTAAAAAGACCATGAACAAGCTGGGTATCGAAATGGCACGCAGTGAGGTGGCCTACTCTGTGGAGGAGGCATTGTCCATTGCGGACAGGCTGGGTTATCCCGTGGTGCTGCGGCCCGCTTATACCATGGGCGGTGCCGGCGGCGGGCTGGTGTACAATGTGGAGGAACTGCGCACGGTATGCTCCAGAGGCTTGCAGGCATCTCTTGTGGGTCAGGTGCTGGTGGAGGAATCCATTCTGGGCTGGGAAGAGCTGGAGCTGGAAGTGGTGCGGGATGCCAAAGGCAATATGATCACCGTATGCTTTATCGAGAATATCGACCCGCTGGGAGTACACACCGGGGATTCCTTCTGTTCCGCCCCCATGCTGACCATCTCTCAGGAACTGCAAAACCGTCTACAGGAGCAGGCATATAAGATTGTAAATGAAGTGGAAGTGATCGGCGGTACCAATGTGCAGTTCGCCCACGACCCGGTCAGCGACCGCATCGTGGTGATCGAGATCAATCCCCGGACTTCCCGCTCCTCGGCGCTGGCCAGCAAGGCCACGGGATTCCCCATCGCTCTGGTATCCGCCATGCTGGCGGCGGGTCTGACGCTGGACGAGATTCCCTGCGGCGTGTGTGGTACGTTGGATAAATATGTGCCCGGCGGGGATTATGTGGTGATCAAGTTTGCCAGATGGGCCTTTGAAAAATTCAAGGACAGCCAGGACAAGCTGGGCACACAGATGCGCGCCGTGGGAGAGGTCATGAGTATCGGCAAGACCTACAAGGAGGCTTTTCAGAAGGCCATCCGCAGTCTGGAGATCGGACGCTACGGCCTGGGCTTTGCCAAGGATTTTCATGAGAAAAGTAAGGAAGAATTGTTGAAACTCCTGGTATATCCCACCAGCGAGCGGCAGTTTATCATGTATGAGGCCCTGCGAAAGGGCGCTACGGTGGAGGAATTGTTTGAACTGACAAAGATCAAACACTACTTTATCCAACAAATGAAAGAATTGGTGGAAGAAGAGGAGAGCCTGCTGGCTGTGAAGGGCAGCATCCCGGAAAAGGCGGTGCTGGAGCATGCCAAAAAGAACGGTTTTGCGGACCGCTATCTGGCGAAACTCCTGGAGGTGCCGGAGGAAGAGATCCGCAGGGTGCGTGTCGGCTATGGTATCACCGAGAGCTGGGAGCCTGTGCATGTGTTCGGCACTCAGAACAACGCCTACTATTATTCCACCTACAACGCGCCGGATAAGACGGTAGCGTCGGACAAGCAGAAGATCATGATCCTGGGCGGCGGCCCCAACCGGATCGGACAGGGCATCGAGTTCGACTATTGCTGTGTACACGCGGCCTTTGCGCTGAAGGATCTGGGCTTTGAGACCATCATCGTCAACTGTAACCCTGAGACGGTGTCCACGGACTACGACACCTCCGACAAGCTGTACTTTGAACCGCTGACGCTGGAGGATGTGCTGAGTATCTACGAGAAGGAAAAGCCGGTGGGCGTCATCGCCCAGTTTGGCGGCCAGACCCCGCTGAATCTGGCGGCGGATCTGAAAAAGAACGGAGTGCGCATTCTGGGCACTTCCCCGGAAGTCATCGACATGGCGGAAGACAGAGATCTGTTCCGTGGTATGATGGAAAAGCTGGAGATTCCCATGCCGGAGGCCGGTATGGCGGTAAATGTATCTGAGGCTTTGGAGATCGCCGACAGGATCGGTTATCCCGTCATGGTGCGCCCTTCCTATGTGCTGGGCGGCAGAGGCATGGAAGTGGTCAGCGAGCCGGAAAGCCTGAAACAGTATATGGCGACGGCGGTGGGCGTGACCCCGGACCGTCCTATCCTGATCGATCGGTTCCTGCGTCATGCCACCGAGTGCGAGGCGGATGCCATTGCGGACGGCAGACATGCCTTTGTGCCTGCGGTGATGGAGCATATCGAGCTGGCAGGAGTGCACTCAGGCGACTCGGCCTGCATCCTGCCCTCCAAGAATATCCCGGCGGAGCTGGTAGAGACGATCAAGGAATACACCCGCAGGATCGCCGAGGAGATGGGCGTCTGCGGTCTGATGAATATGCAGTATGCCATTGAAAACGGCAAGGTGTATGTGCTGGAGGCCAACCCCAGGGCGTCCCGCACCGTGCCTCTGGTTTCCAAGGTCTGCGGCGTACAGATGGTGCGGCTGGCCACACAGATCATGACCCGGGAACTGACGGGGCTGTCCTCTCCCATCGAGGGAATGAAGGAGGTAAAACCCGCTTATTACGGAGTAAAGGAAGCGGTGTTCCCTTTCAATATGTTCCAGGAGGTAGATCCTGTATTGGGGCCTGAGATGCGTTCCACCGGAGAGGTGCTGGGACTGGCAACCAATGTGGGTGAGGCGTTCTTCAAAGCCCAGGAGGCCACCCAGACCAAGCTGCCCATATCGGGGACGGTTCTGTTCTCCGTCAGCGGCAAGGACAAGCCGGAGGTGGTGGATATCGCCAGGATATTTGCGGAGTGCGGCTTTAGTATTCTGGCAACGGGAACGACCTATGAACTGCTGGTGAAAAGCGGGATCGGGGCAAAGCGTATCAAAAAGATGCAGGAGGGCAGGCCCAACATTGTGGACGAGGTCATGAACGGCAAGATCCAGCTGATCGTGAATACCCCGGCCGCCAAGGAGGAAAAGCTGTTTGACGACAGTTACATCCGCAAGACGGCCATCAAAGCCAGAGTGCCCTATATGACCACGATGGCGGCGGCAAAAGCCACGGCGGAGGGCATCCGCACCGTGATCAAGGAGGGCGAGATCGGTGTGATGTCCCTGCAGGAGATTCACGGGGCGATAGAGTAACAGACATAAATAAGCATAGGATTGCCATGGGAGTCCGACAAAGGTGCCGGAGATTTCCGTGGCAATTATGCTGTGCAACAGGTGGTCTAAATCTGGGATTTGCAATTTGCCATACTTTTTATTCTGGAAAGATGAGGACTGTATGAACATTTTACGCCAAAGCTCCGAGGAGGAGATGATTCGGGAATATTTGAGGGCAGAGTTTTCGTCCAGCCGCTACTCGGATGGTATTAGGGATACGATGAAAGGACTTGCTCTGGATGAAAAGATAATTCTCTCCGCAGATATGCAGAGCCAGAAGGAGAACCGGCAGAGAAGGGAGCTGCTGGGGGCTGTCAGGGGATACGGCAGAAACGAGAGCATGTTTGAGCGCTTTCCCATTGTCACGGACTGGAAACTATGCAGCTTTTCACAGCCAGATCTGGAAAAAATAAGGTATATCCATTATAGTTATTGGAACATGTTATCCGGGGGAACCCACCGGCCGACGGATGCCGCTGAGATGATCCGCAGAGGGATATGCGTTTATGAACAGAGCAATGAGGGCTTTCTACGCGCGGCCTCTCATATCAGAAATAATGGGACTTTTCCCAGCATGTTTTTTCTCACGGCGGATTATGAGGAATATGTCATCGTGGAGGGACATCTGCGGATGACGGCCTACGCCATGGCACCGGAGTACTTTAAGAATATAAAGGTAATAGTAGGAAAATGTGCCGGGGAGGAACTGAAGGGATGGATGTGATGCCAAAATGCCAGAGGTTCTTCTGTCTTGAAAAGGGGGAGGTGTAGTATGAACATCATCCATAAGGATCTGTGTATCAGAAACGCGGAGAGTGCCGACTGCCCGCAGCTTGCGAAATGGTGGAACGACGGCAGTGTGATGGCCCATGCAGGCTTTCCTAACGGGCTTGGAACGACGGCGGAACAGATACAAAAGCAGATCACAAATGACAGCGACGATACAAAGCGCAGGCTCATGATCGAGTACAGAGGAGCCGCCATCGGCGAGATGAATTATTATAACAAGGGAAACCGCGTCGCCGAGATCGGCATAAAGATCTGCGAAGCGGAATATCAGGAAAAGGGTCTGGGAAGAGTTATATTGAGCATGCTCATAAGAGAATTGTTCTCTCTGGGATATGGAAAGATCATTCTGGATACCAACTTGAAAAATACCAGAGCACAGCATGTCTACGAGTTGTTGGGATTTAAAAGGGTCAGAATAAATGAAAACTCCTGGACTGATCAGGTGGGAGAGATACAGTCGTCGGTGGACTATGAGCTGGTAGCCGAAGATTTTTTGGATACACCTGACTGAAGATACAGAAATAATGTTTCTGCGGATGCTTATAAAGACAAGGAGGATTCTGTGTGGAGGGAAAACTGCGGAATATGACGTGCATTTACCTGTTTAGGGGAGAGCAGGTTCTTCTCCTTTACAGGCAGGGCAGCAGAGTTGTAAATAACGTCTGGACAGGCTCGGCGGGAGGTCATTTTGAAGACTGTGAACTCAATGACGCCAGGGCGTGCGTACTAAGGGAACTGCATGAGGAGTTGGGACTCGGCCCGGAGGATATGGACAATCTGGCGCTGCGCTATGTCACGCTCACCAGGATCAATGGAGAGATCAGACAAAACTATTATTTTTTTGCCGATCTTAAAGAGAATGTAAGCGATGACTTAAGTTCCGATGAAGGCATATCCCGTTGGTTTTCCCTGGAGGATACACATTCTCTGGAAATGCCTTTCACTGCAAAATTTGTGATGGAACACTTTTGCGCCATCGGACGGCATACGGACAAACTGTACGCCGGTATTGGAAACCCGGACAAAGTGGAGTTTTTGGAGCTGTCGGAACGGTGAAAGCGTATAGGCACAGGGATACAGCGAACACAAGAGAGACATTTCCCCCCTGTCGGATCTCAGAGGGAGCGTTTGAGGGAGTTTGTCAAGGAACTTCGCAGTTCTGATTTCTGTGGGGGTGCAGTTCTGATTTCTGTGGGGGAGGGGCCGGAACTGGTCAAGTCAGAGCCTGCAACGGCTCTGAAGGAACTGATGTACTACAAGGAAACGAGAAAGGAAGGGGTATAATTTGAGCGTATATGGAATTTCCCATGAAAGATATGAGCATATGGAGGAACTCGCCGGACAATTGGAGGAATTGTTGCAGGAACTGTTTTCGGCGGCACACCTGGAGCAGGGGGATATTCTGGTAATCGGCTGCTCCAGCAGTGAGGTGGCGGGCAGCAGGATCGGCACCTATTCCAGCGAGGAGATCGGTGAATGTCTTTTTGGCACAGCTTACGCTTTCTGCGAAAAGAGAGGGATATATCTGGCCTGCCAATGCTGCGAGCATCTGAACCGCAGTCTGATCGTGGACAAGGCCTGTATGAAGGAGTATCGGCTTACCAGGGTCAATGTGGTGCCCCAGCTGAAGGCGGGTGGTGCTTTTGCCACGGCGGCTTACCGCAGTATGAAGGAGCCGGTGGCAGTGGAACAGATTGAGGCTCAGGCCGGAATAGATATAGGCGATACTCTGATCGGTATGCATCTGGCGGCGGTGGCGGTACCGGTGCGCACTGGCCGGAGGGCGGTCGGCCAGGCTCACGTGGTCTGCGCCCGCACCAGAGCCAAGTATGTGGGAGGCAGCCGGGCAGCGTATGACGACAGTCTGGCAGATTGAGAGTATGATCGCTGTCTGAGGCTGTCTGCCCACAGGAAGAGGAGACCATATGAAAGTAGACAGACTTGTGGGAATATTGGCGGTGTTGTTACAGAGAGACAGCATAACGGCACCGGAGCTGGCGGAGCGCTTTGAAGTATCCAGGCGAACCATCAATCGGGATATTGAGTCTCTGTGCAGGGCCGGAATCCCGATATGTACAAGACAGGGAGTGGGAGGCGGCATCTCCATAATGGAGGGGTATCGGTTGGAGAAGACGCTGCTTTCCACCGGGGAGATGCGTGAGATCCTGGCGGGTCTTCGGGGGCTGGACAGCGTCAGCGGCGGCAGGCATTATGCGCAGCTGATGGAAAAGCTGCGTGAGGGCGCTTCGCAACTTATTAACGGAAAAGACTATATATGGATTGACCTGTCCTCCTGGTACAAGGGCTCTCTTGCCCCTAAGATCGAGAAGATACAGTTTGCCATAGAGAACAGGAGGTTATTACGTTTTCGATATTATGCCCCCAGGGGGGAGAGCCGCAGAAACATAGAACCTTATTATCTGCTCTTTAAATGGTCGAACTGGTATATTTGGGGATGGTGCCAGGAGAGGAAAGATTTCCGCCTGTTCAAATTGAACCGCATGGAAGAAACGGAAGTGTCTGAGCAGGGATTTGCGCCGCGGGGTATACCGGTGCCTGATCTTTCCGATGAAAGAATATTTCCGGGGAGAATTGTTGTCAAGGCACTGTTTTCTCCCGAGATGAAATGGCGGCTGATAGAGAGTTTTGGCATCCACAGCTATATACAGCGGGAAGACGGGAAATTGCTGTTTGAGGAAGAATATACCAATGAGGACTGTCTGATCTCCTGGTTAATGGGATTTGGAGACCAGGTGGAAGTGCTGGAACCGGAATCCGTGAGAGACAAGCTCTGCCATATGGCGGAAAATATGATTCGGCTGTATGGAAAAAAGGAGTAGACCAAACGGGGAATGCGTTTTTCATTGGTATAATTCTCTTGTCGGGGCAGCGTTCTGCATGTTGGAGCAGGATAACCCGGGGAACAGGTGAAGGAGTTGTCAGCATCTATCGGAAGGATGTTGGCTAGTGCTGAGGGGCAACAAACAAATACAAATATTGATTTCAAAAGTGTTACAAAAGGCAAGGGAACTGTCTGCAAAACTTTTTGAAACAGATTTGCTACAAGTGCCGCTGACAAAGGAGGAGAAAAACCCTCTTAAACAATCAACTGCCAATCCGACGGCACAGAAACAGCCGTTACAGACTAAAACGCAGACAACAGAGCAGAAAATATCAAAGATACCGCCCAAACCTGCCATGTCCGCTGAAGCCGCTGCATATCCAAAGCTGCTAAAGATTTATAAGGAACTAAACCGCCAAAACGGGATTATCTTTGACGCAGAGAGGGAACGCAACAATTTGGAACTTGAGCGTGACAGCCTGAAAGGACTTGCGAAACTGACGAAGAAAGGGCAACTGCAAAGCAGGATTGACCGTAAGAACGGGGAAATAGACCTTCTAAAAATCGGTCTGTCGGGAACTGCAAAACGGTATGGATTCCAAACAATGCATGATTTCTATAAAGCATATGCTGCGGCTAAGAATGCCTATGACGGTTATCGGGACAAATCCTGCGAATGGGAAGAAAAATATGGAGAAAATGCGGGGAGGCAGGATAGGGAAAGCGTATATAAACGGTTACGGAATTACCAAAGGGAAAATACAGACCAGCAATTAAATCAAACTTCCAAAAGCAGAAACAGAGGGGAACGATGATAGTTTTTCCAAGACTATGTAGCGCCGTTATGAATTACACCATAACGGCGGTGCAAAACTTCATTAACAGGTTTATCTTTTTACAATGAAGGGGTTATAAAATAACTATATTTATTGTCCGATTTTATATGTTGTTTAATTTACAGGCATATAGGTATTAAGATATTCCAGTATTTTCCGCATATACTCTACATATACCTTATTGTCATTCTGTAAGCCATGTCCTGAATGTTCACACAGATAATAGTCATGGGGAATATTGTTATCCTCAAGTGCCGCCAAAAGCCTGAGCGAACCTTCATAAGGCTGGAATTTATCATATTTTCCATAAGCCATAAGGGTAGGCGGCGTATTTTCATTTATCCAGAGCAAAGCGGAAATATTTTTCATTTCCTCGTCATATTCCGGCGTGCCAAATTCCGAGTTGATTTCCTTTCCTGCCATTGTACCAAACAATTCCCTCGCAGCATCGGCGCTCTTATCTAGACCGTAGCTTTTCCAATCCTCAGGATAAAAAGAGGAAGGTCCGACGGCTTCAAAGACCATCTTTACGGGAATCGGTAAAGTTTCTGCATCACGATAGGCGTAAAGCAGAGCAAGGCAGCCGCCCGCAGAACCTCCCCCAATCGCCATTTCATCAATAGGATACCCCAGCTTTTCAGCTTCTGCTATGACTGATGCCATACTCTCCCTGATTTCTACTGACTGAGAATAAACGCTTGCATCAGGGTGCGTTTCGCTAAACAGGGTATAGTTAATGCCCGCTGTTACATAGCCTTTCGAGCAGAGCCATTGAAGTATCTGTGCATCGTCTGATTTATCCCCGCCTGTAAATCCGCCGGCGTGAAGATAAACGATAAGACCATAGCTGTCTTTCGAGTTGTCAGAGGGAACATAAAGGTCAAATTTGTTGGCATCACCACTGCCATAGGAAATGTCAGTATAGGCTGTGCCAACGGAATCGTTCCAATGAACCGAAAACTCGCTGCCATAAGGATTATAGGTCATTTTAAAAATAACAGACCCAATAAAAGCAGCAAAAAACGCAAAAACATAGATAAATCCCCACATAATTCTGCCCTTCTTTTTTTCTTTGCTCATAATATATTTCCTCCAAACATAGTGCCGCCGAGCATAAAGTTCATAACTGCCCTGACAGCAAGCCGCCCTAAAACTGCTGCTATGACAATGATTACCAGTAAAATAATGATACGTTTTTGTGTAAGCGTCATTTTGTCCACCGAATCCTTTCTTATTATTTTCTTGACATTAAAAGTAACATTAATTAAAATTTTGATAATACACTTGTATCGCCAATACAAATATATCTGCACATTCTTTTGCTGTCAAGGGGAGGAACGAAAATGAGACAAACAGGCGGATCTGTATCACCAATGAGCAACGAGGGACGAAACGCATATGTAATAGAACATTTGACGGACGCATGTTTATTGCTGCTTCGGAATAAAACGCTTGATGATATTTCAATTAGCGAACTGTGCAATACCGCATGTGTGGGCAGGGCATCCTTTTACCGTAATTTTAAAAATAAAGAGGATATTATAAAAACATATGTTAACAGGCTGTTTTCTGAATGGATAAGCGAATATGGGCAAAGTGATGATAAACCGATAGACGAACTGATCCTACTGCTGTTTTCCCATTTTGAAAAACACAGAGAATTTTACAGCCTGATGAATGAACGTGGACTGATTTATCTGCTGAAAAATGTTATTGTTAAAATCTTCGGTCTGAAACAAGGGCTTCCTAAAATTGAAGCATACTCGAAAGCGTTTTTTGCTTACTCCCTGTATGGTTGGACTGAAACATGGTTTCAAAGGGGAATGGAAGAATCTGCGGAAGAAATGGCAGGTCTTTTCAAAATGCAGGGAATATAGTGGACACGAATACGCTTTCATATCCATGCGAATCAACAGAAGGCATAACGGACAAGGCAGCCAAATTATAATGATTTGACTGCCTTGCCCGTTACCATAATTCCAAAGAATCTTCTACATCCGCCCACATCTGCATATCTCCCTCAAGATACAATCTTGCGTATTCAAGAGGTTCGTCTATTGCCAGAGCATTTAAGGCACATTCGGAGCAGGGAGTAGTTTTCAATTTTTCTTCCGCCTTGTTGCAGTCTATCCGTAAAAAGTAACCTAAATAGGTATATACGTCAATGCTGTTATGGTGGATATTGTATGTTGCATAGATAATATTCATTTTTTATCATTCCTCTTTTCATTGAATTACTGAAAGCATTTCAATCAGTTCACAATTCCCATATATTTTGTGTTATAATGTTTTATGTGATTTTGTTTCCCTCATTTTTTCCCTTATCAGGGTTCGTAATGCCTTGTGGGAAGATATAACACAAGGGAAACGATAAGGGAAAGCTCACCTGCGATAAACTTAGTGTTTTCAAGGGTTAGCGGAGATTTTAATAACAAAATATAACAGCTAATATTTCCTTTGAAAATCATCAAATCACAAATCGGGATTTTCCGACACAATAATAAGAAAAAAGGATATGGATATGAAAAAGACGAAACTGAAATTTAAGAAGAAAAAGATTTTCTTTATTGTATTATCTATCGTAGTTGCGCTAATAATCGCTGGCGATTGGGCGTTGACTGTGATGGTGTATAATGAGAATTTTAACCGGCGATTTGAGAGCTATGAGCCACTTATGCTATACGTTGATGATTTTGACGGATTGCAGTGCGTGAAATATGAGTTTAGTTCCAATGAAGGGCAGAAACTGGCGGGATATATGTATAGTTCGGGAGAAAACCAGCGTGGTATCATTGTAATGGCACATGGCTTTGGCGGAGGCGGGCATAATTCTTACATGGATTGTGCGAATTATTTTGCCCGTCATGGATACTATGTTTTTGCCTATGACGCTACGGGAAATGATGAAAGCGAGGGAGAAGGAGTCGGAGGACTTCCACAGGGAGTAATAGACCTTGACTATGCAATCACATTTGTGGAAGAAAGTGGGAATTTCCCAAGTCTGCCAATTGTTTTATTTGGGCATAGCTGGGGCGGGTACAGTGTTTGCAACGTACTTACATACCACCCCGAAGTAAAAGCTGTTATAGCATGTTCGGGCTTTAATGCCTCACTGAATTTGTTTGAAGCAGAGGGAAAAAGACAGGTAGGGAATGGCATTTATTTGATGTTACCGTTTGTGAAGTTGCATGAGAGGATTCATTATGGTGAGTATGCCTCAAATACTGCGTTGGACGGCTTTTCAAAGAGCAATGCCGCTGTAATGATTGTGCACAGTTTCGATGATGAAGTTGTTCCAGTCGAATATGGTTACGAAACTTTTTATGAAAAGTACAAGGACGATTCCCGCTTTAGTTTTATTCCCCTTGAGAATAAAGGGCATAACTATTTCAATAACGACACATATCGCAATGAGTTTAATGCGGAATTTGATGAATGGCTCAAAACGCTTGACTATGATACTGCGGAAAATAAAGAACGGTTTTCGGACGATAAAGCCGATTATATATACCATAACCTTGACAGGGAGAAATGGTGTAGTTCATTGGATCTGGAGTTGTTTGAGGATTTTGTTGGTTTTTATGATGAACATATATATTAATAAAATTCCAGTTTGTGGGAAACAACATTAAGATAGAAAAATGAAAAGAAAATTGAAATTAGTGTGATTATGGTATTTTGATTTAAACGTAAAAAATATCATTTGCGGAGGTATAAAATAAAAGCGTTTTCAAATGTTGTCGGCAAGGTATGACAGCGAACAGGAAGAACTGACAGCCAAGATAAAGGAACTTGAAAAAAGTGCCATGGCGGACAAGGAGCAGTTATCTTTCATAGAGCAGTTTGCGGAGCAGATAAGCGGTTATTGTCTTTATCCCCGATATATCGGCGTGCCGCAGTTTCGTGGCCATATAGATATAACTATGATTCCCTGACCCGTGGTCATGAGGGAGAAGGACTGAAAGGGCGCCGGTAGCCCGTACGCTTAGAAAGCCCGGCACTTTAAACAAATCTTAAAAGGTTCGCTATTCCAAATCTTTTGTTTCTCCTGTATAATGGATACAATAGGTTGTACCTCCGGTCTGTGGGATATGTAGTACCGCAGACCGGAAAAAATTAGCCGGGGGAATCCTATGTATCATATATTGCTTTGTGATGACGAGATTGATATTGTAAATGCTCTGGAGATTTATTTGACTCAGCCGGATTATTGTTTTTACCGTGCCTACGATGGACAGGAGGCGCTGCAGATCGCCAGGGAGAAGGAGCTGCAGCTGATCCTGATGGATGTGATGATGCCCCGTATGGACGGCTTGGAGGCCATGAACAGGATACGTCAGTTTTCAAATGTACCGATCATACTGCTGACAGCCAAGGGGGAGGATATCGACAAGATCCTGGGGCTGAATGCGGGGGCGGACGATTATATCACCAAGCCCTTTAATCCAATGGAGGTCAGCGCCAGAGTCCGCTCCCAGCTGCGGCGCTATATGCAACTGGGCAGCAGCGATCAGAAAAAGGGAGCTTTCCGTATCGGAGGAATCCAGCTGGATGATGTCTGCAAGGAGGTATTACTTGACGGGGAGAAGATCAGCCTGACCCCTACAGAATATGAGATCCTAAAATTGCTGATGGAACACCCGGGGCAGGTTTTTTCCCCGGCGGAGATCTACCAGAAAGTGTGGAAGGACCAACCTATCGGAAGCGAGGGCACGGTGGCGGTGCATATACGGCATCTTCGTGAAAAGGTGGAGATCGATCCCGCAGATCCCAGATATCTGAAAGTGGTGTGGGGACAGGGATATAAGATCGAGGGGAGCGTCAGAGCATGAAAAGAAAGAGCATTGTGAAAATCCTTCTTTGTCTGTGGGTTGCATGGTTTACGGCAGTGGCGGCTTTCGGGATATTGTCGGGAATCTGCTGCCAATGTCTGGATCGTTTCCAACATCGGGATGACAACCGGAAAATCGCGCTGGATTATGCGGCCGAACAGCAGGCTCGGGAGGTAATGCGTCTTTACCTGTCCAGGGGAATGGAGCAGGTGCAGGCTTATGCGGATCAGGAAAATGTGAACTATGTGATTATCGAGACTTCGGGCAGGCGTTTGGGGGGAAATTATAGGAGCGAGGACGCGGAGCAGATTCAGATGCCGGACGGTCAGACGTTGCAGTACGACTTTTGGTTTTCGGGAACCATGCGGGAGGAACCGCTGCAGGTCCCGGAGGCCGTGGCGAAATACCATGTGGAGATTGCTTTTCTGAGTATGGAACAGCTAATGTCTGTGGAGGTTCATCTGAACGGGCTGCCGATTGACCTGCAATTTTGGAGAGAGCGATTCTATATCATGGCGGGGATAGCTCTGGCGCTTACGCTGGCAGGTCTGTGCTGTCTGCTTGTGGTGAGTCGCAAGGCGATGTCTTCACAAAAGCAGCAGGCCTATGCCAGAAGATTGTTCAAGATGCCGTTGGAAAAGCTGTTGCTCTGGTGGCTGGCTGCCGTGCCTGTATGGATATGGGGATGGAGACAGCCCCCTGTTTGGGAAATTCCCATCACCTGGGAGAATGGACCGGAGCCGATGCTGAGGACGCTTAGACAAAGCGTGTGGACTATGACGCTGTGGTGGTGGCTGCTTGGGATACTGTTGCTTGGGTTTATACTGCATTTGTCGATATATATCAGATGGCGTCCGAAGAAAAACAGTCTGTCGGCCCGAATCATTGAAGCGCCGATAAAAATATGGAAACGAATGTCCTGGTTTAATAAGGTATTGTGGGTACTGATATTGTCCTGTGCTCTGGAGGCAGCGGGTATGGCCGTGGTACGGCATGGGATCATGAGCGCACGGGAACCGGAAGCGGTGCTGGGATGGGTATCCGGCCCTGCCTGCTGGATCATTTGGGTACTTTGGGGAGTTGAAAAAATAATTCTGGCAATTCTGGTGCTGCGTACGGCCGACAGTATTATGCGCCTTAGAACCTCCGGAGAGGAGTTGGCAGGGGGAAATCTGGGCTATCAGATTCCTTTGGAGGGAATGAACGGAGATATGTTGCGTTTTGCCCAAGATATGAACGCCATATCCCATGTAGTGGCGGATGCGGTAGAGGATCAGATGAAAAGCGAGCATCTGAAGACGGAGCTTATCACCAATGTGTCCCACGATATTAAGACTCCGCTGACCTCCATCATCAACTATGCCGATCTGATCGGCCGCAGTCCTCTGGACAGTGAAAAGACTCAGGAATATGCCCAGGTGCTGTACCGGCAGTCCACCCGTCTGAAAAAGCTCATTGAAGATCTGATGGAGGTATCCAAGGCTGCAACAGGCAATCTGGAAGTACATCTGGAGCGCTGCCAGGCGGGAGTACTGCTTAGCCAGGCCATGGGAGAGTACGAACAGAGGCTGCAGGAGAAAGAGATCGATCTGATCATCAAACAAGGACAGGAGCCGGTCTGGATCATGGCGGACACACGGATGCTGTGGCGGATATTGGACAATCTTATGACCAATATCTGCAAATACGCCCAGGGTGGGACCAGGGTGTATCTGCTCCTGGAAACCCAGGAGGATCAGGCGGTGCTGACGTTTAAAAATATCTCCAGCCTTCCTCTGGACATTGACGCGGCGGAGCTGATGGAGCGTTTTGTGAGAGGGGACAGATCCAGACATACGGAGGGCAATGGGTTGGGACTGGCGATAGCCAGAAGTCTGACCGAGCTGCAGGGAGGAACCATGCAGCTGGTAACGGACGGGGATCTGTTCAAAGTGATACTGTCTTTTGCCATAGCGGAAAATGAACTTCCCGTCCTGTTTTAAATAAACTAAACAGTGTTTTACCTGCTTTACAGGGATATTTTTGGAAAAAACTGCATATACTAGGCTAAAATATTATCTGTGGTGTATTCACCAAAAGGAGGACTTATGCAGGCAGAAACCTATCCCTTTGTAGTGCAGCCACTGCCCTACGACTATGACGCTTTAACACCGATCCTGGATGAAAGGACCTTGCATTTTCACCATGACAAGCATTATAAGACATATGTGGACAATCTGAATGCGGCGTTGGCGGATTATCCGGAGCTGCAGAAGATGAGCCTAAAGGAATTGCTGATGAATCTGGACAGACTTCCTGCGGCGGCGCAGACTCCCATACGCAACAATGGCGGCGGCGTGTTCAACCATGAACTGTATTTTGGGACCATGCGCCAGCCCATGGGACAGATGCCGGACGGCCCGCTGGCAGATGCCATCAACAGAGACTTTGGCAGTTACAATCAATGGAAGGAGCAGATGAAACAGGCGGCCGTATCCCAGTTTGGCTCGGGATGGGCCTGGCTGGTCACGGATAAAGAGGGGAAACTTTCCATCGTGCAGACTCCCAACCAGAATGTGCCGGATCTGTCCCAGGTGACGCCGATCCTGTTGGTGGATGTATGGGAACACGCCTATTATCTGCAATACCAGAATCTTCGTGCGGCTTATCTGGACGGATGGTTTAACCTGATCCACTGGAAAAAAGTGGAACGTCTGTATGAGGAGGCAACAAGATCCTGAGAAACCCAAGCCGGATATCAGTATTGCCGGGAAAAGGAGAGTTATAGATGAACCAAAGAAATTATCAGCGGGAGCTGGACAGTATACTGGAAAAGATACCCAGGGGGGAAAAGCGGCTGTTTCTGCACAGTTGCTGCGCCCCCTGCAGCAGTTATGTTCTGGAGTATCTCAGCGAATATTTTTCAATCACGGTATTCTATTTTAATCCCAATATTGCACCTCAAGAGGAGTACCGGCACCGGCTGGCTGAACAAAAACATCTGATAGAATGCTTTAACCGGGAGGGAAACCGGTATCCCATTCTGGTGCAGGAAGGCGAATATGAGCCGCAGCTTTTTTTTGATATGGCCAGAGGACTGGAGAGCAGCCCGGAAGGCGGCGAGCGCTGCGGGAAGTGTTTCAGGCTGCGCCTGGAGGAGACTGCACGGCAGGCGCTGGCGGCGGGAGCGGACTATTTTACCACTACTTTGTCCATAAGCCCTCTGAAGAACGCGCAGCTGCTGGGCCGCATCGGGGAGGAGCTGGCGTCTACATACGGTGTCCCTTGGCTGCCCTCGGATTTTAAGAAGAAAAACGGGTATAAGAGGTCTGTGGAGCTGTCCGCGGAGTATGGGCTGTACCGTCAGGATTACTGCGGCTGTGTATTCTCAAAAGCGGAAAGAGCAGGCCGGACGGAAAATTCCTGTGATTTTTCAAATTAATTGTTGCCAGATACAGGGAAAAGGGCTATAATGAGCGCATACTTTTTGCGAGGAGCGTGCTTATGAAAAAGTTTTTGGACATGATATCTGAGGAGATGCAGGCGGCCTTTGAGGCGGCGGGATACGGGGAGGAGCAGGCCGGAGCCGCGCTGGGGCGCGTGACGGTGTCCAACCGTCCCGACCTGTGCGAATATCAGTGTAATGGGGCCATGGCGGGAGCCAAGAAGTTTAAAAAAGCGCCCGTTGTCATCGCGGGTGAAGTTGCGGAAAAACTGCGGGACAGCCGGGTCTTTTCCCGGGCGGAGGCAGTGCCTCCCGGTTTTCTGAATTTGGTGCTCTCGGAGGAGTTTTTAAGCGATTACGTGCGGGAGATGTGTAAGGCAGACAAGTTCGGGCTGGAGATGCCCGAAAAACCGCAAAAGATCGTTATTGACTACGGCGGAGCCAATGTGGCGAAGCCTCTGCATGTAGGGCATCTGCGCTCCGCAGTCATCGGCGAGAGTATCAAGCGGATCTGCCGTTACGCCGGGCATGAAGTCATCGGAGACGCGCATCTGGGAGACTGGGGCCTGCAAATGGGCTTAGTGATCGTGGGTATACAGGAACGCCGGCCGGAGCTGGTGTATTTTGACGACGGCTATGAGGGGGAGTATCCCAGCGAGCCTCCTTTTACGATAAATGAGCTGGAAGAGATTTATCCGGCGTCCAGCGCAAAGTCCAAGGAGGACCCGGAGTACAAAGCCCGGGCCATGGAGGCCACCTACAAGCTGCAGACCGGTGTGCGGGGCTACCGCGCTCTGTGGCAGCATATGATGAATGTATCGGTGACGGACTTAAAGAAGGTCTATTCCAGCTTAAATGTGGACTTTGATCTGTGGAAGGGCGAGAGCGATGTGCGCGATCTGATCCCGGAGATGGTGCAGGACATGAAAGACGGCGGCTATGCTTATATCAGTGAGGGCGCGTTGGTGGTGGACGTAAAAGAGGAGACGGATACCAAGGAGGTGCCGCCCTGCATGATCTTAAAGTCTGACGGTGCCGCTCTGTACAATACCTCGGATTTGGCTACGATTCTGGAGCGCACCCGCCTGTACCATCCCGACCGGATCATATATCTGACGGATAAGCGGCAGGATCTGTATTTTGACCAGGTATTCCGCTGTGCTCGCAAGACAGGGCTTGTGGAGCCTCAGACTCAGCTTAAATGGATTGGTTTCGGCACTGTCAACGGCAGTGACGGCAAGCCATTTAAGACCAGAGACGGCGGTGTTATGCGGCTGGAAAATCTGATTCAGGACACCAAGGAAGAGATGCTGCGCAAGATCAGGGAAGGCAGAGAGATGAGCGAGGACGAGGCGAGAGCCGTGGCGGATATCGTCGCAGTCTCGGCGCTGCTTTATGGAGATCTGTCCAATCAGGCGTCCAAGGACTATATTTTTGATATGGACCGCTTTACCTCCTTTGAGGGTGACACGGGTCCTTATATCCTGTATACCATTGTGAGGATTAAATCTATCCTGACCAAGTATGTACAGCAGGGGGGCAGTCTGGAGGGACTTGAGATCCTGGCATCCACAGGGCAGGCACAGAAACAGATGATGATGCAGCTGGCAGGTTTCAATGCCATGATGGAGAGTGCCAGCGAGGAGGATGCTCCCCACAGGGTATGTGCGTTTATCTACGACCTGGCCAACGCGTTCAACCACTTTTATCATGAGACGCAGATCCTGTCGGAGAAGGATGAGGCTCAGAAAAAGAGCCTGATCGCCCTGCTGATCCTCACCAGGGACGTGCTGGAGACCTGCATTCATGTGCTGGGCTTTGAGGCTCCCGAAAAAATGTAAAAAATGTGGTTGACAAACCTGTCCACCCATAGTATACTAATCAAGTCGGTTGCAGAGTCAGCCGACTTCAAGGAATCTTAGCTCAGCTGGGAGAGCATCTGCCTTACAAGCAGAGGGTCATAGGTTCGAGCCCTATAGGTTCCATTTTGGCGAGATAGCTCAGTTGGCTAGAGCACACGGTTCATACCCGTGGTGTCGAGGGTTCGAATCCCCCTCTCGCTATTTTAAAAATCCGGAACACCTTGGTAAAGCCAGAGGTTTCGGATTTTTTTATTTTATAAAGTCTGAATATATATGGATTGAGGATATCAATTTCATAAAAGCGGATAATATGTTATATGAGCTTTTAAAAGTGTATTTGATAACTCTTCATTTCTCCCGGGTTCCGGGCATTGAAAAAGCGAGAGTGTATCGTTGATGTACGGCGGGTTATTTGGTTTTTAAATTTTAGTACTATATTTAATAATAAAGCAGAGCAGTAATTAAGCATTTGAGAGAAATCTTGAATGCTTTTTTCGTAGGGAATTTACAGGAACTAAAGAATCAAAGACCAAGCATTGTGGAAACGTGCATAACAGGCTATTGAATCCCTCTCATTTCTTGCATTTTGATTTATATAGCTGATTTATAATTCGCCAAAATAGTTGATAATAAATTGTAATTGATGATACCATATTTGCAGGTCGTGTTTGCAAATCTTTTGTTTCATGCTTTTTATGCTAAGATACCACATGGAGGGAAGATAATGGAGATAAAGACAAGGCAAATTAAGGATAAACCGTTAACTATAATTATTGAATATCCCATATTAGATACCAAGACAAAAAGGCTGATTAAAAAAATTGAGGCTCTTGATTTTGTGGTCAGTGGTAACAGCAACGGAAAGGTTTTTCAAGTTCATATATCGGATATATACTACATGGAAACGGTGGAAAGAAAAACTTTTTTATACACGAAGGATGAAGTCTATATGACGGATAAAAAATTATATGAATTTGAAGAAATGTTTAGAGAAACGGGGATCATACGAATCAGTAAATCCTGTTTGATGAATATGGATATGCTTTATAGTATAAAACAACTGATGAACAGCCAGCTTGAAGCAACATTGCTCAATGGTGAAAAGCTGATCGTAGCGAGAACTTATTTGAAAAGTATTAAGAACATTTTAAAGGAGGACGTAAGGTGCTAAAAGAAATTCTGAAAAAAACACTTATATTCGCAGCAATTATAATTTTAGTGGTATTTTCCTTTTCGCTTTTGGCGGTCGGGATGAAACCGGAGATAATGCTTGTGTTTGAGATTTTTATCTTGTCCTTTTTTGTTACTGTTATTCAATATTTTGTAAAGCAAGTCATAAGCAATTATTTTTTTATAAATATTATGATTGAATATGTTTCTGTTTCCGTTTTTGTTTTTTTATTCGGATATTTTGTAGGATGGTTTATTAAGTCAAATTGGTGGATGGCGTTTGTTTATGTGGCAATCATATATGCTACGGCCTACTTTCTGGATATGGCAGTTGTTAAAAGGGATATCAACTATATAAATGCACAACTGGAAAGGAGACGGAACAATGAAAAAATCGAATGACAGAAAGCAGTTAATTTTATTTTTTACCATTACCCTTGCGTGGACATGGGGATTTGGCTTTGCCCCTGTATTTATGGGGATAGAGGGAACGCCGTTAGGAACCTTCTTATTCTATTTTGGCGGTGGCGCCCCATCTGTTACAGCATTGTTTATCGTGTTTTTGACATACTCAAAAGAACAGCGAAAAGATTATTTTACGCGTTGCTTTAGTTTTCGGTATATGGGGATAAAATGGCTTGCGTTAACAGTTATATTCTTTACATTGATTTCAGTTGTGGGAATTTGGATAGGTGTGTGTATATTAGCTTATGAAATGCCTGGAATGAATTATGCTCATGCGATTGTACAAAATCCGTTTAACCTGTTTGGGGTATTGCTTATCTCTGTTATTTCCGGCCCGCTAAATGAAGAATTTGGTTGGAGAGGTTATGCTTTGGATAGATTGTTTGTCAGATACGGATTTACAAAGGCCACATTAATTTTAGGTTTTATTTGGGGGATTTGGCATTTGGCGTGGTATTTTACGCCGGGGCAGGCTCAATATAATTTACTTCAAGACTCTATGTTTGATGCCATTGTCTACATACCGAGTGTTATGATTTTCAACTTTGCAGTTTCATATGTGTACATTAAGACAAAGAGAAGTATATTGTCGGGAGCAATGGTACATATGTTTTCAAATTTATTGGGAAGTCAGCTTCTTTCCCCGTATTCGGCGGAAATAGGCATGACTATTCGATATACCAAAATATTTTTTTGCGGCTGTCTTGCGTTATATTGTTTTTCTTCAAAGAGATTTCAAGAAGAATTCCGTCATACGCTATGCAGCAATCGCCCCACGGCATGATAGGAGCAGACAGCGGCAAAAAGAGGTGCCGGTCGCTCTTTTTCACGGTCCGGCACGTGATCGGCGGAATTGTAATCAATTCCCGTAAATCAACACCCAACTCTTCATCCACCGCAGGAACGTATCCACATACTTGATAGATACGGTTTGTCCCGACAATACCGGGTAGAACAGTACGAACAGGGCAACGGCGGCGGCGGCGTACAGTCCCAGCGCCATATAGTATTTTTTCTCAGGTATCATTTCCTTCAGCGTTACGGCGGCGTACATGATCATCAGCACCACGAAAGGTACGCTGGGGAAATAGTGGTATATGAAAGTACATCTGTCCACAAGCGTCCAGGGAAGATACTGCGCCAGATATGCAATGCATAAAAACAGGGCAATGCGGTCTTTTTTTCTAAAGACCAGATACAGCATGTAAGCAAAGGCCGGGATGCCCACCCACCATACCAAAGGGTTTCCAAAGGCGCTGATCCCCTCTCTGGCGGTGTCGCTGATAATGCCGGAATAGTAGAAGATCGGGCGTATCATGGTGGGCCACTCATACCAATGGGAAGAGTAGTAATGGGTGTCGTTCAGATTGGCGTGATAACTCAGCATGTATTTCTGATTGGCAAACATTTTTGCCCACAGTCCCGTCTCTCCTCCCACGAAAGGAATGTAGGACAGCAGATAGATCGCGCCGGGAATCAGCACGAAAAAGACCACACAGAAAAGGAGGGTCTTTACGGTGTTGCCCCGGAAAGTGGCGATGATCCGCGAATAGAAAAGCCCGTCCGGACCGCCGGAAGGCTTTTTGAGGGCAAGGCGGTATTCCCGGTATCTGCGGTACAACGTGAGGAAAAATATCACGGCCAGTCCAACCCCGGCGTATATGCCAGTCCATTTGCTGGCAACGCCCAGTCCCATGGAAATACCGCAGGCTCCCAGAGGGAGCAGAGTCTTACTCAGCGGCGTGTCATAGAAACTCAGCCTGCTGTACCGGTACATAAAATAGTACATCAGCAGGATAAAAAAGGTTACGAACACATCTATCGTGGCAAGCCTGGTCTGGGAAAAGTGCATAAAGTCAAAAGCAAACAGCACACAGGCAAATCCTGCCGCCATACGGTCTCTGCTGATATTCCGGGCCAGCAGATAGATTACCGGCAGCATCAACACGCCCAGCAGGGTTCCCATGAACCTCCAGCCGAAGGGATTCATGCCGAAGAGGACGATCCCTACAGACATAAGGATCTTGCCCAGAGGCGGGTGGGTGGTCTCATAGGTGTTAAAGCCATGCAGAAACTCATAGGCAGTTCTGGCGTGATAGATCTCATCAAAATAAGTACTGTTGCGGAAACTGATGCCCTCCGTGGGGAAAGTGTCATTTTCGTCAAACAGTTTCTGATAATCCGGGGCATTTACCGGCATAAAGGATATTTCCCGGGCGTCAGCCAGAGCCAGTTCCATCACGGAGGCCTGGTCGGAGTTACAGGTTAGCTGCAGATAACGGCAGTTCTCCGGCAGAGCCATACGCCCCCAGGCAAAAACGTTGGACATCATAAGCTGCCCTGTCTCTCCCACAGGCTGCCAGTAGTCTGCCTCTTCCGTTTTGTACTCCAGAGTAAAGCTGCGGTTTTCATAATTGCCCAGATACCAGTACAGATAGGAGGCGGTCTTTTCCTCTCCGGTGTAAAGTACGACCTTGTCGCCCTGCCTCAGCACAGTGTCCGACTGGGGGGCTTTCAGGCTGCCGAGATCCCAAAATGCCACAAGACAATACACCGCCATGATCGAAAAGAGGATGATGGCATCCTGGGCCAGAAAAGGCATTTTCTTCTCACTGGCCGTGGGTTCATAGGTGAAATGTATGGGGGCGGTCTTTTTTCTGCGCCGTTTAAGCCGGAAAGGCAGGAGGAATGTGAAAGAGGATTCGCGGTCGGATACCTGCCGGATATCATAGCGCGCCAACGTATAATAATAGGAAAGGCCGCATATGACCATACAGGCGGAAACCGTCAGGATCAGCGGTGCTTTTCCGTTGTAGTTGGCCGGGTCGTAAAAATATAAAATGTATGCGGTATTGTACAGATGGATAATTGTAAAACCAAAGAAACCCTCCAGGAATTCCTTGAGAGGCCTTACCGCGTAGGCAAACAGTATCAGTGCCAGTGCCGGGTACAGGTAGCGTTCATGCATCCGGACCGAGAACAGGAACATGGAAATGATCAGAAAGCTGGAAGTGGTAAAATACCGGCTTTCTTTGTTCTGAGCCCGGAAAAAGAGAAAGGCGGAAAGCAGTACGATCAGCAGGATAATGATAGTTCCCCAGGTGCGATAGCTGAAAAACAAAAGTCTTGTCTCCTGAGAGACCCAGTTCAGACCGAAAAAGCCCCACAGATTAAAGGCATTAACCGCCACATAGGGATAGGAACCCAGAGTTGACGCATACTGTAAAAATACCAGGTCCAGGCCGAAGGGCATACAGACCAGTATCATACAGCAAATAACTGTCAGACCGGAAAACAGGTTGTGGAAAAAGTTTCTCCAGCTGAAATCATACAGAATGACCCTGTCGATAATGCCGTATACCAGCACGGGAGCAAACACCAGGGTTTGGGGTTTTAGCAGTACGCCGATGCCGAACACCACGTAGGCCTGGGTCATCTTGTTTTCCGTTAAATACCAGCACATCAAGAGTACTGCCAGCGTAAACACCGAATCCACCTGTCCCCATATGGAAGAATTCAGAATGATCGCCGGGTTCAGCAAGTACAGCCCCGCCAGCATGACCGTCTGCTGATGGGGCAGCTTTTTTGAGGCAATCTTGTAAAAGAGCAGAGCGGTGGCCATGTCACAGATAATAGCCGGCAGCTTGAGCAGCAACAGGCAGGGGGCCGACAGATACGGAATCTTAAACAGGGAAAAGACAGCGCCTATTATATAGAGTACATAGACAAATCCCGGCGGATAATCAGCAAAAACCCCGGAGGCGTAGAAGTTTTTGATCCCGCCCTCAAACGCCAGATTTGCCCAGCTGGCAAAACAGGCCGTATCCGAGGGAAAGCCTTCGGAACTTCCCGCAAAGATGCAGCGGAGAAGGAAAGCCGCCGCCAGCAGGACCAGAAAAACCTTTTTGGGGTCATAAGAAGGTTTCTTGTCCATTCGGTATATAAAAAAATACATCATGCCCAGAAACAGGATCGATATTAGATGAATAGGCAACATACGGAAATCTCCCCTCTTTGCATAAATCCGCCGCGCCGAAAGCCAACTTGCAGACACGGAGATCAAGTTAAATTATATTGTCAATTATAACAAAAAATTTTTCCAATATCAAATATAAAGATGACATATTTGTAAAATTGTGCTATACTTTATCTGGATTATTGGCGAAATTATAGTCGTTTGGAGGGGCAGTGTTGAAAAAGGAAACCTTGCTAAAACTGCAATATGCGGCAGGCATTTTGGTGTTTACGGCTGCCGTTGTATTTACAGGCTATAAGCTGGTGATGTCTGTTATCTCCGACAGGAGGGCTGAGGAGGAGCATCAGCGTCTGCTGGACACCGTGATCGTGGAGGACAGCCAGATCCCCGCCGTTCCGGTTACCTTGACAGATGAGGAGGGGGAGACCGTAGAGATCCTGCCGCCCCAATATCCGCCGCTGAATATTGACATGGAGACGCTGAAGGAGATGAACGGCGATTTCCGGGGGTGGATCTATTTTCCTGCGGTGGAAGTCAGCTATCCGGTGGTGCAGGGCGAAGATAACAACTATTATTTAAAGCATTCATTTGAGGAAGAAAAGAGTAATTCGGGCAGTATCTTTATGGACTGCGGCGCATCTCCCGACTGGAGTGACCGCAATACCTTTGTATTCGGCCATAATATGAGGGACGGCAGCATGTTTGGAACATTTAAGGAATTGGTGGATGATCCGTCGCTGCTGGATGCCAATCCCCGTTTTTATATCTATACAGAAAATACGGTGTACACCTATGAGATTTTTTCATACTACATGACCAAATCGGACAGCAACCGGTATATGGTGTTTTCATCGGATGAAAATTATGACCGTTATACGGCGTGGGCAGTGGAGAATTCCACTTATCCGTTTGACGTAGATCTGTCGGAGCGTTCCAACATAGTATCCCTGTCTACCTGCTACGGTTCGGCAGGAACTTCCAGAAGAGTTCTGATCCACGGCGTGTTGACATTGACCGAGCCATATGGTATAAATTAATTAACTTAATTATTATGTAATATTTTTGAGCCTTTTATTCAAAAAAAGGAGTCTTTATTAGTAGGAGTCAGAATATCTTTCTGTGTTTTTGAACTCGTCAATGTGCAATGGGTATCAGAAGAGGGTAAAACCATGAAAATAATGAATCTAAAGGAGAAAGTAAGCAAGTTCATTGTCGTGACCATGGCCTCGGCGCTGGTGGTCAGCAGTTTGTTTACGGACTATGGATTTGCGACTCACGCGAATGAGACGGCGGGCGGTAACGTGCCCGAGCTTGAAAGCGTGACCGGCAACGACAACCTTATGCTTGCCGCCGAACCGGTGCCGCTTTACGATTATGCGCAGCCTTCGGATAATTTTGTGAAACCGGATCTGTCCAACCCTTTCCTTTTCTCTGTTTATACAAATAAGATGACAAGAACCGACCATGTGGAGGGCAATGTAGCTATTGGCGTACTCCCCAGCGGGCTGAATATATACGGCGGTAACGCGGCTATCGGCGAGGGTGGCGTGAGCTATATCGGAGATTTGTCCACCGGTAGTTTTGGCTGCACGGCAAATGGCGTTTCCTATGTTGTGATTCCTTCCGTCAATCCGCTTGACGGCACGCAGAACAAGCTGTCTTATGACCAGAATAACGGATACACTGTGTACAGAGTCAGCGCAGATGAAGTGAGACTGAGCAATTTCTTTGCAGGCAATCTTTTAAAGGGATTTTCTTATCAGGACAATATCAAAGATGTCATAGCGGGCACCATTTCCTCTAAGGCGGCATGGTCTGCCGAACTCTATGCCCTGCCGGATATGGATACGGATTCCGCTTATGTTATAAATGTAACATACCCGGAGCTGGACGCGGGTTTTGGCGGCGAACAGAAATATGAGGATAAGATTATTGCGGCCGCGGAGGCCGGTAAGACCGTGATCGTCAATATTGTAAGCGGCGGCGAGGTAAAGATTCCTCATATGAATATAAACAATGCCGCTGAAAAGGGCGAGTATGTATCCTGGGCAGGGAGAGTACTCTGGAATTGCGGGAACGCGAGCAAGGTAAGCACCGGAAGAGCGTATGGATTCATCCTGGCTCCCAGCGCGACGATTGTTAATCAAAACAATATTATTGGCGGCATAATAGCCGGCGAATTTGAGCAATATGGTGAAGTTCATCAGGTACACTGGAACGGAGTTATTCCGTCTCCGCCAGTGGAGCCTACACCAGGTCCTATCGTGACACCGGAACCTACGATTGCGCCTATCGTGCCGCCAGTGGAACCTACACCAGGTCCTATCGTGACACCGGAACCTACGATTGCGCCTATCGTACCGCCAGTGGAGCCTACACCAGGTCCTATTGTGACACCGGAACCTACGACAACACCGGACCCCGGCCCTACAACACCGCCGGGAGAGACACCAGGTCCTACGGTAACGCCCGGTCCTACAACACCGCCGGGAGAGACACCAGGTCCTACGGTAACGCCCGGTCCTACAACACCGCCGGGAGAGACACCAGGTCCTACGGTAACCCCTGGCCCTACAACACCGCCAGGAGAGACACCAGGTCCTACGGTAACGCCCGGCCCTACAACACCGCCGGGAGAGACACCAGGTCCTACGGTAACGCCCGGTCCTACGACACCGC